>CAZWXG010000041.1:12564-19456 GCA_964637825.1 uncultured Acidobacteriota bacterium
TTAAGCCAAATATAATAATGACTTGCATCGGCTTGCGGAAGCTATGATTTTTGAGATCCCCAACACAAACAGTGAAGAGTCAGGAGACATTCGACCATGAATCTAAAAGAGATGTTCATGTCCGCCTTGCGGAATGAGAAGCCCATCCGATGGATGGGGTACGGGTTCGAGGCTTTTCCGAAGATCAAGTTCCACTGTGTCATGGATCCCATTTCCATATGGGACATCCTCCAGTTCACGGGGGAGGCGGCCATCGACAACTGGGGCGGGACGCTGCGCTTCCTGCCCGGCGACCCCGGCTGGATCCCGATCGTCAACGATCAGAACAAGGTCATCAAGGACGTCACGAAATGGCGCGACTACGTCAAGTTCCCCGCCATCCCGGACCTGGACTGGAGCGACGCCAAGAAGACGATCGAAGGGATCGACCGGGAAACCACCCTGGTCATGGTCCCCAGTTTCCGCGGCCTGTTCGAGCGCGCGCACTGCCTGATGCCCTTCGAGGAAGTGCTCGTCAACATGTACGAGGAGCCCGAGTCGATGTACGAGTTCTTCGACGCGTACGCCGACTGGAAGCTCCAGGTCTTCCAGCAGCTCATCGACATCCTGAAGCCCGACATCCTGCACAGCCACGACGACTGGGGCTCCAAGACCTCCCTCTTCTTCTCCCCGCAGAAGTTCCGCGATCTCCTGAAGCCGCATTACCAGCGCCTTTACGGCTACGTCAAGGAGCGCGGGGTGCTGATCCAGCATCATTCCGACTGCTACATCCAGGGGATCGAAAAGGACATGGTCGATCTGGGGATCGACATGTGGCAGGGGGCCCTGCCTTCCAACGATCTCAAAGCGATCAGGGAAAACACGCAGGGCAAGATGCTCATGCTGGGGGGCATCGACCAGGGCGTGATCGACCGGGCCGATGCGACCGAGGACGAGATCCGCGGCGAGGTCCGCAGGGCCATCGACACCTACGCCCCCGGCGGGGCGTTCCTCCCCTGTATCGGCAGCCTCGAGTGCATCAACGAGTGGGTGACCCCGGTGGTGATCGAGGAATGCAACCGGTACGGCGCGGAATGGCTTAAAAAGCAGCAGGCCTAGGCCGTAACCAAGCCCTCCCCGGGCCGGCCGGCCCGGGGAGGGCTTTTTTCATGCCCCGCTGCGAAGGGGGATTCCTTGGCCCGAGTCGAATTCATGCCGGTGGGGAGGCGCGGTCCCTGTCCCGAGGAGACGACGCTCATGGAGTGCGCGCGGCTGCTCGACGTGGACCTGGTCGGCCTCTGCGGCGGGATCGGGGTGTGCGGCCGCTGCCGGGTCCAGGTCGTGGCCGGGGCCGTTTCAGGCCCGACGGAAGAGGACCGGGGCGTCTTCACGGAGGGGGAAATCGGCCAGGGACACCGCCTCGCCTGCATGACTTACCCCCTGGGGGACGTCCGGGTGCACGTGCCGCCGGAATCGCTCTCGGCCCCCCAACGCACGCAGGTGGAGGGGCTCGAGGTGCGGGTCGAACCGGATCCCCTGGCACGCCCCTTCGAGGTCCGGCTGACCCCTCCCTCCCTGGGCCGCCCGCTGCCGGATGACCGGAACCTTTGGGATGTCCTCCGGCGCGATCACGGCCTGGCCCCGGGGACCATCGATCTCGCCGTGCAGCAGGTCCTCGCCTCCAGGCTGCGCGAACTCCGTTTCGAAGCGAGCGTCGTGGTGCGGGAAGGGGAGATCATCGCCCTCGACGCGCCCGCGACGCGCTGGATCGGCCTTGCCGTGGATATCGGCACGACCAAGATCGCGGTGTACCTGGTGGACATGCAGAGCGGCGTCGTCGCGGCCTCCGCGGGGTTGATGAACCCGCAGATCTCCTACGGCGAGGATATCGTCTCCCGCATCCACAACGCGGGGGAATCCGCGGAGAACGCCGCGCGTATGCAGACGCTGATCGTCGACGCCCTGAACGGCAGCGTTTCCGCCCTGTGCGCGGAGATCGGCGCCGAGCCCGCGCACATCGTCGACGCGGTGCTCGTCGCCAACACCGCCGTGCATCACCTCTTCCTGCGCCTGCCGGTGCGGCAGCTGGGCCTGGTCCCCTACGTGCCGGGCATCGGCGGCGCCGAGGACTTCAAGGCCCGGGACATCGGCCTGAAAACGGCACCGGGAGCCTGGATCCACATGCCGCCGAATATCGCGGGATACGTGGGCGCGGATCACGTGGCGATGCTGCTGGCGACCGGGATGAGCCGGAGGGAGGGCGTGACTCTGGCCCTCGACATCGGCACCAATACCGAGATCTGCCTGAACCGGGGCGGCAGGATGAAGAGCGTCTCGTGCGCCTCCGGGCCGGCGTTCGAAGGGGCGCAGATCCGGTTCGGCATGCGGGCGGCCGCGGGGGCGATCGAGCACGTGCGCCTCCGGGGGGGGCGGCCCGAAATCCAGACGATCGGGGGGGGCGCCCCGGTCGGCATCTGCGGCTCGGGCCTGCTCGACGCGGTCGCGCAGATGCTCCAGGGGGGCGTCATCGACGCCACGGGCCGGATGCTGGACCACCCGCTCGTGCGCCGGCGCGACGGAGTGCGGGAATTCATCCTGGCCGAGCGCCCGGGGCAGGAGGACATCACCGTATCGCAGAAGGACGTCCGGGCGCTGCAGGCGGCCAAGACCGCCATCCGCCTCGGCATCCAGGCGCTGGTCGAGGACGCGGGGATCAGGGACGAGGATATCGACCGGGTGATCATCGCCGGGGCGTTCGGCACCTTTATCGACGTGGAGAGCGCCATCGCCATCGGCATGCTCCCGGCGCTCCCCCTCGGGCGTTTCGAGCAGGTGGGGAACGCGGCGGGAACCGGGGCGCGCCTGGCTCTGGTTTCGAGGGAGAGGCGCCGGGAAGCGCTCGCCGTCGCCGAGCTGGACGGGTACCTCGAACTGGCCCGCATCCCCGATTTCAACGAGAAATTCGCCGCCGCCACCCCGATGGGCGCCCGCGTTTCATGAATTCAGGGCGTCGGCGATCTCCCTGAGGCGGTCCCATTCGGCATCGACCGGGACGTGGTCCGCCACCCCCACGATCGTCCGGCCGTCGCCCCGCGCGAAGGCCCGGGCCTCGGCGATCGACCCCCTCAGGAGGGCACGGTCCACCATCGGCATGACGTAGTCCTGGGGGATGCCCCCCCACAGCGTCATGCGCGGGCCTGACGCCTGCCTTGCCTCGGCGAGGGTCGCATCGCTCTGGGGGGGTCCCGAAACGCCCGCCAGCCCGTCGATGCCGGCCTCCCCCATGGGCGCCAGCAGGTGCCGGCACATCCCCCCGATATGCACCCACAGCCGGCCGCCGCCCGGGCGCAGCAGCTCGCCCGTCGCGCGGTAGCTGCCCCGGAGGTATTTCCCGAAGGCGGCCGGCGTGACGAATTGCCCGTCCAGGTTGTCCGGCGCCCAGAAGAGGGAGGCGGGGAAGGCCGCGGCCAGGTCCCGGACCAGCCCGTTCCTGGTTTCCTCCATGACCTCCAGCATGGCCGCAAACCGCTCCTCTTCCGCCATCATCAGCATCAGTCCGTCGCTCCATCCCAGCAGGGTGTGGAGCAGGTCGGAGTAGGGGGCCTTGGGGATCTCGATCACCTCGATCACCCCGGGGTCCGCGGCGGCCGCGGGGGGGGCGGACGGTTCCAGCCGGTAGCGCAACCCCTTGACGATCTCCTCCGCGGCGTCCAGGTCCCCCTCGTCCTTGACGGGATACTCCTGCTGCCACCAGTCGCCGTCGGGACCCAGTACCCATTTTTCGGTCAGGACCCCGCACCGGGTGAGGTAGCGGACGACCCGCCCGGTCGCGGACTTTTCGCGCGTCACCTCGACCCCTTCATATTCGAGCCGCCAGGGGGACCGGACGGTCCACGCCGGGCAGTTCAGGGACGCGGCGATTTCGGCGAGCGACTCCCCGCACCCTTGCGGCAGCGTTCCCCGGCGGCTGTGCCAGGCAAACCAGAGGCCCAGGTCGGGCATGAACAGGGGGCGGGCCGGGGCCTGTCCCCCGATCGCGTCCATCACGATTTTCCTGAAGTCCATCGCCGGTCCCTCCGAACCCCGCGGGCGCCGTCGCTACGGCCGGATCCGGTCGGGATCCAGGCCGAAGTGCGCCCTGGCCAGGGCGGTGAATTCCGCTTCATCCGCGAGGGGTTGCTCGGATACCTCGCCGTTTTTGACGACCTTGAAACGGTTGTCGGTGAGCGTGACCCTCCCGTCCCGGGTGGGGCGGGTGCACATGCGCATCGTCAGGAAAAAAGAGCCGGGGAAGGTGGAGGTGAAATGGTTCGCCATGAGGAAATCGTCCGGGAGGCATTCCTCGAGGGTGAAGGCGTAGAGGGGGTGGTATCGCTCCCCCTCCTTCTTCTGGAGCATGTGGCCGAAGGCCGAATGGTTGGTGAGACGGTAGGTATGGGCGAACTGTTCCTGCTCCGTCCCCTCCTCCAGGATGAGCGGGGCGACGAGACCGTCGTTGCCGAAGCCCACGTCCGCCAGCCACCGCCGGCCCCCCGCTTCCACCAGGATCACCTGGTGGGTCTTGGTCGTATAGCGGTCGTCGTCGAGGATCACCCGCGCCAGGAGATTCCTGACCCTGAACCCCAGTTTCCCGAGGACCAGGGAGAAGAGGCCGTTCATCTCGAAACAGTACCCCCCCCGCCGCTCCCCCACCAGTTTTCTGAAAAGGGAGGCTTCGTCCAGCAGGACCGGCCTCCCGTAGAACACGTCCAGGTTTTCGAACGGTACGTTCAGGGTGTGGGCGGCGTGAAGGTCCCGGAGGGTTTCCTCCCCGGCATCCGTGCCGCCGCGGTATTGCACTCTCTCGAAATAGGCTTCCAGATCGAAGACGGCGCTTCTCATCCAATCACTCCATGCGGGGTCGAGCCCCTTTCTTCACCATACCAGAGACCCCGTCTCTTTTTTGGAAAAAGATGTACTCTTTTCCGCCATTTTTCCTTACAGTGATGCAACCGGAACCGGAACAGGCTCCGGTGCGCGGTGGATGGTTTTTTGGGGATCAACGGTACGCTATCGAGGGGGAGAATCGGATGCTCACGAAAAGACAGAATATGGTGGAGACCATGAAGGGCGGTCGCCCTGACCGCTTCGTCAAGGGCTACGAGGCGCTCGCGCTGGTGATGACGCCCTTCGCCCTGAGCAACCTCAGGCCCGTCAAGGGCGCGCCTCCCCTGAAAAACAAATGGGGCGTGACCATCTGCTTCCCGGCCAACGCGCCCGGGCCGTTTCCGGTGCACGACGCGGAGCACATCGTCATCAAGGACATCGAACACTGGCGCGACTACGTCACGGTCCCCGATCCCGTCATGCCGGCGGAGGCCTGGGAGGAAACGATCCGGCAGGTCGAGGCGATCGACCGCAACGAATATTTCGTGGCCCCCTTCGTCGCCCCCGGGGTGTTCGAGCAGAGCCATTATCTCCTGGAAATCGCCAACTGCCTGACCGCTTTCTACACCAACCCCGACGAGCTGCACGAGATCTACGACATGATCACCGAGTTCGAGCTCCGGTGCGCCGAGGATATCTGCCGGCACATCAAGCCGGACGCCCTGTTCCATCACGACGACTGGGGCAGCCAGAAATCCTCCTTCATCTCCCCGGCCATGTTCGAGGAGTTCCTCCTCCCCTGCTACAAGCAGATCTACGGGTATTACAAATCCCACGGCGTCGAGTGCATCGTCCACCACTCGGACTCCTACGGGGAAAACCTCGTGCCCTACATGGTCGAGATGGGGATGGACGTCTGGCAGGGGGCCATGTCCACCAACAACATCCCGAAGATCCTCGCCGAGTACGGCGGGAAACTGACTCTCATGGGCGGCATCGACAACGGCAAGGTCGACCGCGAGGACTGGACTCGCGATCTCATCCGCGAGGAAACCTTCCGGGCCTGCCGGGAATACGGCACGAAATACTACATCCCCTGCACCACGATGGGCGACCCCGCCAGCATCTTCCCCGGCGTCTACGAGGCCGTCATGGAGGAGATCGACAACGCCTCCGCGGAGATGTTCCCCTCCGGCGCGGCGGGAGCGTAGCGGCCCGCGCCATGGAGAGATGGGTCGGGAAGGCTCTGGAAGCGGGTTTCGACGAGGCGGGCGAGCTCGACTGCGCCCTCCTCGTCGCGCGGCCTGAAGTCCGGGACGCTTGCAGCAAAAACAGCTGCCGCCGTTACGGCACCAGCTGGTCCTGCCCCCCCGGGTGCGGCACGCTCGAGGAGTGCGCCGCCCGCCTCCGCAGCTATTCGAAGGGGCTGATCGTCCAGACGGTCGGGCGGCTGGAGGACGAGTTCGACGGCGAGGGGATGATGGAGGCCGCGGAGCGCCACGCGCAGACCTTCCGCCGCCTGGCCGCCGAACTGCGGCGGGAGTTCCCCGGGATGCTCCCCATGGGGATCGGGAGCTGCTCCCGCTGCGACAGTTGCACCTACCCCGACGCCCCCTGCCGCGACCCCTTCGGGGCGAGCCCCCCCATGGAGGCGTACGGGCTCCTGGTCGCCGACGTCTGCCGCGCGAGCGGCATCCCCTACTACCACGGCAAGGGGACCATCACCTACACCGCCTGTTTTCTGCTCGAATAGCCGCCTCCCCGGCCGCTGGCCACAAATCCCCATTGGCTTGCGCTGGTCGCGAAAATTCTTCACAAATCCGAGCTCAAGGGGGGGGCCGAGATTGCATGCTTCCTTCACCCGGCGCAGATGGCAAGGTTCCCCTGCGAGCCATCGCGGCATTGGGAGCGTGGGTGAGTTATTGGTTAGTCAGGAATAAATTACGGTGTATTGCGGTATCGTATTAAAATAGAAATATGAATTGCGAGAGAATAAAGCAGATCATTGGGGAACATCGCGCGGAACTGGTCCGGAAATATGGGGTGC
>CAZWXG010000042.1:0-2660 GCA_964637825.1 uncultured Acidobacteriota bacterium
AGCAGGGTGGAAGAATTCCTCGAGTGGTCCCGGAATTACCGCTGGCCTTCGGCGGAGTGATCCCCGCCGCGGAACGGTTCGAAATTCCGAAAAAATAGATCGACTTTTTCGCGCCTGCGCGCGTCCAAGGAGAACGTACGCGGGAAGGACCGGGCTGTGCGCATGATGGAAAACGTGAGCGAGGGGACGGCGGGGACGATCGGGCGGGCGGAGCGGTCCGACCGGGCGGAGGAAGACGCCTGGGTGGAGGCCAGCCGGCGGGGGGACGCGCTGTCGTTCAACCGCCTGGTGCTGCGCTGGGAAAAGACGGTCTACAACCTCGCCCTGAGGATGCTCGACGACCGGGAGGAGGCGGCCGAGGCGGCGCAGGAGATCTTCCTCCTCGCCTTCCGGGGGATCGGCCGTTTCCGGCGGGGGGCCCGCTTTTCCACCTGGCTCTACCGCATCGCCCTGAACCGCTGCCTGTCCCGTCTCCGGAGCCGGCCCCGGGGGGTTCATCTGTCACTGGATGACCCGGAGACGGTGCCTGCCGCGCTCGGGGTTCCGGGCACCCAGGAGAAGGAACTGCTCCGCTCGGAGCGGAACCGGAACATCGCCGCGGCGCTCGCCCGTCTCCCCCCGGAGCAGCGGGCGGCCGTCGAGCTGCGGTTTTTCCAGGAGCTGACCTTCGAGGAAATCGGGCAGGTCCTGGAGGTCTCCCCGAGCACGGTCAAATCGAGAATTTACGCCGGCCTTGAGATCCTCAGGCTCCGGCTGGCGGACGAACATCGAGGCGGAGGACGGAAATGACGAACCATTGCGACAGGGGGGAGGAGATTGCCCGGTTGCTCCTCGGGGATCTCCCCGAGGCGGAGCGGCGGAAGCTCGAGGATCATCTCTCCGGGTGCCCCGCCTGCCGGGAGGAGCGGGAGGCCCGCGCCCGGACCCTGGCCGGGCTGGAACTCTGGGAGGAGGAGGCGCCGCCGCGCCATTTCTTCGTCCAGCCCGAGGAGCGGGAAACCCCGTGGCGGCTGTTTGCGCGAATGAAGCCGCCCTGGCAGGCGGCGACCGCGGCGGCCGCGGCATTTCTGGTCCTCGTTTCCGGCGTCGGCGGTTGGAGCCTGGCCGTCGGGAGGACGGCCGACCCGGCCGCCTTCAGGGAGGAGATCCTCCGGGCCGCCGGGGAGCGGCAGCGTGCGGCCGACGAGGCGCTCGTCCGGGAGATCCGGGCCGAAATCGAGCGGGCCCGGGCGGAATCGTCGGCGCGCCAGCGGGAATATGTCGACGCCACGCTTGCGGGATTCGACCGGAAGGTCGGGGCGCGGCTGGCCGCCTCCGAAGAGCGGACGGGCGAGGACGCGCGGCGGCTCGTGGCGGCCGCGTACCAGCTCTCGGCGCAGCAACGGGCGCTCGACCTCAACGTGATCAACGCCCGCTTCGACACCATCGAGGCGGTCGACGCCATCAAAACCCGGCAGACGCGCGACATCCTGGGCACGCTGCTCGAGCAAACCGAACTCAGGATCCGATGACAGGGAGGGAATGAGAATGATGAGCAAGGGTTTCAAGGGGTGGGCCGCCCTCGGGCTGGCCGCCGTCATGCTGACGGGAGGGGGGATGCGGGCGGAGGAAACCCGGTCCCCGTCCGATAAAACGCGGGAAGAGATGGAAATCATGAAGGGGATCCTCCGGGCCAAGCTCTCCTTCGCCGAGGGGACGGAGGGGCGCCGCGCCGTCACCCGTGGCGCCGACATCGACGCCTTCTACCTGCAGGGGCAGGGGGCGGTGTTCCTGGTCCCGGTTTCGCGCCTGAATGCCGTTTCCGATTTCGCCGTGTCCCTGCCCGACATCGAGCTGGATTTCTCCGGGCAGAACGAGACGATCCGGGAGTTTTCCGAGCGGATCCGGGAGTATTCCGAGCAGGTGGCGCGCCAGGCCACGGAGTTTGCGCTGGAGGCGTCCGCGGGCGGGCGCGCAGCCGGGAACGGCTCGGCCGCCGTCGCTCCGCCCGAGGCCCGCGAACCGCGCAAGGTGGACCGGGAGGCGGTGCGGAAGCGGGCGGAGGAGGCCCGGGCCCGGGCGGCCGAGCGGCGGCAGAAGGCCGAGGAAAACCGGAAGAAGTTTCTGGCCAACCTCGACGGGGTCAGGGACGGCCTCGTGGAGGCGCTGGCCGGTTACGGCGATACCCTGACGACGGTGAAGCCGGGCGAGTACGTCAATATCGTGCTGCTCGACGTTCCCGCGAACGCGGCGGGCGCGCGCCGGGGGAGCGAGGTGATCTCGGCGCAGAAATCGTGGATCTCCGACCACAAGGCGGGGAAACTGAGCCTCGGGGAGTTCAAGGGGAAGGTGCTGCGCTACCGCCAGTAGCGGGAAGGGGGCTAGCCGATGCGTCGCTTTCTGTGGCTGCCGGTCCCAGATTGCGACGGTCGGCTGGCGGTCTTTGGCTCCTCCAGCAGGCTGCGCAGGGCCCGGTTCACCGCCGCATCGTCGGGGAACGCTTCCGCGACCTCGGGATCGAGGAGCACGACATTGGTCTTGCGGGAGGCTTCGGCAGCATATTTCCCGCGCACGAGGCACCCGAAATCCGAGCGTCTGTACTCCGGTCGGAGGTCTTGATTCGTCCTGCTAGTCGCCTTCTTCATAGAGTCTTCTTTCCTGCCTCGTCATCGGGCGAGCAC
>CAZWXG010000042.1:2760-18488 GCA_964637825.1 uncultured Acidobacteriota bacterium
TGCTAGTCGCCTTCTTCATAGAGTCTTCTTTCCTGCCTCGTCATCGGGCGAGCACCTACAATACCCATTTTATCATATGCCCGGCCCCGATGATTCATGAGCGCTCTCCGCCCCCGGTCTGGATCGCCTCGAGCACCGCGAGCGGGTCGATCCTGCGGCTGAAGGGGACGAGGCGCGCGTGCCGGGGGAGGTCGCCGGGGGCGCAGTCGAGGCGGCGGTCGATGCAGAGCACGAAGGGCTCCCGCTTCATCGCTGCGAGGTGGTCGAGCTTGGCGCGGAGGTAGTCGGGGGTCCAGAAGCCGACGATCTCCAGGAGGAAGCGGCGCGCGGGGTCGCGGCGGTGGATGAGGGCGAAGTCGGGGAAGGTGAGGGTGCCCCCGGCCTCGACCGGCTCCGGCTCGCGCAGGAGGTCCCAGTCGAGGGTGGCGGCGAGGAACTCGCGGGCGAAGCGCTCCTCCAGATCGCTGTCGTACCCGGGCGGGGCTTCGGGCATGGGGAGGGGGTCCCCCGAGCGGATGCGCACCCGGACCTCCTCCCCGCCGAGGCGGCAGCGGGCTTCGAGCTCGAACCGCTCCGAGCGGAGGAGGAGGGGGAGGACCGAGGCCAGGCTGCGGCCGTAGAGGCTGGTGTGGTGAAAGAGGGCCAGCGGGCCCGAAACCCGCAGTTCGAACCCCCGCTCCCCCGCCCGGTGGACCGAGGCGAGGAGGCGGCGGAGGTGCACCTGGCGCATGACCGCCCGCGCGGCGCCGTGAAGACGGATCACCGCCTCCGACGCCCGTCCCAGCACCCCCTGGGCGAGTTCCAGGTTGGTGCGGAGCGCCAGTTCGTGCGGGGTGGGGAGGGGGGCGGGGAGGCCGAAGCGCCGGCGGGAGGCGAGGTCGGAGAAGAGGTGGGGTTCGACCAGGCCGGGCCTGACCCGGAGGCGCCGGGCGACCGCCGCGATCACCGCCCCGCGGTCGAACGCCCCCTGCCGGCGCGCCCGCTCGGCTTCGGGAAAGAGGAGGGCGCGGAGCCTGCGCCCGTCGACGGGGGGGCGCTCGCGGCCGCAGAGGGTGCGCCACGTCCAGAGTGCCATCTGCCGCCGGGCCTCCGGTGCCGCCACCCTCGAGGGTTCCTCGAGGAACGCTTCCGCCTCGCGCTCCCCGCGCCCCTCGAGCCGGACGAAATCCCCGATCAGCGCCCCCAGCCAGGCGTGGTCCTCGGCCCCGAGCCAGAGGGGTTCCGCCCACTCCCCGAGCGTCCGCACCCGGACGCGGTTAGCCGGGAGCAAGCGCCCTCCTGCGGCTGTCGGCCTGGCGGACCTCGAAGGTGCCCGCGGTGACCAGGTCGTAGACCACGGCCTTCTTCCCCTCGGCGGGCCGGAGCACGCGCCCCACCCGCTGGATGTATTCGCGCGCGCCCAGGCTTCCCCCGATGACGATGGCGACGTCGGCCGCGGGGACGTCGATCCCCTCGTTGAGCACCCGGGCGCTGACCAGGACCCGCAACTCCCCGGCGGCGAAGCGCTCGAGCGCCAGGCGCCGCTCCCGGCGGCCGATGTCGCAGGTGACCGGCTGGACCAGGTGCTCGCGCGCGATCGCGTAGGCGGTGTCGTTGTCGGCGGTGAAGGCCAGGACGCGGGAGTCCCCGTGTTCCCTGAGGAGAGCGTCGACGATCCGGCGCTTTTCCTCGGTGTAGTGGATGATCTTCCGGGAACGGCGCCAGGCGGCCAGCGCCCTTTTCCCCTCGTCGCTGCGGAGGGCGAAGCGGGTGAAGTCTTCCCAGCCCGCCCCGGGGGAGCGGTCGAAGAACTCCCGGCAGAAGGGGCGGAAGACGGCCAGCTCGAAATCATAGGCCTCCCGTTCCCGGGGGGAGAGCCCCACCGAAATGGTGACCAGGCTGTAGGGGGCGAGCCAGCGGCCGGCCAGTTCCTCCACCCGCGCGCGGTAGATTTCCGGGCCGACGAGGGCTTCGAGCCGGCCGACGCGGCGGGGGTCCTCGGGCATGGTGGCGCTCAGCCCCAGCCGCGCCCCGGCGGTGGACATCTCGAGGATCTCCTCCCCGAGCCCGGAACCGAGGTGATGCACCTCGTCGATCACCAGGAGGGAATGGCGGTTCCCCAGCGTCTCCATATGCCGCCGGGCGCTCGCGAAGGTGGCGACGGTGACCGGCCCCTCCGTCCGGCGCCCGTCGCCGAACTCCCCGACGGGAAAGCCCGGGGTCGCCCGGAGCGTTTCGACCCATTGCGCCATCAGGGCCCGGGTGGGGACGAGGCAGAGGGTGCGCAGCCCGGTCCGGGCCATCGCCGCGACGGCGACGCGTGTCTTCCCGGCGCCGGTGGGGAGGGAGACGATGCCCCTCAGCCCGGAGGCCTCCCAGGCGGCGAGCGCGGCGGCCTGGTAGGGGCGCAGTTCGGGCGGCGCCACCGCCGGCGGGGGGGGCAGGGGGGGGAGGGCTTCGTCACAAAAGGGGATGCGGCGGCTCCGGAGTTCCCGGCAGAGCTCCGGGTAGACGCAGGCGGGAGCGCGCCAGGCGTCGACGCGCGCGTCCCAGCGCATTCCCGGAAGGCCCGCCGCGCCCTCTGCGTCCCCCCGGATCAACAGGGTGCCGCGATCGAAAGCCAGCCGCATGGTACCCTCCCCTCTGTCTAATGAGGACCGGGAGATTTGAGCCGGTTTTTTTCACAACGGGGCCGGCGGCGAAACAACGCGGCTTCGCCGTCGTATGTCTTAGTTGGCACAGACGGTTTGTGCCCGGGTGGGGAGTTCTGTCTATTGAGGATGTAAATTATTAACATATAAGGGGTTGTGTGTATCCCATAATCAAAGCTTCTCTGATGGCTGTTTTCTTTCCACTGCTGGCGCTTTCCGCGACCTCGTGGGGCGTGCATGAGAGTTTCAGCAAATGGTCGCTCGAAGGGGCGGTCAAGGTCCTGAACGATTCCCCCTGGGCGCGCCAGGAGACCTTCACCCGCGTCATCCGCGGGGTGGGGAGCGGGATTTCGGGGGAAAAGGAGATCTACAACACCTTTTACGTGAGGTTCCTCTCCGCCCGGCCGGTGCGTGAAGCCTACGCCCGGATCCAGCAGATCCAGCACGGGTACGACCGGATGACGCCGGAGGAGAAGCGGCGGTTCGAGGCGCTCCAGGCGGGCAATCTCGACATGGACGTTTCGCGCTTCATCGTCCTCAGCGTCGGCTTCCGCTCCAACGACCCGAACGAGGAAAGCGCGATCCGGCGCTTCTTCCAGAGCGAGACCGTCGAGACCCTCAAAGCCAAGGCCTTTCTCTCCACCCCGTCCTGCCCCCAGGTGGAACTCGTCGCCTATTTCCCTCACCAGGAGGAGAGCGTCGGGGCCAAATTCGTCTTCCCCCGTGAAGTCGACGGGGCCCCCGTCATCGGGGAGCACTGCCCCAACATCACCCTCGAGCTGCTCGATGTCCCGGGGACCGAATCCCGCCTGTACGCGAAGTTCGAGGTCAAGTCGATGAGGGTCGGCGACCAGCTTGTCTTCTGATCCCGGATGCCCGAACCCTTCAACCCTGGCTTCCCCCTTTGCAGGATTTTCCATGCTTATGCGTTTTGCGCTGATTGCGCTGGTCTTCATGTCAGTCCCGCTGTGTGCGGCCGCTCCCGGAGAGGAACCGGAGGCACCGGCCGACGCCCCCGCCGCCGAGACCGGCGAACCCTCACCCGGACTCGACGGGGGAGTTTTCAAAGACGAAGGGGACCGCTCGCTGCCGCCGGGTCTGGAACAGGTCAAATCCTTTAGGTTGAGGCTGGGGACCGAATGGCAGCCCGAGGGCTCGGTCAGGGACGAATCGACCGCCCTGATCGTCAACCCGTTTTCGGTCCGCAAGCGGGGGAAGATCTACGGATCGGTCTACGAATACCACCGCAACGACAATTTCGACGCCCGCAATTTCTTCGACCCGGTGGGGCAGAAGCTGCCCGAATTCAAGCGCAACCAGTTCGGCGTGAGCCTGGGGGCGTCGGTCACCTCGAAGCTGAAGGTGTTCGGCAGCTATGACGGCCTGAGGGTGATCCGGGGTTCGACCCTCCTCTCCCTGGTCCCCACCGAGGCGATGAAACTGGGGGATTTCAGCGCCGTCACCGGGCGCCAACTGATCGATCCCTTCACGGGCGAACCCTTTGCCGGCAACCGGATCCCTCAGGAGCGCATCCACCCGGTGGCCTCCCGGCTGCTCGGGCTCTTTCCCGATCCCAACCGGGACGACCCGGTGCGCAACCACGTCAACAACCGGCCCTCCGTGGAAAACCGCGACACCGTTTCTTCGCGGATCGATTACGAATGGAGCCCGCAGACCAAGGTCTTCGGCACCTACAACATCAGCGACGGCGCGCGGCGGCTGGTCTCCACCCTCCCCGCCTTCGGCAACGAGGTCGACGAGAGGGACCAGGATGTCGCGATCGACCTGAGCCACTCCTTCAGCCCGAACAAGGTGCTCAGCCTGAAGGTGGGGTTCAGCCGCTTCTCCAGCCTGCAGACTTCGGACCAGGCCTTCCAGGACGGGCTGCTCGATTCGATCGGGATCGCCGGGGTCGGGGTGCTCGACCCGATGGACGAAGGGTACCCCGAGATGGAGATCCTCGGCTACGCGGGGATCGGGTCGATGTCCATGTTCAACTTCGTGAGCCCCTCCCCCGAGAGCTTCAACCAGAACGGCTACTCCCTCAGCGCCGGCTACACCTACGTGCGCGGGGAGCACACCCTCTCCCTGGGGGGGGACCTGAACATCGACCAGTACAACGACATGAGGACCTGGGGCACCCGCCGCGGACAGTTCGGCTTCTCGGGCCAGTTCACCGGGGACGCTTTCGCCGATTTCCTCCTGGGAGTCCCCTACACGGCGGCGCGCGGGGTCGGCTCGGACCGGGCCGATCTGAGAAAGCGCTCCTGGCGCCTCAGCCTGAACGACAGCTGGAAGCTGAGTCCCAACCTCACCCTGACGATGGGGCTCGCCTACAGTTATTCCCCCTTCTTCCACTCCTCCCGCGACAACGTGTCGTTCTTCTACCCGCTGGTGCAGGAACCGCCGCCGGACGGGGAGGTCGTCGTGACCGGCAGCGACCGGGCCCGGCAACTGGGGCTCGACCTCGACGCGGGGCACGCGGCCTATGACGATAAAAACGACTGGCAGCCGAGCTTCGGGGTGGCCTACAGCCCCTTCGGCAACAACCGGCTGGTGCTGCGCGCGTCCTACAACATCATGCACAGCTCGATGAACACCTTCCAGGCCCTGACCTACATGGGGCGGAACTACCCCTTCTTCTACGTCCAGAAGGCCGAATCCCCGGCGCGCCCCGACCTCGATATCGCCAACCCCTTCGAGTCGGCCGCCCTCCCCGCCCTCAGCTTCACCGCGGCCGATCCCAACCTGCGCAACGCCTTCATTCAGAACCGGGAGGTGGCGCTGCAGTACGAGTTCCTGAGCAACTGGAGCCTGGAGCTGAAATATTCGGGGCGGATCACCACCCGCTTCTACCGCGTGGCGCCCGGCAACGTTCCCCTGCCGGCCCCCGCCGGCGAGCCGATCCAGCCGCGGCGGCCCAACCCCGACTACGGGATCTTCGAAATCCTCAAGAGCGACGCCACCTACACCAACAACGAGCTGAACGCGCGGGTGACCCGGCGCCTGACCGATCTGTTTTCCCTGCAGGCGAATTTCACCTGGGGGCGCGCGATCAGCGACGCCTACAGCTGGACCTTCGCCAACCCGAACAATCCCCGGGATCTCGGCGCCGAGCGTTCCCTCTGGGGGTTTTTCCCGACCAAATCGTTCAATCTGAACTACATCCTGGACCTGCCGCTGGGCAACGACCGGCTCCTGTCGACCCGCTGGGCGGGCAGACTCGGGGTGCTGCTCGAGGGGTGGCGGATTTCGGGGATCACCAACATCATGGGCGGAATGCCCTTCAGCCCGGAGATCTTCGGGGACCCCAACAACGACGGTGTCTGGGGCGACCGGCCGGACCGGATCGGGGAGGGGAACCTTCCCAAATCGGAGCGCTCGATCGACAAGTGGTTCGAGACCGCCGACTTCCGGATGCCCGATTACGGCGGACCCGAGGGCCGGTGGTTCGGCAATTCGGGCCGGAACGTCCTCCTGTCCCCCGGCTCGACCCAGTGGGACATCAGCGTCATGAAAAGGACTCCGGTCACCCGCTCGGGCAACCTGCTCGAGTTCCGGGTGCAGTTCTTCAACGCCTTCAACCACGTGAACTTCAACCAGCCGGGGAACTTCATCAACTCCCCCACCTTCGGCGTGATCTCGGGCGCCGACGACGCCCGCGAGATCGAGATCGCCCTGAAGTATTCCTTCTGACGGGGAGAGGTTTTTCGGGGAGCGATGCCATGGACATTCCGACGCTCGACATCGACCCCGGCCTGGAGCCGGGGAGGGTACGCGCGGCCCTGGTGTGGGGGACGGGGCTCCCCGGCTGCGCGCCGACTCAGGCCGTCCCCCCGTACCTCGCCGAGCTGCTCGCCCGGGTGCGGGCCGCGGGGGAAGGGTTTCTTGACCCCGGACGCCGCGCGGCCGTGCGCGGGATGCTGCGGCATGGCCGGTTCAAGCCCTCGGGGCGGAGCAAGCCCGCGAGCGAGTATCTCCTGGCCGCCGCCCTCGGGGGGGATTTCCCCCTGGTCAACCCGGCGGTGGACGCCAACAACGCCGTGAGCCTCGCATCGGGCTACCCCGCCAGCATCTTCGACCTGGAGCTTACGGGCCCCTCCCTGCGCCTGCGGCGCGGCAGGGAAGGGGAATCGTACGTGTTCAACCCCTCGGGGCAGTCGATCGAGCTCGAAGACCTGCTGTGCGTCTGCCGGCGGGAGGGGGAGCACTGGGTGCCGTGCGGGAACCCGGTCAAGGATTCCATGGCCACCAAGACCCGGGAGGCGACGCGCGCCGTCGGCGCCGTCGTCTATGCCCCGGCCGGGGAGAGCGTGGCTCATCTGGAGGCGGCGGCCCGACGCTTCTCCTCCCTCCTCGCCGCCGAATGCGGCGCCTCCGGCGCCGGCTGGAACCTCGTCTGACGCTTCCGCGTCCCGGCGTCTCGTGCGTCGTGATATAATCCGGGACGCATGAAACCCGCGCTCTCCGCCCTGGTCTTCGATCTCGACGACACCCTGATGGCCGAGGAGGGTTCGGCCGAAGCCGCCTTCGTCGCCGCGGGGGAGCCGGCCCGGGAGCGCTACGGGATCGACCCGCGCGCGCTCCACCTGACCCTGCGGCGGGCGTGCCGGGAGCACTGGTACGCATTCTCGGAGCACCCCTACTGCAAGCGGGTGGGGATCAGTTCGTGGGAAGGGATGTGGGCCGAATTCACCGGGCCGGGACCGGAACTGGAGCGGCTGCGCTCCTGGGCCCCCGTCTACCGCTTCGAGTCGTGGCGGGCGGCGCTGGGCCGGTACGGCGTTGACGACCCCGCCCTGGCCGGCGAGATGGCCGCAGCCTTTCCGCGCCTGCGCCGCCGGCTCCACGTGGTCTACCCCGACACCCTCCCCGCGCTCGGGGGCCTGGGAGGCTACGCCCTCGGGCTCCTCACCAACGGGGCCGCAGACCTCCAGCGGCGCAAGATCGCGGGGGCGGGGATCGGGGGGTACTTCCGGGAGATCCTGATTTCGGGCGACGTCGGATTCGGCAAGCCCGACCCGCGGATCTACGGCCTCATGCTCGAGCGGCTCGGGGCCGCGCCCCACGCCGCGCTCATGATCGGCAACAACCTCGTCACCGACATCGCGGCGGCACAGCGCGCCCGGATGCGGGCGGTCTGGGTCAACCGCGCGGGCGCGGCCCGGGAGGGCGGCATCGTCCCCGACTGGGAGATCGCCGATCTCACGGAACTCGGAGCGGTGCTCGAAGCCGCCGGGGACGTGGGTTGATTCGGCTCAAGCGAAAGGGGGAGAGTCATGGACGCGTTCATGAGGGCGGCGATCGAGGAGGCCCGGAAGGGGCTGGCGGAGGGGGGGATTCCGATCGGGTCCGTCCTGGTGGTCGGCGGGAAGATCGCAGGGCGGGGGCACAACCGGAGGGTGCAGCGGGGGAGCGCGATCCTGCACGCCGAAATCGACGCCCTGGAAGACGCCGGCAGGCTGCCGGCCCGGGACTACGCCTCGGCCGCGCTCTACACCACCCTTTCCCCCTGCGACATGTGCAGCGGCGCCGCCCTCCTCTACGGGATCCCCCTGATCGTCATCGGGGAGAACCGGACCTTCCGGGGTCCCGAAGACTACCTGCGCTCCCGGGGGATCGAACTGGCCGTCCTCGACGACGAGGAATGCGTCCGGCTGATGAGCGATTTCATCGCCGCGCACCCGGAACTCTGGCACGAGGACATCGGGCAGCCCTAATGCCGCCCCCGGTTTTTGCCGATCAGGCAAATCACCAGGGGGGGGGACCATGCACAGCCCGAGCCGCATCGCGCAGGATCGCAGGAGACTGTCCCGCATCGCCACGTGCCTCGACTGCCGCTTTGAAGCCTCGGGAACCTCGAGGGAGGGCGTCGTCATCGATCTCTCCCTCAAGGGGGCCTATGTCTCCTCCGCGTTTCTCCCCCCCGGGGACGGGCGCATCCGCCTGACCATCCTCTCCGGCCTGTTGAAACAGCCGCTGACGATCGAGGGGAGGGTCCGGCGCCGGCTTGCGGGGATGAGCGGGAGCGGCAAGGGGCGGTTCGGCGTAGAATTCGACCACACCCCGGTGGACCTGGCCGGCCTGATCGGCCGGCTGGTCAACCCTGCCCCACTCCCGGCAAAGGTCCCGAAAGGCTCCTAGCGGTAGACTCCGTATTCCTTGGTGAAATCGATCATCGCCCGGACGGTTTCCTCCCGGGCGTCGTCCAGCTGGGTGCCCGAGCAGAGGATGTACCCCCCACCCTTGCCGCAGTAGTCGATCAGGTCCTTGCAGCAGGCCCGCACCTGTTCCGGCGTCCCGGTGGCGATCATGGTGATGGGGACGTTGCCCATGATCGGGCTGTGGCCGCCGAGGACGTCCTTGGCCCGGTGCATGTCGGTCCGGTCGAAGAACCAGAGGACCGAGGCCTCGGGCAGCTGGGTCAGGTAGGGCAGGCGCTTCGTGTAGCACCCCTCGGCGAACGGGGCGGGGATCAAACCGTCGTCGATCATCCGCAGCATGATCTCCTTGAAGGTGGGCCAGTAGAATTTTTCGAACTGGGGGAGCGAGATGTGCGTGTCGTCCCCCTTGTGCAGCGGCATCATGACCAGCGGCGGGGCGCCGATGGGGACGTCGGGGACCGGGCTCAGCTCCAGGATTTTCTCGCACGCCCGGATCACCTTTTCGGGGCAGCGGTAGAGGTCGGTCAGGATCCCCCGCGTGCCGCGCAGGGTGTCCCCCAGCATGTCGAACGGGGCGGCGCCGAACCCGAGGAAAAACTGCGGGTATCCCATCGCGTTGAGCCGGGCGCCGGTGGCCATGGTCACCCGGAGGGGCTCGAGCGACATCTCCGCCGCTTTTTTCATGACGGCGAGCGCCTCCTGCACGTCGGGGTCCAGCATCGCGGCGAACACCCTCCCGCCGATCTGGATGCCGTCGCTCCCGAACCAGGGCATCTTCCCGAGCCCCTTGAGCGACGTGTACATCCGCGGCATGAAGCGGCGCATGACGTAGTCGGAGGGGTCCAGGAGGAACGCGTCGTATTCGTCCGCCCTCATGTACTCCTGCTCGACGTACTGGTACTGCACGTCGTCCGGGAGGCCGCACCCGGCCCATTTCATGCTGGTCTGCCCCAGAAACTCCATGGAGGGCCCCGACATCATGAAGGTGGCCGTGGCGCTGTCGGGCTGGAAGTCCTGCTGGAATTTGACGACGGCGGCGGCGGCCTCTTCCCAGCGGTCGTACATGGTCGCCTTCTGGGGGATCCCCATCCGGCGGTAGATGAAGGCGCCGCCGAGCCCCGCGACCGGAACCCGGTCGGGGACGCGCAGCTCGAGGGCGTCCCGGAACCTCTGGGCCCGTTCCCGGTAGGCGGCCGCCGCCTCGGGGCTGTCGAACTCGATGCCGTCCCCCCGCACCCAGGCCTCGAGCCGGTAGTGTCTCTTCTGCTCCGCAGTCAGTGTATTCCAGTTGTCCGGTTTTCCCGCCATCACATCCTCCTCCTATCCCCTCCCGCCGCGTCCTTCCCGGGCCACGGCGGCTGAATTGCCAACAGGCTGTTTCGATTCCCTCCCGCCCGTCACTCCATGCCGTCGAGGCGCGCGAGCGCGAAAGCGTAGGCGCCGAGCATGGTTGCCCCGGTCGTGCCCAGGCGCGACAGGCCGACGCCGACGCGCGGCAGCGGGTCGTACGCCATCTCCCTCCGGCTCCCGGGCACGGCGATCGTGCGGCGGTCCCCCTCGAGGAACGCGCGCGTCCCGTCGGGGTCCTCCAGGTTGTAGGCCGTCGCAGCCAGCCTCCGGAAGCTCCGGCCGTCGGGCGCGGTGTAGGCGCCGTTGAGTTCCGCGACCAGGGCGGGCAGGAAGAGGGGCCAGGCGCCCGAGATCCCCCCGCCGATGACGGCCAGCCCGTCCACCAGGGTGAGGGCCTGGGCCATGGCGTCCCCGGCGACCTCCCCCAGGCGCCGGAAGGCCTCGCGCGCCGCGGGGGCGTCCCCCGCCCTCCGCTCCATCCCGATTTCGAAAATCGCCTCGGGGTCGGGCGCTTCCCCCGGCGGGATGCCGGCCGCGGCGGCATAGGCGCGGCGCACGGCGCGGATGCTCGCCCCCTCCTCCGCGTTCATGCCCGGGTCGAGCTTGTTGCGCAGCAGCCAGACCTCCCCGGCGATGGAGTTGTCCCCGGCCAGGAGCCGGCCGTCGAGGACGATCCCCCCTCCGAAGCCCGTTCCCAGCGTCACCCCGAACAGGTTCCGGTAGCGCCGCGGGCTCCCCGCACTTTCCAGGAGCGCGTTGACGTGGGGGAGCAGACCCGCGATCGCCTCGCCGTAGGCGAACAGGTCCCCGTCGTTGTTGATGAAGGCGGGGACGCCGAAGCGCTCCTCCAGCATCGGCCCGAGCGCGACCCCGCCCCGGAACCCCGGCAGGTTCCCCAGGTCGCCGATGATGCCGCGGGGGTAGTCCGCGGGGCCGGGGAAGGCGAAGCTGATGGCCGCGGGCAATTCGGGGCACCGGGCGCGGACGAGGGCAAAGCCCTCCACGATGCCCGAAAGGCACCGGTCCAGGTCGTCCCCGCAGGACGGCATGACGATGCTTTCCGTCACCTGCCGGCCGCCCTGCATGGCCGAAAAGCGAAAGCTGGTCCCGCCGGCGTCGAGCGTCAGCACGACGCGAGGGTCGCTTGAGAAATCCATGAATGCTCCATCCGGAAAGAACCCGGAAAATCCGAGGCCCCCTACCGTATCACACCCGCCCCCCGGGGGGCATGGAGATTTACGCCGGCCGGCCCGGCCGCGCCTCCCCCCGGAGCGAGAGGAGGAGCAGGTAGACGAAAGCGGCGGCGGGAACGACGAAGGCCGCCGGCCCCCAGCCGAGATCCACCAGCCACCCCATCAGCAGCGGCAGGAGGGCGCCGCCGGAGATGGCCATGCACATGAGCCCGCTCAGTTCGTTGGCGCATTCCGGTTTCTTCTCGACGGTGATGGAAAAGAGCATCGGCCAGATGTTGGCGAACCCCAGGCCGGCGGCCACGACCCCCGCGACGGCCAGGGCGCCCGCCCCCGTCAGCAGGGCCGCGGTCCCCGCGAGCCCCACGAGGGCGGAGAGGCGGAAGCAGGCGCGCGGGCTCATCCGGGTGAGCAGCGCGCTCCCGGCCAGGCGCCCGACGGTCAGCAGGAGGAAGAAGAGGGCGGGGCCGTAGCGGTTGGCGGCCAGTTCGTCGAGGCCCGCTCCCTGCAGCGTCGGCTTGAGGAAGCGCCCCAGGCACGATTCCGCCCCGACATAGAGGAAGATGCCGGCCACGGCGAGCAGGAACACCGGCTGGCGGAGCAGCGCCAGGCTCGAGCGGAGGTTCGGGGGGGTCTCCGCCCGGGTCTCGTCGACGCGCAGAAACGCCACCGCGACCAGGGCCAGGAGCATGAGGACGAAAAAGAGGGGGAAGATGCCGCGCCAGCCCATGCCGGCGAAGAGGGCGATGGAGACGATGGCGCTCGTGAGATAGGTGGAGGCGGTGCTCCCGAGCCCCTTGATCCCCTGGGCGAAACTCAGGTTCCGGCCGTAGGCCCCCGCGGGGCTGACGTCGCGCATGATGGGGTTTCCCGCCACCTGCAGGAAGGTGGTTCCGACCCCGAGGAGGAAGATGCACCCGAGAAGGAGGGCGAAGCCGGGCACCCGGAGCGACGGGATCAGCAGCGCGGCGGCGTTGAGCCCGAGCCCGAGCAGCAGGAGCCTCTTCTTGCCGATCCGGGCGGCCAGCAGCCCCCCGGGGAGGCTGAAAAGGGCGAAGGAGATGTAGACGAAAAAGGGGAGCAGGGTGGCGAGCAGGTTCGTGAGCTCGTACTGCTTCCTGACGCCGTCGGACATGGGGCCCATGGCATCCGCGAGCCCCATGAGGAAGAAGGTGAGGAATATCGGCAGGGTCCTGAAATGCATCGTGCTTCCTCCGTCAGTTGGTCAAGGTTCCTGCCCCGCGCGTCAGAACCGGTAGGCCCGCCGGGCCAGGCGGCCGGCGAGGTCGATGGCCGTTTCCCGCGCCTCGTCCTCGTCCAGCCGGTGCTCCGCCACCAGTTCGGCCAGGTACCCGCAGTCGACCCGGCGCGCCACGTCGTGGCGGGCGGGGATGGAGGGGAAGGCGCGGGTGTCGTCGTTGAAGCCGACGGTGTTGTAGAAGCCGGCGGTTTCGGTGGTGAGCCGGCGGTAGCGCCGCATCCCCTCGGGGCTGTCGTGGAACCACCAGGCCGGCCCCAGCCGCAGCGCGGGATAGTGCCCGGCCAGGGGCGCCAGTTCGCGCGAGTAGGTCGATTCGTCCAGGGTGAAGAGGATGACCGTGAGGCGCGGTTCGTTCCCGAAGCGGTCGAGCAGCGGCTTCAGGGCGCGCACGTAGTCGGTGCGCACGGGGATGTCGGCCCCCTTGTCCCGGCCGTAGCGCAGGAAGAGCGCGCGGTTGTGGTTGCGGCAGGAGCCGGGGTGGAGCTGCATCACCAGTCCGTCCTCGAGGCTCATGCGCGCCATTTCGGTCAGCATCTGGGCGCGGAACGCCTCCGCCTCCCCGGCCGTCGCCGCCCCCTCGAGCGCCCGCGCGAACAGCTTTTCGCACTCGGGGAGCGAGAGGTCGGCCGTGGCCGCGGTCTCGTGCCCGTGATCGGTGGCGGTGGCGCCCAGGGAGGCGAAATAACGGCGGCGGTTTTCGAGCGCCCGCAGGTAGCCGGCCCAGGTGGCGGTATCCTCCCCCGTCACCTCCGCGAGTCGGCGCACGTTGTCCCGGAACCCCTCGAATTCCGGGTCGACGACGGGGTCGGGACGGAAGGTGGGCACGATGCGCCCCTTCCAGGCGCCGGCGCGGAGCCTGCGGTGGTGCTCCAGGGGATCGAGCGGGGACTCTGTGGTGGCCAGGACCTCGATGTGGAAGCGCTCGAACAGGGCGCGCGGCAGAAATTCCGGGCTGGCGAGTCTTTCGGCGATGGCGTCGTAGGTCCGGTCCGCCGACGCGGCGGACAGGCGCTCCCGGACGCCGAAGACGTCGTAGAGGGTGTGGTCGAGCCAGCTGCGGGTGGGGGTGCCGCGGAACAGGTGCCAGTGCGAGGCCAGGAGGCGCCAGACCGTGCGCGGGTCCACTTCCGGCCTCCGTCCGTCCGCCGCGGGGATCCCGAGCTCCTCGAGCGCCACCCCCTGGCTGTAGAGCATGCGGTAGATGTAATGGTCCGGGACGATCAGAAACGAGGCGGGGTCGGGGAAGGGGGCGTTGTCGGCGAACCAGCGGGGGTCGGTGTGCCCGTGGGGGCTGATGATCGGCAGGTCGCGGACCTCGGCATAGAGGCGGCGCGCGACGGCGCGTACGGCCGGGTCGGTGGGGAACAGCCGGTCTTCGTGCAGCAGCAGCTCTTCACTCATATCCATCTCCGCCTTCCCGCCGCGGGCAAGGGATTGTTTCGAATCTTGTAAATGCGTGGTACTATAGCACTTCGTCAGTGTTCAGGCTAAGGAAATTCGAAATCCCGGGGGATGGGCCATGGTTTTTCTGGGGATAGATGTCGGTACCGGGGGGACCCGGGCCCTGATTCTGGACGAAACCGGGGCGATCGCGGGCGCGGCCACCGCGGAGCACGCGCCCTTCGCGTCGCCCGAAATCGGGTGGGCGGAGCAGGCGCCCGAAGACTGGTGGCGCGCCGCGGGGATCGCGGTGCGCCGCGCGCTCGATGAGGCGCGGTTGGGCGGGGACGCCGTCGCCTGCGTCGGCTTTTCGGGGCAGATGCACGGGGCGGTGATGCTCGACGCGGCCGACGCCGTGGTGCGGCCGGCGCTGATCTGGTGCGACGTGAGGACGGAGGCGCAGTGCCGCGCTCTCACGGCGCGCGTCGGGGCCGAGCGGCTGATCCGGCTGACGTGCAATCCCGCGCTCCCCAATTTCACCCTGACCAAATTCCTCTGGGTGCGGGAGCGGGAGCCGGAAAACTGGCGCCGCGTCCGCTCCGTCATGCTCCCGAAGGACTATGTCCGCTTCCGCCTGACGGGGGAGCGGGCGATCGACGTCGCGGACGCTTCCGGGACGCTCCTCTGCGACGTGGCCGCACGCGCCTGGTCGCAGGAGATGCTCGAGGCCGCGGAGATCGATCCCGCGCTCCTGCCGAAGCTCTACGAATCGCAGGAGGTCTGCGGCCGGGTGAGCGCGGCCGGGGCCCTGGCCACGGGGCTCAAGGCGGGCACCCCCGTGGTCGCCGGGGCGGGGGACCAGGCGGCCGGGGCCATAGGCATGGGCATCGTCGCCCCCGGGGCCGTCAGCGCGACGATCGGGACCTCGGGGGTGGTGTTCGCCGCCACCGACCGTCCGGCGCTCGACGCGCGGGGGCGGCTCCACACCTTCTGCCACGCGGTGCCTGGGCGCTGGCATGTCATGGGGGTGACGCAGGCCGCGGGCCTCAGCCTGCGCTGGTTCCGCGACCGGTTCGGCGCCGGCCGCGACGACGCTCGCGACCCCTACGAGCGGCTGACCGAAGAGGCGGCGCAGGTCCCGCCCGGGGCGGACGGGCTTCTGTGGGCCCCCTACCTGATGGGGGAGCGCACGCCCCATCTCGACCCCAACGCGCGCGGCGCGCTGGTCGGCCTCACCGCGTCCCACACCCGGGGGCACGTCGTGCGCGCCATCCTCGAGGGGGTCGCCTTCAGCCTCAAGGACACCTTTACCCTGTTTGCCGAAATGGGGGTGCCGGTCCACAGGATCCGGCTCGGAGGCGGCGGGGCGCAGAGCCCCCTGTGGCGCCAGATCCAGGCCGACGTCTACGGCCACGAGGTCGAGACGGTCGCGGCGGAGGAGGGTGCGGCCTACGGCGCCGCCATCCTGGCCGCGGTCGGGGCGGGGAGATGGCGGAGCGTCGACGCCGCCTGCGCCGAAGTCGTGCGTGTCGACAGGGTCATCGCTCCACAGCCGGAAGCCGTCGCGCTCCTCGGGGAGCAGTACCAGGCCTACCGCCGCCTCTACCCGGCCCTCAGTCAGATCTTCCCGTGTTCCCAACTATGAGGGAAAAGCCATGAAGAGAACGAGCGTGATTGGCGTGATTGTCGGGGTGATGGGCCTGGCCGCGGGTGCGCTGCCGGCCGCGGAGCCGGAGTGGAACCCGGCCGCCAT
>CAZWXG010000043.1:0-1711 GCA_964637825.1 uncultured Acidobacteriota bacterium
CTAGGATTCCTCGATCTTCGCCTCGTCGATCAGCATGACCGGGATGTCGTCGCGGATCGGGTAGACGCGATGGCATTCGACGCACTTGAGCCCGGTCCCGTCCGGGGTCGGTTCGACCGCCTTCCGGCAGAGCGGGCAGGCGAGGATGTCCAGTAACTCCTTGCTGATCGGCATGACTGTCTCCCTGGTCTCAGGACCTTGCCCCCGACCGGAACCGGTTCTCGGTCCCCGCCCGGAGCCTGCTTATGTTTTCGCGATGCTTGACGATGATCAACAGCGCCCCCAGAGCGGCCCAGCAGAGCACCGGCGCGGGCGCCCCGTAGAGGAAGGCGCAGAGGGGGAACAGGGCCGCGGCCGCGATCGACGCGGCGGAGACGTAGCGCGAGAGCGCGAGCACGAGCGCGAACGCCACCAGGGTGGTCGCCAGGGCCGGCGGCGAAAGCGCCAGAAAGGCGCCGCACCCGGTGGCGACCCCCTTCCCCCCCCGGAAGCGCAGCCAGAGGGTGAACACGTGGCCGGCGATGGCGCAGAAAGCCGCGGCCGCCTGCCATTCCACCCCCCCCCCGAGCCAGCCGGCCGCGAGCACCGCCAGGTACCCCTTGGCGGCGTCCAGGACCAGCGTCAGGACGCCGGCCCCGCGGTTTTTCCGGAAGACGTTGGTGGCCCCGATGTTGCCGCTTCCGTACCTGCGGATGTCCTTCCCCTCGCCCAGACGCACCAGGAGAAAGCCGAAAGGGATGGAGCCGAGGAGGTAGGCTGCCAGCGGAATCCAGGTTTCAGGTTGCATGTTCAAGCCCCGGTCAAGGAGATGGTGGCGAGCACCGTGTACGCGGCCCCCTGCGGTTTCAGGATGCTTTGATAGATGTGGAACCGGTCCACGCAGAGGGGGGCCTCCAGGTTCGACCCCATCTTAATGCAGTCGACGAGGGGGGACAAATTTCTTTTGCCCGTGACCCGCCCCAGGGTCAGGTGGGGGCGGAAGGGGCGCTCCTCCGGCGCGAACCCTCCGCGGACGCAGACCGCTTCCACCCGCCGCTGCAAAAGGTCGAGCGCGCCGGTCTCCCCGTCCAGCCCGCACCAGACGACGCGCGGGCGGCCGGGGTGGGGGAACGCGCCCAGGCCCGCGAGCCGGATGCGGAAAGGGATGGCCGGTCCAGCCTCCCGGGCGAGCTCCCGGCCGAGGGCGGGGACCGCCGCCGGGTCGGCTTCCCCCAAAAATTTGAGGGTGAGATGAATGGAGGGGAGGGGGACCCAGCGGACGTCGGCCCCGGTCTCCCGGAGCGCCCTCTGCATCCGGCCGAGCGTGTCGCGGCATTCCGGGGAGAGGGGGATGGCGATGAAGGTGCGCATGGCCCTAGCCGTCCTCCCCCGCCCGCATCAGAAAGCGGCGCAGCAGGGAGAGGGCGAGGGCGGTCGAGCGCTCCCGGACCGATTCCCGGTCCCCGGGCAGGATCCGGTGCCCGCTTGCGGTCCTTTCCCCGTCGGAGATCCCGATATGGACCAGGCCCACCGGCTTTTCCTCCGATCCGCCCCCGGGGCCCGCGATCCCGGTGACGGACAACCCGATGGAGCTCGCGAGCGCGCGGCGCACCCCGCGGGCCAGGGCCTCGGCGGTTTCGGCGCTCACGGCGCCGTGCCGCCGGAGCACCTCCTCCGGCACCCCGCAGAGCGCTCGCTTGGCCTCGTTGCTGTAGCAGAGGACGCCGCCCAG
>CAZWXG010000043.1:1811-5470 GCA_964637825.1 uncultured Acidobacteriota bacterium
GGACGGCGATGTGGTGCGTGCCCGCCAGGACCGTCGTCTGCACCCCGGGATACGCCGTGTAGATCGGGGCGATCCTGGCGTCCAGTTCCGATTCGGCGATCCCGGTGACATGGAGCGACCGGCAGGCGAGCCGCTCGCCCCCCCCCAGGAGCCTGATCTTCGGCAGGACCGCCGTCTCGAACATGGACTGCAGCTCGCGGGGCGGGCCGGGGAGCAGGACCAGGAAGTGCCCCTTCTCCTCGATCCACATCCCGGGCGCCGTCCCCCGGGGGTTGTCGAGGACCTCGGCCCCCTCGATCACCTCGGCCTGCCGCTCGTTGTTCCGGTTCATGCGGAAACCGCGGGCGGCGAACTTCCGTCTCAGGGCCCCGAGCACCCGGGCGTCGGTCCGGACCGGGCGGCCGAGAGCCAGGGCCGCGGCCGCGCGCGTCCGGTCGTCCACCGTCGGTCCCAGCCCGCCGCTGACGAGGACGAGGTCGGAGCGGCGGAGGGCCGCCCGCAGCGCGTCGATGATCTCCCCGGCTTCGTCCCCGACGACGGTCTTGAGATGAACGGAGCCGCCTGCTTCGTTCAGGAGCCGGGTCAGGTAGAGGGAGTTCGTGTCGATATGGTCCGGTGTCAGCAGTTCCGATCCGACGGCGATGATTTCGGCCTTCATGTCGGCCCTCCGTTCCCCTACAGGAGCCAAAGGACGGCGTGCAGGAGCAGGTTGGCGTATACCCCCGCCAGCACGTCGTCGGCCATGACCCCGACCCCCTTCCCGAGCGCTTCCAGCTTCCGGATCGGAAAGGGCTTCCAGATGTCGAACAGGCGGAAGAAAAGGGTGCCGAGGAGGAGGGTGCCGACGCCGACGGGGACGAACAGGAACGCGATCAGCTGCCCGGCGACCTCGTCGATCACGACGAAGGGGGGGTCCTCGATCCCGGTGGCCCGGCCGATCGCATCCGAAGCCAGGATGCCGGCGAAGGTGATCAGGCAGATGGCGCTGAGGTGCAGCTCCGGCCGGATCCAGTGCGACTCTGCGTGGATCAGGTAGACGACCAGGGTCGTCGCCACCGCAGCGTACGTTCCCGGGGCTCCCGGAATCCTGCCGATATGGAAAACGGTTCCGATGATGAACGCCAGGCGGTTCTTCATTCCGGCTCTTCCTGCGGGGGGGGCTGCCCGCCATCCTCGTCTTCGTCCTCTTTGCCGGCGATCCGGTAGGCCCCGGTGACCCAGTTCCCCAGGTCCACCAGTTGGCAGCGTTCGCTGCAGAAGGGCCGGTACGGGTTTCCCGTCATTTCGGTTTCTTTCCCGCAGCGGGGACAGGGGACGATCATCCTTTTCCTCATCTAGGCGACAATGGTGCCCAGCAGATCGTGTTCCAGGGCGCGGGTGATCCGCAGCGTCCGGAACTGGCCCGGGCGGATCTCTCCCGCCTCGGAATCGTTGATCAGGCAGACGCCGTCGATCCCCGGCGCCTGGGACTGGAGCCTTCCCTCCAGCAGCAGCTCGCTTTCCTCCGACGGGCCCTCGACCAGCACCTGCGCAAGCGTGCCGACCAGTTCCCGGTTTTTCCTCCGGACGATCTCCGCCTGCTGCTCCATGAGGATCCGGCGCCGCCGCTCGGCCGTCCTCCGGGAAACCTTCGGCTCGAGGCCGCAGGCTATCGTATCCTCTTCGTCCGAATATGTGAAGACTCCCAGGCGGTCGAACTCCATTTCGCGGCAGAAATGTTTCAGTTCGAGGAAGTCGGCCCGGGTTTCCCCGGGGAAACCGACGATCATGGTCGTGCGCAGGGTGACGCCCGGGATCCCCTCGCGCAGCCGCCCGACGATGCGGGCGAAGCTCGCACGGTCCCCGCCGCGCCGCATCGCCCCGAGCACTCCGGCGCTCGCGTGCTGCAGCGGCATGTCGATGTATCGGCAGATCTTCGGGCTGGAGGTGACGGCCTCGATCAGCCCCTCGCTCACCCGGTCGGGGTGGATGTAGAGAAAACGGATCCAGCCGAGGGCTTCGACCCGGGAGAGCGCCCTCAGGAGGCGGGCCAGCCCGTCCTTCATCCCCAGGTCCGAGCCGTAGGCGGTGGTGTCCTGCGACACCAGCGTGATCTCCCGCACCCCGCGCGCGGCGAGCTGTTCGGCCTCCCGAACGAGCGATTCCAGGCTGCGGCTGCGGAAGCGCCCGCGGATCTTGGGGATGACGCAGAAGGCGCAACGGTGGTCGCACCCCTCGGACACCTTGATGTAGGCGGCGTGGCGCGGGCCGGCGAGCGTCCGGGGGGTCGTGTGGTCGTACAGGTAGAGGTCGGCGTCGCTCCGGCCGAAGGAGTCGGGCCGAGGTACCGGTTCCCCGGCGACCGCGCGCGCGATCCGTTCGATCTGGTTGACCCCCAGGATGGCGTCGATTTCGGGCAACTCCGTGCGGATCTCGCGCGCGTACCGTTCGGGGAGGCACCCGGTGACGATCAGGCGCCGGAGGCGCCCGGATCGTTTTAGCTCGCCGGCGGCGAGGACGGCATCGATCGATTCGCGCTTGGCGTCCCCGATGAAGCTGCAGGTATTGACGATGATGATTTCGGCTTCCTGCGTGTCCGGGGTGATCGTGTGCCCCTCCCGCTCGAGCAGGCCGATCATGACCTCGCTGTCGACGAGGTTCTTGGGGCACCCCAAACTGATAAAACCGATTCTGGCCAATGTTCGATCTCCGGGAGGTGAAAGTGTAAGCCGCCCGCCGGGCGGGTTCAAGAATATTAGGGCTGCGCGCCCGGCCGTGGTTGACCGTGGAAGACGACGTTGCCGCCCGCGGCCGACAGGCGCGTGCGCTCGAACACCCGTTCGATGCGGGCGAGCGAGCGCGCGAGCGCCCGGTCCTCCATCAGGTTGAAGGCCGCCGTCCCGCCCGGCCGCAGGTGGCCGGCCAGCGCGCGCAAAAACGGCAGGGCGAGGACGCCCCGGTCGAGGCGGTCGACGCGGTAGAGGTCCACGGCGATATAGCCGTAGCGGGCGGCGTCGGCGCGGAGAAAGGCGAAGGCGTCGGCCTCGACCAGGCGCACGCGCCCGAGCGGCGGCCCGAAAGAGGCCGCGGCGGAGAGCATGGCGGCCGATTCGTCCACCCCGGTGATCTCCGTCGGTCCGAACGTCCGCTCGATCAGCCGCGCCACCGTGCCCCCCCCCATGCCGAGGAGCAGGGCGCTCCCGGGAGGGCCGACAGGGAGCATCCGGCCCCAGTATCCCGCGGCGGCATCGTCCGGATGGACCGACTGCACCACCCCCCGGACCAGGAGGGCCCGGCGGCCGGCGTCGAGCGTCTCGACCGGTACGGCCATGCGCCCGGTCTTCATTCCCCGATGAGTCTTTCCCACTGCCCCCCCTCGCGCGGACCGGGAATCATGGCACAATCCCCGGTCCGCGCGGAGGGTTTTATACCGGGGAGCGACGGTTTTTTTCGAAGGCGTCGCCGAGGGAACGGAGCAGGGGGGGGAACCCCGGTTCGCCCGCCGGGGCTTCGGGATTTCCGAAGCGCGCGGTGTTGTAGCGCCCCGTCAGCTCGAGGAGGGGAGCGGCGGCGGGGTGGGTCCCGAGGCTCCGGGCGAACTCCAGGGGCGTCTGTCCGGGCCGGCGTTCGAACCCGCGCGCTTTCATCAGGTCCAGGGCCTCGAGGTAGGCGGCGGTGGC
>CAZWXG010000043.1:5570-12217 GCA_964637825.1 uncultured Acidobacteriota bacterium
CGGCGCTGTCGCGGGGAATCGTAGTGGACGACCCCCTCCCGCCACCAGAGTCCGACGGCATCCCGGAGGTCGGCAAGCGCCCGCCGGGCGGCGGGCGGGGGCGCGGGGGTGGGATCGAATTCGATCCAGCCGTAGGGGGGGAACCAGGCTTCCACCCAGCTGTGCGCGTGCCGCTGCCGGACGGTCCAGTGGCCCCCGATGCGGTTGTAGTCCCCGGCGCGGTACCCGTTGACGAGGCGGGAGGGGATCCCCTCCAGGCGCATCATGACGGCCAGGGCCGAGGCGAAATACTCGCAGTGCCCCGCCCGCGCGGAGAACAGGAACGCGGCCAGGGGGTCGGGGCCGGCCAGCCCTTCCAGCTCGAGGGAATACGCGTATTGCGAACGCAGGTGCTCCTCCAGGGCGCGCGCCCGCGCGTAGCGGCCCGGGGCGGCGCGCGTCACCTCCCGCGCCCGGCGCGCGATCCGGGGGTCCAGGTTCGGCAGCTGCAGGTGTTTCCGCGCGATCTCCTCCGGAACCGGGAACCGGTCCGACATCGCCGCGGGGTTCGGAGAGAAGGAGTCGGAGATGACCGTATAGCTCAGCCCGGCGCCGCGGGGCCGGCGCGTGACCAGGTTGCCGGCCGCGTCGCGCCCCAGGGTGCCCGCTTCGCGGCCGACCGCCAGCGCCCGGCTCAGGGTGAAAGCCACGGGCGTGTCGGGCGATTCCAGGAAGTAGGTCTGTTCGATCCAACGGGTCCCCAGCGCGGTGGTCTCCAGCTTGTAAAAACGGCCCTGGACGGGGACGGGCCGGAGTTCCGCGTCGCTGCGGGTCCAGGACCTGCCGTCGAAGCGGTCGAATGCCAGCCCCCTCCAGCGCAACTCCCGGGCCCCGTCCGCCGGGTTCGTTTTTACCCGCATCACCACGGTGTCCGACGGCTCCAGCGTGCCGTCCCGGCCGAGTTCCACCCGGTCCGAAAAGCCGGTGACCAACCGGGCCGGGAGCGCCGGCTGCCGGTACAACCCGGGGGTGACCCGCGGCAGCAGGAAGAACAGGGGAACGGCCGCCCCCAGGACCAGGAGCGCGATCCCGAGGAGGGCGGCGGAAGAGGCGCCGGCGGGCATCGTCATCTCCCCGCCGGGACCCCCCGGCGCCGGGGGGGAGGCGGGCCCGCCGGGGGGCCGGCGCAGGCTCCGGACGTGGCCGCGGCGCATTTCGGCAAGGATCAGGAAGGCGAGGGCGGAGACCAGGAAGGGGAGGAACCAGAGGAGAAAGGCGAGGTCCCCCGTCAGGGTGGAGGCGGCCAGCAGTTGGGCGCAGCCGAGGAGGGCGGCAATGCCGTAGTCCCCCTCGCGCCTGCGGGAGAGGAGGCGCGCCGCCGCGGCGAGCGGCAGCAGGTAGAGGAGCGCCTCCGGCCGGGAGCGCGAGAGCCAGGCGTAGCCGATCGCCGCGCACCCGATGCCGAGCGGCACGAGGCCGGCTGCGATCCGGGCCGGTCCCTGCCGCCGGCCGGTGCGCGGGTGCACCCACCAGCTGAGCGCGAAGATCCCCGCAAAGAGCGCGACGGCGGCGGGGTGGAGCGCCCCGGTCGAAGCCAGCGCGCCGAAACCGGAACCGACCAGGCCGTAGGAGGCGGACTTGAGAGAGCGGGAAAGGGTCATAGTTCTTCGAACGGGATCACGTGCGCCGAACGCCGGAGGGACGCCGGGAATGCCTCCCTCGGGCGGGGGGTCAGGATGATCTTGTAGTTTTTATCGGAGAAGATCTCCCGCAACTCCGGGAGCCCGGCGGCGGCGCAAAACGCCCGGGGTTCCCAGAGGGGGGTGTCCGGCGGGGGCGCTGCTTCGGGAGTGATCACGGCCAGCGCCCGGAGAATCCGGTCCAGGTGGCGCGCATCCCCGCCCGGGGGCAGGTAGGCCCGGGGGGCGAGAAAGGCGATCGCGGCCCCCTCCCCGATGAAATGGGTCGCGATCCCGGCGGCCATGGACACGGCGTTCTCGAAACCCTCGTCGCCGGCGGGGGCGCCCGGCTCACGGGTGCGCGTGTCCAGGATCAGGCAGAACCTGCTGTCTTCATCGCGCGCATACTCGCGCGCCATGAGCCGGAGCGTTTTGGCGGTGGCTTTCCAGTCGATGATCCTGGCGCTCTCCCCCTCCCGGTGGCGGCGGATGGCCCGGAGGTTCTCTCCCGGGCCCGGGCGGACGCTCTCCAGCGCTCCCGGGAGGAAGGGGAGGAGATGGAAGTAGGGGGATACCGCCCGCGGGGAAGGGTAGACGACGACTTCGCCCTCCGCCCGCACCAGGTCCCCCCGTTCGAAGAACCCGAAAGGGAAGCGGGTGGAGACCCGGAATCCCTCGAGGGTGTAACGTCCCCGGCGGGGAAAGGAGCGGGGGAGCAGCGCGGTGCGGCTTTCTCCGGGCCGCACGATCGGGAAATAGACCTCCCGGTCCAGGATGCTGCGCGCGGGGGCGGCCTCCGGCGCTGCTCGTTTCCGGAACCGGGGGAAGGGGGCGCGGATGCGCCCGGGCAGCGGACCCCCGGCGCGCCCCCCCGGTCCCTCCACCCGGAGGAAGAAGGAGGGGGCCAGCCGCTTGCCGTTGGCCACGGCGATCCGGAGGACCACCCGTTCGCCGGCATAGACGTGCTCGGGCACCTCGAGGGAAAACGACAACCGCTTGAGGGAGCCGCGGGATACGAAGCCCGAGACCGGGACGACCGCGAGCATGGCGGCCAGGACGATGACGAGCAGGTTGTTACCCGTGCGGATGGCCGCCAGGGAAAGCGGCAGCAGGAGGAGGAGGTACAGGGCGCCCGCGGGGGTGATGGAGAAGGAAAGGGGGAATATCCTTCGATCCCGGCCGCCGCCGGCCGCCTCCCGCGTCCCGTCAGAGCGGGATGTCGATGCTCTCGAGTATTTCCGCAAGGATGGCCTCGGCCTCCCGGCTCCTTTTGTGGGGAGAGGAATAGCCGGAACCGACCACCACGCGATGGGCCAGCACCGGCAGGGCCAACCGCTTGATGTCGTCCGGCGTGCAGTAGTCGCGCCGCTCGAGAAAGGCCGCCGCCCGCGCCGCGCCCAGCAGCGCGAGCGACCCCCGGGGACTCACGCCCGTGAGCAGGGACTCCGACCGCCGCGTGGCCCCCACGATGGCCAGGATGTAATCGAGCAGCACCTCGTCGACCCGGACGCGGCGGACGGCCTCCCGGCAGCGCAGGAGGTTCTCGACCGTCATCACGGGCCCGGGCGGGGCCCCGGACGGGGCCTGGTGGTCGAGGCGGAGGATCTCCCTTTCGGCGCCCGCGTCCGGGTAGCCCATCCGGATCCGGAGCAGGAAGCGGTCGAGCTGCGATTCGGGCAGGGGGTAGGTGCCGTGGAATTCGACCGGATTCTGCGTGGCGATCACCATGAACGGCTGCGGCAGGGGGTGCGTCCGGTTGTCGACGCTCACGCGCCCTTCGCCCATGGCTTCGAGCAGGGCGCTCTGGGTCTTGGGGGTCGTGCGGTTGATTTCGTCCGCGAGCACGATGTTGGCGAACAGCGGCCCCCGGCGGAAGACGAAGTCGCGCTCCTCCCGGTCGAAGATCGAGACCCCGATGATGTCCGAGGGGAGCAGATCGCTCGTGAACTGGATCCTGCGGAAGGAGCATTCCACCGCCCGGGCCAGCGAATGCGCCAGCGTGGTTTTCCCGACCCCGGGGACGTCCTCGATGAGAAGGTGCCCCTCGGCCAGAAGACAGACGAGGGCGAGCCGGACGGCGTCCGTCTTGCCGCGCACGACGGTCTCGATCGCGGCCTGCAACCGGCGGGCCTGGCTCTGGGATTCCCCGGGTTCTGCCATGGGGCCCAGTATACTATCGATCGCGCGGCGCCGGGGAAAAACAAAAAGGGGGCCGGGTGTCACCGGCCCCCTTCGGGTCGAGGCCCCTGGGCGGGGTCAGGCGATTCCCAGCTTGAATTTCAGCGATTTCAGCGTGTTCTTCATCAGCATCGTGATGGTCATGGGGCCGACTCCGCCCGGGACCGGGGTGATGAAGCCGGCGATTTCCTTGGCGGCATCGAAGTCCACGTCGCCCCTGAGGATGGCGACCATCTTGCCCGTCTTTTCGCTCTTCTTCTCCCCCACGCGATTGACGCCCACGTCGATGACGCACGCGCCCGGCTTGATCCATTCGGGCTTCACCAGGCCCGGGACGCCCGCGGCCACGATCAGGATGTCGGCCCGCTTGCAGTGGAAGGCCAGGTCCCGGGTGGCGGTGTGGGCGATGGTCACCGTGGAATTGGCGCCCGCCCCCTTCTGGAGCATCAGGTTGGCGATCGGCTTGCCGACGATGTTGGACCGTCCCACGACGACGACTTCCGCGCCCTTGGTGTCGATGCCGGCGCGCACGATCATCTCCTGGATCCCCGCCGGGGTGCAGGGGGGGAACTTCAGTTCCGAGCCGCCGATCATGAGGCGCCCCACGTTCACGGGGTGGAAACCGTCCACGTCCTTATCGGGGTCGATGGCGTTGATCACCTTCTTCTCGTCGATGTGCTTGGGCAGGGGGAGCTGGACCAGGATCCCGTCGATCGATTCATCCCGGTTGTACTTTTCGATGAGGGCCAGCAGGTCCGCTTCGGAGATGGTCTCGGGCTGGTTGTCCTGGATCTCGTGAAAGCCCAACCTCTCCGCCGTCTGGATCTTCAGGGTGACGTAAGAGATGGAGGCCGGGTTGCTTCCCACGAGAATGGTGACCAGGCCGGGGACCTTGCCGTGCTTCGCCTTGATGTCTTTGACTTCCTGTTCGATTTCCTTCAGGATCTCCTCGCGGATCTCCGTTCCCATGATGAGCTTTGCTGTCATATCCTGTCTCCTTTCAGGAAGCGCCCGTGAGCCCTCCCCGGGTTATCATAGCGCCTGGTTCACAGGCGAGGTTCGATACCACATCCCGCGGGTCAAGATCAATCCCCTTCATCCCGGCGCGGGCGGCGGGGCCCGCTAAAACAGGTTCTTCTGATTCCCCGGCAGCGTGATCTGGAAATGCTCGTACGCCTTCCGGGTGGCCATCCTCCCCCGCGGCGTGCGGTCGAGGAACCCGATCTGGATGAGGTACGGCTCGTAGATGTCCTCGATGGCGTCCTCGTCCTCGTTGATGGCGGCGGACAGCGAACCCACCCCCACCGGGCCGCCGTTGTACTTTTCCAGGATCGTCAGCATCAGCTTGCGGTCGATTTCGTCGAAGCCGTAGGTATCGACATCCATCATTTCCAGCGCCCTCATGGCCAGGGGACGGGTGACCCGGCCGTCCCCCTTCACTTCGGCGAAATCGCGCACGCGCCGGAGCAGGCGGTTGGCGATGCGGGGGGTCCCCCGGCTCCGGGAGGCGATTTCCAGGGCGCCTTCGTGATCGACCGGGACCCCCAGCGTCAGGGCCGACTGCTCGACGATGGTGCACAGGTCCGCGTGGGTGTAGAACTCCAGGCGGTGGATGATGCCGAAGCGCCCGCGCAGGGGGGCGGTCAGGAGCCCGGCGCGCGTGGTGGCGCCCACGAGGGTGAAGCGGGGGAGAGGCATCTTGATGCTGCGCGCCCCCGGCCCCTCGCCGATCACGATGTCGATGTAAAAGTCCTCCATGGCGGGGTAGAGGATCTCCTCGATGGAGGGGTGCAGCCGGTGGATCTCGTCGATGAACAGCACGTCGTTGGCCTGGAGGTTGGTGAGGATGGCGGCCAGATCCCCCCGTTTCTCGATCACCGGCCCGCTGGTCGTGCGGACGTTGACGTTCATCTCGCCGGCGATGATGGTCGCCAGGGTGGTTTTTCCCAGCCCCGGGGGGCCGTAGAGCAGGACGTGGTCCAGCGCTTCGCGGCGCTTGAGCGCGGCCTGGATGCTGATCTCGATGTTGTCCTTGACCTTCCGCTGGCCGATGTACTGGGCCAGCGTCTGGGGCCGCAGGCTCTGCTCGTAGGTTTTCTCGTCCGAAACCGGGGTCGGGTTCAGCAGCGCGTGGGAGAAAGAGTGTTCTGTCATAATCTGAACCCGGGTCAACCGGCCAGCCGCCGGAGCGTGTTGCGCAGGACATCCTCGAACGCCCGCCCGCATTCGGGCTCGCGCAGCGTCAGGGACAGGGCCTTTTCCGCCGCCGCCCGGGGATAACCCAGGTTGGTCAGCGCCGAGACGACGTCCTCTTCCAGGGCTCCGCCCGCCGTCTCCTGCCGGGCCGCCTCCGCCTGTTCCGGCAGGATGAAGGGCGTCATCTGGCTCCGGAGTTCGAGGATCATCCTCTCGGCCGTCTTGCGGCCCACGCCCGGGATGGAGGTGAGGCGCCCGACGTTCCCCTCCGCCACGGCCGCGGCCAGTTCCTCCACCCGGGCTCCGGAAAGGATCGTGATCGCGAGCTTGGGGCCGATGCCGCTCGTGGCGATCAGCTTCAGGAAGAAGTCCTTTTCGCGCCGCGACCGGAAGCCGAAAAGGAGGAGGGCGTCCTCCCGCACGTGGGTGTGAACCTTGAGCGTGACCTCGTTCCCCTCGTCCGGGAGCTCGTAGAAGCTCGTCAGGGGGATGGTCACCTCGTAACCGACCCCCCCCACGTCGACCAGGAGCAGGTTCGGCCTCTTGGCCAGCAGCTTTCCTCTCAATTGACCGATCATCGTTCCTTTTCCTGTCCGGCGGTCTTGCCCGGGCGCC
>CAZWXG010000043.1:12317-14455 GCA_964637825.1 uncultured Acidobacteriota bacterium
TAACGTGGCGTGGCGTCCGGAAGCCCGCCGTCGACCGGGAGGGTGCAGCCCGTCGTGGGGGTCTGGCGCGTCGCGAAGTACAGGACGGCCCGGCCCACGTGCCGTGCCGTGATCTTCGCCTTGAGCAGGTTCCGGTTCCGGTAGTATTCCTCCAGCCCTTCGGCGCTCAGCCCGCGCGCACTCATCCTCCCGGGGCCGACCTCCATCCACAACCCCGACTTCCGGGCTCCGTGCGAGAACACCGCGTCGGGCGCGACCATGTTCACGCGCACGTCCATCGGCGCGAATTCCTGGCTCGCGATGCGGGCCAGCTGGTGCGCGGCGGCCTTGGTCGCGCTGTAGGCGCCGAAGTTGGCCCCCGGCGCGAAGACGTTCTTGGTGGAGACCATGACGATGTCCCCGCCGGTGTTCTGCCGCCTGAAGAGGCGCGCCGATTCGGCCAGCAGGAGGAGCGTCCCCTCGGTGTTGATCCGCTCGGTCTTCCGGAAGGTCTCCAGGTCCATGTCCTCGATCGAGGCGACATGGGCGATGCCCGCGTTCTGCACCACCAGGTCGATGCCGCCCCACGTGCGGATGACGGAGCCGTAGGCTTCCGCGACCGATTGCGAGTCGGTGACGTCGAGCGCGATCCCCATGACGCGCTCCCCGTACAGGGAGCGCATCTCCTCGGTGAACTGGCGCAGCGCGTCCCCCTCCAGGTCGGTGACGGCGACGTGGCATCCCTGTTCCAGCAGTTCCTGCGTGATGCCGGCCCCGATGGCGCCCGCGGCGCCGGTGACCAGCGCCACGCTCCCGGCCAGGGGGAGCGGAGGGCGCGCGTGGAGTTTCCGGCGCTGGATCGCGCGGAATTCCATTTCGAAAAGGTCCCGGTCCTCGATCCCCCGGTATTCGCCCATGGCCGCGATCTGGGCCTTGACCTCGAGCGTGTGCTCGGCGATGTCCCTGGCGATGTCGGCGGAGGCGGCGGTCTCTCCGGCCGCGATCACCCCGAGGCCGGGAAGGAGAATCACCCGGGGCAGGGAATCGGTTGCCGCCACCCCCTCCGGCCGGTTGCGCGAGAACCTGGCGACATAGGCGTCGTAGGCGGCGGCGTATTCCCGGAGCCCCTGGGACACCTTTTCCCTGAACGCGGCGGGATCCTCGTACGGCGGGGGGGCGATCCACAGGTAGGAGGGTTTGGTCCGGATGAGATGATCCGCGGTCAGGGGCGGGGTCGCGGCGAACTCCCGCGCGTATGCCGAATCGACGAGATCCAGGATTTTCCTGTTGATCAGCGGGCGCAGGATGACGCGGTCCCAGGGGCGGTCGGGGTTTCCGGAAGGCCGCGCCAGCAGGCCCCGGATCACGCTCGCGAGGGCGGACAGGCGCTGCTCCGCCAGGGGAAGGGGGGTGGAGGTTTCGGCGCTCACCGGTTTCCGGGCGTGTTCCTCCACGTACTTTTCGGCCCGGGAGGCCAGGGCGATGGTGGCTTCATACGATTCCCTGGCGGTGTCTCCCCAGGTGAGCAGCCCGTGCCGCATCAGGACCATCGCCCGGGTCCCGGGATTCCGCTCCAGTTCCGCGGCTACAGCCCTGGCCAGGGGAAACCCGGGGTGGGCGTAGGGGAGGATGGAGACACCGTCGCCCAGCGCGGCGCGCAGGTGTTTTTCCCCCTCCGCCTGATTCGTGAGCGCCAGGATGGAATCGGGGTGGGTGTGGTCGACGAATTTGCCGGGGACGAATACGTGGACGAGGGTTTCGATGGACGGGGTGGCCGCCCGGGCGTCCAGGCAATGGGTGCGGAAGGCGTTGACCATGTCCCCGTCCGACAGCTGGTCCAGGGACCGGAGCCTTTCCACGTAGTCCAGCTCCAGCCCGGTATAGCCGTCCGGCTCGATGGCGGCCATGTCGTAACCCGAGGCCTTGACGAACAGGGTCCGGACGGTTTCTCCCAGGAGGTTGGTCCGGATCGTTTTCACGGAGGAGTTGCCGCCCCCATGCAGCACCAGGCGGGTCTCCGCCCCGATCAGGGAGGCCACGTAGAGGCCGACGGCCAGATCCTCGCCGTATTTCTTGCGATATTGTTCGATGAATTGAGAGGCCTTGTCGTCCGACCAGCGGTTGATCATGCTATCCTCGTCTCCTTGCTGCTCTCCCCG
>CAZWXG010000043.1:14555-18327 GCA_964637825.1 uncultured Acidobacteriota bacterium
GCGCGCCGGTTTTTCAGGTCCTGGAACAGTTCGAAAGCCTCCCGGGGCTTGGCGTTTTCGTGGACCACCTTCCTCACCGCCTGGATCATGGCGGCGGGGGCCTCCGACTGGAAGATATTCCTCCCCATGTCGACGCCGGCCGCTCCCTCGCTGACGGCACGGTACGCCATTTCCAGGGCCTCCGGTTCGGGAAGCTTTTTCCCGCCGGCCATGATGACGGGGACCGGGCAGGAAGCGGTGATGGTCTCGAACCCTTCCGGCACGTAATACGTCTTGACGAAGTGCGCCCCCAGTTCCGCGCATATCCTGCAGGCGAGGCGGAAATACCGGGCGTCGCGCGTCATGTTTTTTCCGACCGCGGTGACTCCGAGCACCGGGACGCCGTGGCGGGCGCCGAGGTCCACGAGGCGCGTCAGGTTGTGGATCGACTGCGATTCGTATTCCCCGCCGACGAACACCTGCACCGCCATGGCCGAGGCGTTGAGCCGGAGCGCGTCCTCGATATCCAGGGCGATCTGTTCGTTGGAGAGCTCCTTGAGGATGCTGGGGCCGCCGCTCGCGCGCAGCACGGTCCCCCGGGCGAACGCGGGCGGGATGGTCGTGCGCAGGATGCCGCGGGTCAGCATGAGAGCGTCCGCGTAGGGGAGCAGGGGGACGATGTTGACGTCCACCCTTTCCAGTCCCGTCGTCGGTCCCTGGAAATATCCGTGATCGATGGCCAGCATCACGGTCCTGCCCGAGGCGGCGTTGAAGATCCTGGCGAAGCGGTTCTGCATCCCCCAGTCGAGGGCGCCGGAACCCTTGAGGAAGAAGGGGGTGTTCCGTGCTGGAATATCCAGGTAAAAGTCCTTGGTTTCGTTGCTCCCATCCATGTCAGCCATGAGCGAATATCCTTTCTGTGCCTGTTCCCGATCGGTATCTATGAAATGGGGCGCCGCGTCGCGTGTCCGCGCATCGTATCATCGTAGCGATGGGAACCGACTCCGCGCCGCGCCGTCCGGTATCGGGGCCACCCCCTATGGTATATCAAGGCCCGCCGAAGGCGAAGCCAAAGATGCGGCGCACCCCGCTCTTCCCGGTTTTCACCCGGCGCCGCCGAAGGGATTGTGTATAATATTGGCGGAATGCCGGATTCCTCCCTGGGAAGTTTGGCCCGGCGGGACCGCGGCGCGGACGATAACATTTGCTTGGATCCTGTCACATGGAAGCCTGGGACAAACTGGGAGAGGAGTGCGGCGTTTTCGGCATCGTGGCCCACCCGGAGGCCGCGCGGATCGCCTATCTGGGCCTGTACGCCCTTCAGCACCGGGGGCAGGAATCGGCCGGGATCGCCGTCTCCGACCGCCACAAGCTCCACATGGAAAAAGGGATGGGATACGTGGCGGACGTGTTCGACGAGAGCCGGCTGGGGCGACTCCCCGGAGACTCGGCGCTGGGGCACGTGCGCTATTCCACCGCCGGGGAAAGCGCCGTCTGGAACGCGCAGCCGATTCTGATCGATTGCTGGCGCGGCCCGATCGCGCTCGCCCACAACGGCAACCTGACCAACGCCCCGCAGTTGCGCAAGGAACTCGAGCGGGACGGCGCGATTTTTCACTCCACCAGCGACAGCGAGGTCATCCTGCACCTGATGTCCCGGTCGCGCCGGCGTACCCTTCCGGAAGCTTTCGTGGAAGCGCTCAGGATGATCCAGGGGGCCTATTCCCTGGCGCTGCTCACGCCGGAGTACCTCCTGGCGGCCCGGGACCCGCACGGCTTCCGGCCCCTCTGCCTGGGGCTCGTCAACGGGTCTTACGCCGTGGCTTCGGAAACCTGCGCCTTCGACCTGATCGACGCGGAGTATGTCCGGGACCTGGAGCCCGGGGAAGTGGTGAGGATCGAGGAGAAGAGCCTGGAATCCGAGATGCCGCTGCCGAAGGAAAAGCCCGCCTTCTGTGTTTTCGAGCATATCTACTTCAGCCGCCCGGACAGCGTCGTCTTCGGCCGGACGGTCAACGCCAGCCGGAGGGAAATGGGGCGGTACCTGGCCATCGAGCACCCGGTGGACGCCGATGTGGTGGTGCCGATCCCCGATTCCGGGGTATCGGCCTCGATCGGGTATGCGCGCGCCAGCGGCATCCCGCTGGAGTTCGGGCTGATCCGCAACCATTATGTCGGGCGCACCTTCATCGAGCCGAGGCAGTCGATCCGCAATTTCGGGGTGAAGGTGAAGCTCAACCCGGTGCGGGAGATCCTTCGGGGAAAGCGCGTCATCCTGCTCGACGACTCCATCGTCAGGGGGACGACCAGCCGGAAGATCGTGCAGATCGTCCGCGCCGCGGGGGCGAGCGAGATTCACATGCGGATCACCTCCCCCCCCGTCATCGCCCCCTGTTATTACGGCATCGATATCCCCACCCGGCATGAACTGATCGCCTCGATGAAATCGGTGGAGGAGATCCGCAGGTTCATCGGCGCCGATTCCCTGGGCTACCTGAGCCTCGAATCGGTGTTCCGGTCCGTCGACGACCGGAAGCAGTACTGTTCGGCCTGTTTCACCGACCGCTATCCCACCGCGGTGGCGGTCGAGGAGAAACAGAAAAGCCTGTTCGAGGGGGAAAAGGAAGGGGAGTAGCCCGGGCCCTTGCGGCTGCGAAAGGAGGCGGATGGAACAGAGGCGGATCGCGATACTTCTCTCCGGCAGGGGGTCGAACTTCGTGGCCATCCACGAGGCGATCGTGCGCGGGGACCTCGACGCCGAAATCTGCTGCGTGATCGGCAACCGCGCCGACGCCGACGGCCTTGAGCGCGCCCGGGAATTCGGCCTGGACGCCATCTGCCTCCCCGCGCGCGGGATCGAACGGGAGGAATACGACCGGCTGCTCGGGCGGACCCTTGCCCCTTTTGATCCCGCGCTCATCTGCCTGGCGGGTTTCATGCGCATCATCACCCCGGTGCTCCTCGACGCCTACCCGGGGCGCATCCTGAATATCCACCCCTCCCTGCTCCCCTCCTTTCCCGGGCTTCACGCGCAGCGCCAGGCGCTCGAATACGGCGTGAAGATCTCGGGATGCACGGTGCACCTGGCGGACGCGGGCGTCGACACCGGGCCCATTCTCATGCAGCGGGCGGTCGAGGTGCACGACGGCGATACCGAGGAAACCCTGTCCGAGCGGATCCTGGCCGAAGAGCACCAGGTCTATTGGCGCGCCATCGCCCTGATGCTCGACAGGCTGGCAAGTTCCAGATAAGGTATTGTTTAGCAGTGCTTTATGGCGGTTTCGGATACCCTTCCGGCCGTCGCCCGCCTCCGGTTCCTCGAAAAAAAACGATGAAAGTGCAAAAATTTCTCACTTTGGCCTTTACAAGCATGGGGGTGGCGAGTACTATTCGAATCCTCAGTCATTGAGATTGAGTTTTTACAGCTTATTTGAAAAAAGATTTTGCTTCATTCTCTTGACAAGCGAAACGGTTGCAGCTACTATGCATCACGCTTCACGACGGCGAGAGATTGAAGTCGAGAGGCTGGATTCTCTCAGTCTACTGACTGGGCAAATCCTTCGTCAATCATAGGTCGAGTAAAACATCGGTTGCAGTTGACAAACTGAGTTTTGCATACTATGATGAATAATTGCCTAGATCTTTGAAAACTAGATAGTGCGTGTCCGAAACATCCATTCCATAACACATAGTAAACCAGTATCCCGGATTTTTCGAAATTCGGGACTCTTCGATTAATAATTGGAGAGTTTGATCCTGGCTCAGAATCAACGCTGGCGGCGTGCCTAACACA
>CAZWXG010000044.1:0-2877 GCA_964637825.1 uncultured Acidobacteriota bacterium
CTAAAACCGCATGATGATCCCGCCCGTGAGATCCAGCTGGTGCTGGAGCGCGGCCCGGAGCCTGACGCGGCACTCCGCCCCGGCCCCGCCGATGCGGCACCAGAAGTCGCTGTCCGACGCCGACACCAGGGTCGGGCTCCAGCGCGCTTCCCCGCGCAGGCCGAACCGCCGGGACAGGAAAACTTTCACCCCGCCGCCCAGGGCGAAGGAGAAATGCGAGGCGGAGTCCTTCCAGAGCCCGCGGCCGGCCCGGTAGGTCGTCACCCCGAGGCCCCCCGTCACGTAGGGGCGGACCCTGGGATCGGGGAGGCGGTAATGGTGCACGAAATTGCAGTGGAGCTGATCGATGGCAAGGGCGCTCGAGGCGGGCCCGGTCCCCTCGGGCGGCGCCGGGGCCTCGGGCCCTTCCGACAGGCGCCCGCGGGTGAACTGTCTTTTCCAGAGCCCTTCGACGGCGTCCAGTTCGTTGAGGTAGACGGTCAGGGTCGCTCCGGCGCTCGAGGAACTGTCGACATTGAGGGTGCCGACGCGCTCCCCGTCGGCCGAGGTGAGCGGGATACGGCCGCTCGCGACGGCGCCGGCCAGAGGCTGGAACTCGAACCGCCCGGAATCGGCCGCCGCCGCGGGACGTCCCAGCGCCGATGCGATCAGCAGCGGGAGCGCCCATGTGCCCGGTATCCTCTTCATCCTTCGCCGGGGACGGCTCCCCGCATCCCGCCGGGACACGGGGGGCCGCGCCCGCTCCCTAAACCGCCTCGATGGTGGAGGTCGGTTTGGACGTGATGTTGTAGGTCACGCTGACCACTTCCGGGATCGTCCGGGTGATCTTCTTCGCCACGGCCTCCAGGGTATCATAGGGGAGCCGGGTGGGACGGGCCGTGCGCGCGTCGAGGCTGTCCCAGCAGCGGATCTCGATCTGGTTGCCGAAAACGCGCTTGTGGTCGCGCATCCCCGTCACCCGGTCCTCGTGCAGGATGGCCAGGTACTGGAACGCCGGCACGTCCTGGAGCGCCGCCTCCAGGATGGCCGTGGCCCGCCGCACCAGGGCAAGCCGGGCGGGGGTCGCCTCGCCGATGACACGGGCGGCCAGGGCGGGGCCCGGGAAGGGGATGCGGGCGAACATGCTCTCGGGGAGCCCCAGCCCGCGCCCGACCTTGCGCACCCCGTCCTTGCGCAGTTCGATCAGCGGCTCCAGGATCTGGTACCCGAACGCCTTCTGCGGGTCGATGCCGAGCTGCGCGAACACGTTGTGCTGGCGTTTGATCCCCGCCACCGTCTCGTCCACGTCGGTCAGGATCGTCCCCTGCAGGAGGTATTTGGCCCTGCTCTTGACGACGAGCCGGCCGAAGATCTTCTTGTAGAAGGTCTGGGTGATGGCCTCCCGTTTTTCCTCGGGGTCGGTGATCCCCTTCAGCGCGGAGAGAAAGGCCCTGGAAGCGTCCAGGACTTCGACCCGGATCCCCAGTTTCCTGAATTCGGCCGCCACGCGCGCCGGCTCCCCCTGGCGCATCAGCCCGTTGTCGATGAAGAAGGTCTTCAGCCGGTCCCCCAGCGCCCGGTGCCCGAGCGCCGTGACCACGGAGGAATCCACCCCGCCCGAAAGAGCGTTGATCGCCAGCCCGTCCCCCACCGCCAGCTGGATATCCCGGATCTTGTCCGCGATGAACTTGTCCACCTTCATCGTACCCGCCTTGATTTCCCTGATTTTTTCCACTGTAGCTCCTTTGGTGATGATTGAGATGCCCCTGGTATCGATGGGGGACAGTCCCCCCTGTCCCTTTGGAGACCGCGCTCTCCGGGCTGTTTCGCCTCCTCCGGCTCGAAGGGGACGGTGGTGACTGTCCCCATTTTAACGGGAAACGGGTGGGACGTCCCGATTTTTTCTGCTACATTTTCGGGGTTATCAGGGGATGGAGTCCCCCATAACCGCCCGGGTCGGCTGATGACTCCTATCGTGCAGACATCTGCAGAACGGCCCGGATGGTTTTCAACCTTGGAGGACTCCGTGGAACAGATCTTCACTATCGCCGCACTCTGGCTCGGGCTGGCCGTCATTTCCGCCGTTCTGGCCAATCACCTCCGGATCTCCATCGCCCTGGTCGAGATCTGCGTCGGCGTGATGGTCGCTGCCATAGCGACCCACTTCGGCAAACTCGACCTGCTGGCGGCGGACTCCGAATGGCTTCGATTCCTGGCGGGATCGGGCGCCGTCCTGCTCACCTTCCTGGCCGGGGCGGAACTCGAGCCGAATGTCATTCGCAAAAAGCTGAGGGAAGTGACCATCGTCGGCCTGGTCGGATTCCTGGCCCCGTTTCTAGGCTGCGCCGCCCTCGCCCGGTACGCCCTGGGCTGGGACCCCAGGGCCAGCCTGCTCTGCGGTGTGGCGCTGTCCACGACGTCGATGGCCGTGGTCTACGCAGTCATGCTGGAAACCGGCTTCAACAAGACCGATTACGGGAAGGGGATCCTGGGCGCGTGCTTCATCAACGACCTCGGGACGGTGATCGCCCTGGGCCTCCTCTTTGCGCCGTTCACCTTCAAGACCGCCATCTTCATCGGAGCCACGGCGCTGGTGCTGGCGGCGCTCCCTTCCATGAGCCGGTGGCTGACCCGGGCCTACGCCCACCGCACGGCCGCCATCCGCACCAAATGGATCCTCTTCATCCTGTTCGGACTGGGCGCGCTCGCCCTCTGGTCCGGGAGCGAAGCGGTGCTCCCCGCCTACATCGTTGGGATGGTGCTGGCGGAATTTTCGAGCACCGACGCCTTCTGGGTGCGCCGCTTCCGCACCCTGACCGCCGGCTTTCTCACCCCGTTCTACTTCCTCCGCGCCGGGACCTTCGTTTCGCTCCCCGCGCTCGTTTCGGCCCCCCTGGT
>CAZWXG010000044.1:2977-17725 GCA_964637825.1 uncultured Acidobacteriota bacterium
TGCGCGCGGCGCCGTCGGAACCTGCTGTCACTGACTGAGAGGGATGAAACCGCCATGAAACTCTCGCCCCGTTTTCCGAAATCGTGCGCCGCGGCCGCGGCGCTGTTACTGGGACTTGCCACCTTGACCACCGTTTCCTGCTCCAAACCGGACCAAAACGCCGCCGCGCCGGCCGGGACCTCCAACCTCCTGCTGGCCGAGTGGACCGGCCCCTACGCCGGGGTCCCCCCCTTCGACCGGGTGAAGGTGGGCGATTTCAAGCCCGCCCTCGAGGAGGGGATGGCGCTGGCGCTCTCCGAGATCGACAGAATCGCCGCGAACCCCGCCCCGCCCGATTTCGAAAACACCGTCGCCGCCCTGGAGCGGAGCGGGCGGGCGCTCGACCGCGCCACCACCGTCTACGGGGTCTGGTCCACCTCCATGTCCTCGGACGAGTTCCGGGCGGTGGAGGAGGAGATGGCGCCGAAACTGGCCGAGTTCCGGGACAAGGTGATGCAGAACCCGCGCCTCTTCGAACGGATCGAGAAGGTGTACCAGGCACGGCAAAGCTCGGGCCTCGACGAGGATCAGCAGCGCCTGGTCTGGGACTACTACACCGATTTCGTGCGCGAGGGGGCCCGGCTCACCGCGCAGCAGAAGACGCGGGTGGCCGAGATCAACCGCGAGCTCGCCGACCTCTACACGAAGTTCAGCAACAACCTGCTGCACGACGAGGAGGGGTACGCCCTCTACCTGACCGCCGGCCAGCTGGGCGGGCTCCCGGAGAGCTTCGTCCAGGCCGCGGCCCAGGCGGCCGCCGAGCGCGGCCAGAAGGGGAAATACGCGGTGCTCAACACCCGCTCCTCGATGGACCCCTTCCTCACCTACTCCACCGAGCGCGCCCTGCGCGAGCGGGTCTGGCGCACCTACTACAACCGCGGCGACAACGGGGACGCCTACGACAACAACGGCGTCATCACCCGGATCCTGGAGCTGCGGGCCGAGCGGACCCGGTTGCAGGGATACCCGACCTTCGCCCACCGGGCCACGGAAAAGCAGGTGGCCAAGACCCCCGAAGCCGCCATGGCGCTGATGATGAAGGTGTGGCCGGCGGCCGTGGCGCGCGTCGGCGCCGAGGTGGCCGACATGCAGGCCATCGCCGACCGGGAAGGGGCGAAGATCCGGATCGAGCCGTGGGACTACCGCTTCTACGCCGAAAAGGTGCGCAAGGCCAGGTACGACCTCGACTCCCGCGAGGTGAAAGAGCACCTGCAGCTCGACAAGCTCCGCGAAGCGATGATGTGGGCGGCGGGCGAGCTGTACGGGTTCCGCTTCGAGCCGGTGTCCGGCGTCCCGGTCTACCACCCCGACGTGCGCGTCTGGGAGGTGAAGCGCGACGGCCGGCACGTGGGGCTGTGGTACTTCGACCCCTACGCCCGGCCGGGGAAGCGCTCGGGGGCCTGGATGAACGCCTACCGGCGCCAGCACCGCCTGGACGGGGGCGAGACCACCATCGTCTCGAACAACTCCAATTTCGTGAAGGGGGCGCCGGGGGAACCGGTGCTCCTCTCCTGGGACGACGCCGAAACCATGTTCCACGAGTTCGGCCACGCGCTGCACGGCCTGGCGGCCGACTCGACCTACCCGTCGCTCTCGGGCACCGCGGTGGCGCGCGACTACGTCGAACTCCCCTCGCAGATCAACGAGCAGTGGCTCGGCACGCGCGAGGTGCTCGACCGCTTCGCCCTGCACCACAAAACGGGCAAGCCGATGTCGGCCGGGCTCATCGGCAGGATCGAGAAGGCGCGGACGTTCAACCAGGGTTTCCTGACGGTCGAATTCCTGGCCAGCGCGCTCGTGGACATGAAGGTGCACACCCTGGCCGACCCGCGCGGCTTCGACCCCGACCGCTTCGAGCGGGAGACCCTCGCCGCGATCGGGATGCCGAAGGAGCTGCCGATGCGCCACCGCACGCCGCAGTTCTCCCACATCTTCTCGAGCGAGGGGTACGCGGCCGGGTATTACGCCTATCTCTGGGCCGACGCCCTGACGGCCGACGCCTGGGAGGCTTTCGCCGAAGGGAAGGGGCCGTGGGACCGGGAGGTGGCGCGCCGCTTCTACGATCACGTGCTCAGCCGGGGGAACACGGTCGATCCCGAGATCGCCTACCGCGCCTTCCGCGGGCGCGACATGGACACGAACGCCCTGATGCGCGACCGGGGCTTCCCGGTGCGTTAGGCGATGGCCCGCGGGGCAGGCCGACCGGCCGCTCCCGCGGGCTATCCGGTTACGAAGGTCTTCTCCGAGATGACCTTGGCCTGGGTGAAGTGCATCAGGTAGTCGCGCCCGCCCGCCTTGGAGTTCGTCCCGCTCAGGTTGAAGCCGCCGAACGGGTGGACGCCGACCATGGCCCCGGTGCACTTCCGGTTCAGGTAGAGGTTCCCCACGTGGCACTCCGCCTTGGCCCGCTCGAGGTGCCCCTGGTTGGAGCCGTAGACCGCCCCGGTCAGCCCGTATTCGCTGTCGTTGGCGATCGCCACCCCCTCGTCGAAGCTCTTTGCCCGGAGGACGGCGAGCACCGGCCCGAAGATCTCCTCCCGGGCGATGGTGGCCGTCGGCGGGACGTCGGCGATGACCGTCGGCTGGACGAAATAGCCGGCGGGGTCCCCGGCGCCCCCGCCGGCGACCAGCCGCCCTTCGGTCCTCCCCTTCTCCACGTAGCCGAGGATGCGCTTCATCGCCCCCTCGTTGATGACGGGGCCCAGGGCGCTCGCCGGGTCGGTCGCCGGGCCCACCCTGAGCTTCGCGGTCCGCTCGATCAGGCGCTCCAGGAATTCCGGATAGACCCGCTCGTGCAGGATCAGGCGCGAGCAGGCGGAACACTTCTGCCCCTGGTAGCCGAAGGCGCTCGCCACCACCCCCTCGAGCGCGGCGTCGAGGTCGGCGTCCCCGTCCACGAGGATGAAGTCCTTCCCCCCCATCTCGGCGATCACGCGCTTGATCCAGATCTGGCCCGGACGCGGCCGCGCGGCCTCCTCGACGATGTGCAGGCCGGTCTCCTTCGAGCCGGTGAAGGCCACGAAACGGGTGCGGGCGCTGGCGATGATCCCTTCGCCCGCCTCCCCCCCGCCGCCGGTGACGAAATTCACGACCCCGGGGGGCACCCCCGCCTCCTCCAGGATCTCCATCAGGAAGGCGGCCACCGCCGGGGAGTCCGAGGAGGGCTTGAGCACGACGGTGTTGCCGGCGACGAAGGCGGCGGCCGTCATTCCCAGGGCGATGGCGCAGGGAAAGTTCCAGGGGGCGATGACGCCCCCGGCCCCGAGCGGGAGGTAGCGGAGTTCGTTCGTCTCCCCGGCCAGCGGCACGAGCGGCTGCGGCTCGGCGTAGCGCAGGGCCTCCCGGGCGTAGAATTCGCAGAAGTCGATGGCCTCGGCAGTGTCGGCGTCCGCCTCCCCCCAGGTCTTGCCGACCTCGAGCATCATCCAGGCGTTCATCTCCAGGCGCCGCTCGCGCAGGATCCGCGCGACGCCGAGGAGGAGGTCGGCCCGGTGTTCGGCCGAAAACCGCTTCCACGAGCCGAAGGCGCGGGTCGCCGCTTCCATCGCCTCGGCCGCCCTCTCGGCGCTCGCCCCCTGGAAGGTCCCGATGATTTCCGACCGGTCGGAGGGGTTGATCGAGTTGAAACGCTTGCGCGACTGGACGCGCCTGCCGCCGATGATGAGGTCGTATTCACGCCCCAGCCGGGAGCGGACGCGCCGGAGCGCCTCGAGCTGGGCCGAACGGTTGGCTTCCTGGGTGAAATCGGTCAGAGGCTCGTTCCTGAATTCGGTAACCATGGGGCACCCCCTTTGACTTCGTTACCGACAGTGTAGCAAATCCGTCCGTCCGGGGCACGGCTTTCGCCGCTTCGCGGGAGGGCGCGGCCGGACGCGCTCCGGGTGCCGGGGTTCAGGCGCCGGGAAGGAATTTCGGGGGGAGCGGCGGCCGGCCCATCGCGGCCGCGGCCTGCACCATCGTCTGCAGGCCCGGGGTAACCATCTGCTTGGAGGTGCCGTGCGCGATCAGTTTCCCGTCCGCGTCGGTGATCGTCGCCTCGGCCAGGCAGATATTCCGCCCGGCCTTGATCCGTTTCCCCTCCACGTACAGGAACCCGTCCCGGGCCTTGGCCAGGTTGTGGACGCTGAGGTCGAGGGTGACGAGCCCCGCGTCCTCCTCGAGGTCGCAGTAGACGGCCAGGTAGGCGCCGGTGTCCACCAGCGACGAGTAGACCCCCCCGTGGATCATGCCGAACGGGTTGCGGTGCTTCTCCTCGAGCCCCACCCGGCTCCGGGAATAGCCCGGGCCGATGTCGAGGACCTCGATCGACAGCAGCCTGAAGTAGGGGCCGGCGTTGGTCAGTTCGACCAGGGCGCGGATGTGTTCAGGGTTCAACCTCATGAGAGCGCTCCGGTGCATCGGCGGGTCTTCTTTCCACTCCTGTACATCAGAGATCGACCAGCGGGAAGGTTTCCGCGAAGACCAGGCGCCGGGCCTTGACGCTCCCGTCCTTGGGCCCGGCCATGATCTTCGCCCCCGCGGGTCCGCGGTTGTCGGCCGGGAAGGTCTCGTACTCGCGCACCACGACCCGGTGGTTGGCGAATTCGATCTTCTTGGGTATCTTGAGTTTTCCGCTCCAGAGGAAGTGGCCCGCTTCGGCCCCGGACATCCGTTGCGCCTTCAGCGTCACCGCGGTGTCGGGCACCTCGCTCCAGCCGAACTCGTCCGGCAGGGCGGCGTTGTGCGCCTCCAGGGCGATTTCGATCGTCCCCGGCCCGCTGGCCGCCGCGGCCTGGACGTAGGAGGCCCCGCCGACGGTGACGGTCATCTCGGAGGGCTTGTTGCCCTTGAAGGTCACCGACACGGTCCGGTCGGGCGCCAGCTGGATGAAATCGGCGGTGACGACCTTGGAGAGGTGCGCGCCGGGGACCGATACCGGCTGAAAGCGCGCCAGCGCCAGCCGCACGAAGGGGAAGTACGCGTCGTGCGGGTCGATTTCGATGTCACAGTACCAGAGCCCCCGCTCCCCGTCGTAGGCCACCTTGTGCCCGACGGCGGTAAAAGAGAAATTCTCCTTGGGATCCGAGGGCTTGGGATAATCCGGGAACTCCGGAATCGTGAGTCCGCCGAGGACCTCCTCGGCCAGCGCGAAATCGGCCGGGCCGGGGTATTCCGCCTTGGGGATGGCTCCCGCGCGCCACAGCGGATCCATCCCCCAGAGGGTTACGTAGGGTTTGTGCTCCTCGGGCACCGGCGGGAGCTTGAGCGCCGCCGTCAGCCGGACGTTCGCCGCGGGTCCGGCCGCCCGGAGCGATCGGCCGTCGGCGCGGGGCTGCATCTTGCCCTGCGCCGCGGGGGGCTCGTAGGTCTCGATCGGGCGCTCGGTCGGCACTCCGGGGATCGAGGTCAGGATGACGGCCAGCTGCTCCCCGTCGCCGGAGGAAAACCAGGGGCGCTCGAGATAGACCCGCAGCCCGCCCCCTTTGCGCAGGCTCGAAAACTTTCCCTTCTCCCGCTTGCGCTCCCAGCCGAAAGCGGGCACGACATAGAGCACGCCCGGCATCATCGGCGGGGCGGTGTTGGGCACGTCGACGGTGATCGGAAGGCTCCGGCGCACCAGCCGCTCGATGTCCGCGGCCGTCTCCCCGGGCATCTGATCGCGGAAACGGGTCGTTGCGGTGAGGGTATAGGTCACGCGCCGGTATTTCGTGTCCCCGAACTCCTGGCGATGGAGCGCCGGGTCGCCGAGCGCAAGGGAGGTCATGCCGCGCGCCAGGGGCTGCTCCAGCACATGGGCCGAGCCGTCGAGAGTTTTCCACCCCTGCTCCGCGACATTGTCGACCGGTTCCTTCCACGCGGCGTCGAGGTCGACCTTCTGGCTGCTCGAGCCGTGGACATCCAGCACGGCGTCGAACACCGCGTGCGACTCCCCCAGCTTCCGGCCGACGGCAAACTTTTTCGCCCCCGGGCGGCCGAGCGGCTGCTGGGTGGCGTGCGTCAGCACGACCGTCCGGTAGGGGGTCAGCATCCAGTGCGAACCGCCCAGCGCCAGTTCGCGGAGCCTCGACAGTTGGATCTGCGGCAGCTGAAACACGGGCTTCATCAGCTCCGCCGCCGGGGATTTCGCCTTCTGCAGCTTCGCGCCCCGGGGCTGCGGCCGCGGGGCACCGGCCGGACTTGCCGGTTCCGGCGTAACCGCGGGCTGCGATCCGGCCGCCGCGCGCAGGTGAACTCCCGGCGGCACCACCAGCAGCGGCCCGGTCGCCGGCGGCGCCTGGAGGATCTTCGGCGGGATGGCGAGCTCGGGTTTTTCCAGCCAGCGGTAGAGCCCGACGTTCGGAAGCTGGGCTTCCGGGAACCAGCAGCTCAGGCGCAGGACGGCCACCTCCGCCTTCTTCAGCCAGACCGTCAGCACGCGCGCGCCCTCGTCCCAGAAGGCCGGGCGGTCCCCTTCGGCCAGCCGGATGCGGAAAGGGCTCCAATCCGGCCAATCGCCGCTGAAGGGAATGCGCATCGGTTGGCCGGCCGGGATTCCCGGCAGACCGCGCACGACCACTCCGCGGGCCCACGGGTCGGGGAAATAGGGGAGTTCGAGCTCTTCGGCGGGTTCGATCTCCCCGAGATGTCCCGGGTCTTTCCTGGCGATCAGCCCGTAGAGGTCCCTGCGCAGTCCCCCCTCCGCCGCGTCGAACATCCCGTGAACCTCGGCGCCCAGCTCGGACGTCTTGGGCGGCGCCACGTGCCGCTCGGCGGTTTCGTCGGCAGCGACGGTGTCCCTGGAAATGCCGTCGTTGAAGCTGCGGATGACCACGGCATCGACGGTCTCGCCCCGCTTCGGGGCGGTGCGCGGCACCACCACGGGGGCCCCGACCGGATCGAAGCGCCTGTAGTACGCCGGCGCCTGGGGCGGCGCCGGAATGGCTTTGGCCGCGTCGGGCGATTCGGGCCCGACGCTGTTCCCCGCCAGGTCCACCGCCCGGGCCCGCAGCCGGTACCGGCCGCCGAAGCGGAGACGGGGCAGCGACCCGGGCGCGGGCTTGAACCGGGTCTCGAGCCTGAAGGCCGTCGCCGCCCGGCTCTCGATGTCGGCCGCCCGGTCGTCCTCGTCGATCGTCCTTCCCGGCCTGGGGGCCACCAGGCTCCAGCCGTCCCACCCGAAGATCGTCTCATGGACGAACAGGTCTTCCGACGACCCGTCGGTGGATTCGGTGACCGCATCCGAAACGAAGCCTTCGTCCTCGAGCGTCTCGGTGCGGTCGGCGCGCAGGAAATGATAGGCGCCTACCCTTTTGCAGAGGGAGTACCAGCGCCGGGCGGCTTCGTCCCAGACATCCACCCGGTAGCCCTGAACGATATCTTCGGCGTAAAAGGTCGTGTCGCGCCTGCGGGTGATCGCCTCGTGGTGTTCCACCCCCCGCTCCAGGGCCTCGGCGAGAGCGACCGCGTTCCCCATGCGGGCCACGGCCAGGCCGCTCGAACGCAGCGCCGGCAGATCGCCGGTGGTCTGGTCCTCGGCCTGGTCGGCCAGTTCGGCCGCCTTGAGGGCCGCGCCGTCGACGTCGATTTCCACGAGATCGAACTTCTCGCTGTCGGACAGGTCGAGAAACCCGTCCACGATCTCGGGCCTTGCCGACCGGGAGGCCGCGGCGAAGACCCCCTTGCCCGCATTCAGGACGCACCGGGTCCACGGCGTCCGGTCGTCGTTCCGGCCGACGGGGACGACGCGGGCCGAAAACCCGGAGGAGCGCCTGCCCGACGGCAGCGCGACCTCGAAGTCGACGGCCAGGCCGAGCAGCCGCATCAGGGCCGGATAATTGGTCAGGGAGGCCAGCGCCTGGTGGAAGTCGAGTTCGGGGGGCTTCGGGGGCACGCGCGGGAAGACGGGCCTCCCGCCCTTGGAATCGGGGACGGCCCGGTTGCGCGGCCGGTGGTAGAGCCGCAGAAGGTAGAAATCCTGCGCCGGGGAAGGCCGGTCCGAAACGGGCATGGCCTTGACCTTCCGGTCGGCGAGGGCCGAGCGGACGGACCGGGACAGGATCTGTTCGTTGGTCCCGACCTTCACGCCGTCGACGAAGCGCGGGCTGGTCACGGGCTTGAGCCGGATCTGGGCCAGCGCCTCGCTGCGGAAGACGCGCTCGATCCCGGGGGGCTCCTCGGGGGATTCGGCCGCCATGCCGATGTACTGCTGGGCGATGAACGACTGGACATGCCTGACCGGAAAAGAGAGGACCGGGCGCCGGCTCATGTTTGCAAACCGGAAGGGGAGGACGGGCGCATCGGGCTGGAAGATGGCCTGCCAGAGCTCGGGATCGGGATCGGGGCTCGTCCGCACCGCCCGCACGGGGGCCGATTTGTCGAACTGGACCTCGAAATCGAGCGCCTTCACGGTTCCGGCCCAGTCCAGGATCTCCGGAAACAGCCCCAGATGGGGCTTCGAGTCCGGCTCCCCGGGCAGACGGATGGAGACCGCGGCCGAGAACTTCAGCTTTCCATCCCCGATGCCGTCCGGCAAAAAGGCCCACACGATTTCCGGTATAGCCATCGCTGCTCTCCTTTGGGTGCTCTCAGGCGAACGCTTCGCAGTAATCGAGCCAGTGCCCCTCGTCCATGATGTCGGCGAAGAGCGGCGGGGGCGAATGCCGGAACGAACGCTCGACCCGGAGCGTGACCTTGGTGCTGAAGAAGAGGACCTTGACCTTGACGGTCAGCGACGCCTCCCCCCAGACGCGGTTCGAGGCCTCCTCGTAGGTCAGCCCCAGGTAGAACTCGGCCGAGATGCTGATGAGGCCGAGGACCCTCAGGCATCCGCGGCAGCGGACGTACCCCGATATCGTGACGTCCCCCTCCTCGTACTTGAAGTAGATGCCGGCCATGAGCGAGACACCGCCGCTGGCGACGCCGAGGTTCATCGAGAAGGACCCGCCGAACTCGAGCGACCCTTCGATGAGCTTGATGCGGTCGGGCAGAAGCTCGATGGCGAAAAACCCGCCGCCGCCGAACATGGCCACCGTCAACAGGAAGGGGTTGGAACGTTCGTTGAAGGCAAAACGAAACAGGAGCGGGTCCCCCGTGAAGGGGAGGGTGACCACGGCCGAAAAATCGATGTTCTGCAGTGAGAAGACGCCGAAGCCGACATCGGGAATGTTGAAGGTGGTGCCGAGCCGGGCGCGCTCGGCGTCCACGTCGACGATGGGCTGGCCAAAACCGTCGCCGTCCATGCCCGGCAGCTTGATCCGGTCGAGCAGGTCCTTGACGAAATTGAGCGGACCGGCGAATTCGATCGCCGCGATCGCCGGATCGAAGACGGTCTTCTCCCCCTTCTTCGCGGTGAACGCAAACTTCGAGAATTTGATCCGGATCAGGGTGACCAGGGGCTTGACCAGGTCGAGGGTGAAGTCCCTGAGTTCGCCCCGGATTTCAAAATAAGGATCCTTGCCGCTGAGATAGGCGATCGACCGGGCATCGATCGTGAGCGCGGCGGGGACGCCGTTGCGTTCGGCGACGAAGGCACCGGAGCTGCGCAGCTGCGGCTTCCAGTTCATCAGGGTGTGCATCTCGGCGGGAGACCCGGAGGCGTCGTTGCGGGTTTCGGTCTTGATCGTGAGGGCCTCGTCCGGCCGGCTCAGGAAATCGGGGACCGCCTTGACGATGTCCCTGAGCAGGATGCCGCCCAGGAGACTGGCCTTGTCGTCGAAAAATTTGGCCGGATCGAAGCGCCCGCCGCTGACATCGGCGAGTGCGGTTTCCGCCGCGGCCATGGCGTCGCCCCCGCCGGAAGGGAGCCCGCCGACCGGACCCAGGGCGCGCGACAGCCCGATGACGGAAAAGCTCGGGGTGGCCACCCCGCCCGACCTGTCCCCCTTCCCGGCGCCGAAATCGAGGCCGGGGGCCGCCGGGATCGCCGCGAAGACCTCGCCCCGGTTGGCCCCGCCCAGTCCGTTCTGGAGATAGGTCTTCGGGTACCGGATCTCCGCGGCGCCGAACCGGACCAGGGACTTCAGGGCCGGGATGAAGACCGACGCCCCGTCCATGGCCGGGAAGAACAGGGGCTGTCCCGCCCTTTTCCAGTCGTCGCTCTTGACCTGGCCGAGCGGCAGCCTGGCCCTGAAGGTGATGTTCTGCACCTCCAGCTCGGTGTCGCCCGGCTTCTGCGGGGGGGCGAAGGCCACCTTGCGGCCCCTGAAGAGGGGCCGGCGCCGGCCCCGGTTGGCGTCCTGGTTATAGACCTCGACCACATCCTCCATCTTGTCCGGTTGGAAGGCGTAGTTGGCGTCCACGAATGCCATGGGGGTGGTAAACTCGACACGGTTGCCCGCCCGATCGGTGCCGATGCAGTGGAAGAGGAAGTCCCGTTTCTGAACGTAGGGCCAGAATGCGGACTGATGGGCGCCGTCGAGCAGGTCGCTGTCCTCGGGCCGGTCGAGGGGGGGCGTCATCCGGGTGGTCAGGCGCACCGAACGGAAGGGGAGCTCGCGCCCCTCGTAGGGCTGAAACGGGGCCGGGAAGACCTTCTCCGGCTCGCGTACGACGATGTACATCCGCTGGAAGAGGTAGGCGATCCGCCGGTCGTCGTCCCCCCGGTGAAATTTACGCTCGGTGATCTTGACGAGCGAGGCGATGTGGCCGAAGGGCATCAGAAAGCCCCGGTAGACCACCTTGACGTAGTGGTCGCGCCCGAGCGTGGCCCGGTGGTCCCACTGCTGCACCGCAAGGGGGGTGTCGGACCAGGTTCCCGTGGAGTCGAGCCAGCCGCCGAGGGGCGACAGCATCAGGCGGTCCACCTCCACCGGTTTCGGCTGCCAGCGGGAGCCTTGATGGTTCATGCCGAAGTTGCTGGTGAGGTGGACGATCTCGTGACGGTCCTGGCGGTCGAGCGACATCCGGAACGGGTGGTCCTTGTCGTGCCCCGGCCCGTCGGACGGCTTCCCGGCGTTGCAGTCGGGGGACCAGACGGCGCGGACGGCCAGGTAGGGGCTGCCGGAATCGACGATGGCGCCGTCCGCATCGGGCGCCGCCAGCCGGGTGTGCCAGAGCTCGGTGCGGCCGTTATGGGTGACGGCCCCGACCGAGTGGGCCCAGAGGTTGTAGGCGTTGGGGGAAAGCAGGAGGCGGTAGGGGAGCTCGATCGCCGTCTGATGCGCCGCCGGCGGCGCGATTTTCAGAATGGCCGTGTTGACCGGAAGCCCGAGTCCATCCTGGCGGACCCGGTAGAGGTCCCGCGCGGAAGCACCGCCGGGAAGGATCGCCGGCGTGTAGGGCGCCGGTCCGCCGGGGGCCGGGGCCTGGGGTTTCCGCTTCCCCTGGCCGGCCGCCTGCGCGAAGGCCGCGGGCACCGACGGGGGAAGGGCGACGGGAACCAGGCTCGGGTCCAGGCTTTCCCACGAGAGGAGCGCTTCCAGCGTCAGCGGGATCTCGGCGACCTCCTTCGGAACCCCGAAGGCCAGGCGCGTGGCGCCCGCGAGCCGCGAACCCACCGGGGGGTCCTTGGGATCGTCCGATCCGCCCGATTCCTTTTTGGGATCGTTCTTGTCGGGTTCGAAATGAGGCGTGGCCTCGAAAAAGGCCTGCTCGGCGATATGCTGCGGGGGAAAGTGAACGATGATATAGGCCGGGTCGCCGTCCATCCGGACGAGCTTCGGCGGCGTGCCGGGCTGCATGGCGAGATTGAGGCATTCGATCTCGAGCGTCAGCAGGTCGTCGGGGCGCAGGACCGAAAACCTGGGGTTCCGCACCAGGAGCTGCGCCTTCTTCAAATCGGCCTGGGGCCGGAGTCCCGGGGAGATCCTCGGCTGGGCCTTCTTCCGGTTCTGCGCGAGTTCGACTCCCTCGTCCCCGCGGACGACGGGGATGAGCCCCGTCACCCCCGCGATGCAGAGAAAGCGGCGCCGCGTGAGCGGCTGCGCTTTTCCGTGCCGTGGACCGTCCGTTCGCCCGCCCGGGACCTCGTCCCGGTCCTGATCGCGCCCGTCTTCGCCCATAGTTCTCCCCTGGTGCCTGGATGCCGATACCATGCGCGGGCAGGGCGTTGCCGGCACCTGCCCGGAATGCAAAGATGATTCGTCTTTCGCAGCGACCGGCGGAAAGACCGCCGATTTGGAGCCAACGCGAGTATATCGGACAAATCCGGGGGGAACAACAGAGCGGATTGGAAGGAAAGCGGATCCCTCGGGGTCCGGTTGTTCCTCCGCCCCGTCCCGCGGTCGCGGTGTGAACGGCCAGGTCTGCGCCGCCGCTCATTTCCCGGGATCGGGACCCCGATCCCCGGGCGTCGGCGAGGCGGGGGACGGGACCAGCCGCGGGGGACCGTCGCCTCCCGAGGCTACCGGAGGGGGGACCGGGGTGCCGGCACGCTCGGCCTCCTTTCCGGCCGCGACCAGCTGCCGGATCTCCCCGAGGAGCGCGGCCGAGAGGGAAACCATGAGGGGCCCGAGGAGGATGCCGAGGAGGCCGAAGGCGAAGGTGCCGCCGATGGCGGCCAGGGCCACCAGCATCGGGTGCTGCTTTTCGCGCGCCCCGACCACGACGGAACGGATCACGTTGTCGGCCGAACCGACCACGACCAGGCCCCAGAAGGCCACCAGCGCGCCCTGCCACCAGGCGCCCATGACCAGAAAGCCGATGGCGACGGGGGCCCAGACCAGCACCGCGCCGACGACGGGAACGATCGAGGCCAGCCCCCCCAGGGCGCCCCAGAGCACGGGGGAGCGGACCCCCACGATCCAGAACCCCAGAATGAGCAGGACCCCCTGCCCCGCCGCCACGGCCAGCATCCCGTTGACGTTGGCGATGACGGAATCGTGGATGGTCCGCTGGATGTTGCCCGCCGTGCGGGAGTCGAGCGGCGTCATCCCCGCCAGGCGCGCCACCATCTCCTTCCCGTACCGGAGCAGGAAATAGAGGAAGAGGGTCACCAGCAGCCCGGTGAACAGGAGGCCGGTCAACTCGTTGATGGCGATCCCGATGTTGCTGACGAGGTAGCCGCTCACCCGCTTCATCGCTGCCAGCACCTCGGCGTGGATGGCGTCCTTGTCGATGGGGATCCGGCCCGCCACGGCGCCGATCATGCGGTCGGCCGAGGCGGCGGCCAGGGCGGGCCACCCCCCCTCCTCGAGCGTACTCTGGCCGAACTCGTGGTAGAGGGCGGTCAGCCGGCTGGTGACGGTGAACCCCGCGCCGCCGAGCACGGCCCCGAGCAGGAGCACCGTCCCGAGCGTGGTCAGCAGGGCGGCCAGGCCGGGCCGACCGCCCAGGCGGCGCGCGAGCCGCTCTTGCGCCGGGTGCGCCATGATGGCGATCACGCTGGCCACGATGAAGGCGGTGAAAAAGGGGAGCGCGATCATCACGAGAACGGGGAGCGCCGCCAGGAGCAACACGACGAGAAAGATCAGCGAGCGCCGCTGGGGCGGCCATTCCGGTTGCGTCATATCCCCCCCGACCGGGCGCCCGCGCGGGCGGAAAAACCCGCCGGCCGCGCGCCGACTTGACCCGGATCAAGGAAGCGCGCGCGCGTTCCCCCTATCCTGGATGGCGACGGGACCCTCGGGTCCGGCCGCCCGGTTGCTGGCTCAGAGTATGCGGAAAGGGAAATGGACTTCAATCAAAAACAGACGCCGCTCGGGATCGCGCCCACGCGTACGCTGGTGCAGGCGGGCTTCGGCCTGTTCTGCCTCTGGGCGGGATACCGCTTTTACGGTTTCTACCTCTGGGCCCTGGAGCGGTCGGACACCTACGTGCCCCGCCCCCCCTCGGTGGAGGCCTTCCTCCCGATCAGCGCCCTGCTCGCGCTCAAGCGCCTGCTCCTGACCGGGCTCTGGGACCGGATCCACCCCGCCGGGCTGACGATCTTCCTCGCGGCCCTCGTCGTCGCCTGGGCCCTGCGCAAGGGGTTCTGCGGCTGGATCTGCCCCGCCGGCCTGGTTTCGAACCTGCTCGAGAAGGCGGGACGCCCGATCGCCCTCCCCCCGCTCCCCCGGTGGGTGGAAGTGCCTTTGCTCGGCCTCAAATATGTCCTGCTCGCCTTTTTCGCCTGGGTCATCCTCGTCGGGATGGACCTCGGGGCGATCGACGCCTTCCTCCGCTCCCCCTACAACCTGGCGGCCGACGCCAAGATGCTCCAGTTCTTCCTCCCCCCCTCGGCGCTCACGGTCGGGGTGCTCGGCTTCCTGGTCCTGGTGTCGCTCGTGATCCGGAATTTCTGGTGCCGTTTCCTCTGCCCCTACGGGGCGCTCCTGGGGCTCCTCGCGCTGATCGGCCCGCTGCGGGTCCGGAGGGATCCGGCCGCCTGCATCGACTGCGGCCGGTGCGACCGGGTCTGCCCGGCCGCGATCCGGGTGTCGCGCTCCCGGTCGGTGCGCCGCCCCGAGTGCGTCGGGTGCATGGAGTGCGTCGAAGCCTGCCCGCGCGAGGGCTGCCTCACCCTCGCGGCCGGGGGGCGCGCCCTCCCCGTCCGCGCCTTCCCCCTGGCGGTGGTCGGGCTCTTTCTCCTCTTCTACCTGGGTGCGGTCCTGACCGGGCGCTGGGAAACCGCCATCCCGCCGGAGATGTTCCGGCCGCTGTACCAGTCGGCCGGGGAGCTCGCGCACCCCTGACGGGCTACAGCCGGATATCGAAGAGGCGCTCCGCCGGGGCGGAGAAATACTCGGCGATCTTCTCGTTGAGCGCGCGGTGCACTTCGGGCGCGTACTTCGGGTCCTTCATCGTCTTCTGGAAGAGGGGCTCGAAGGTCTCGTG
>CAZWXG010000045.1:0-10041 GCA_964637825.1 uncultured Acidobacteriota bacterium
CGGCGGTTGAGGTAGACCAGGATCCCGGCGACCAGGGCGACGCCCGGGATGAGGATGATCGTAATCAGCCCGGATATATTCAGTTGTTTTTGGGAGAGCACGATCTTTCGATCATCTGGATCTTTCGGGCGAAGGGAGATCAGATCCTCGTCCCGGGCCAGCCAGCTGACCATGTTCAGGAAGAGATCGCCGTTCCCTAGCACTGAAAAATTGTCATCAGTGGCGAAATTCGAGGTACCGATGACGACCATGCGGGCCGTCAAGGCGGCGGAGTCCTCGGTGCCGGCCTGGATTTCGCGCGTGGCTGCCACGGCCAGCGGGACCGGGCCCATGATATCCTCCGGACCCAAGGAAATCGTGGTGCTGTTTAAGTCTGTTTCTCCCCAACTATTTGCATTGCTTTGAATTAGGGTTTCGACAGTGACTCCCTCCGGTGGTTCCGCCGTCGGTCGGATCGAGCGTGTGAGCGGGAAGAAAGTCATGGTATTAAGGCGCTCAGTGATGGGGTGATTGTTGTATTCCAGCACCAGCGGAATTTCCGGCCCTTTACCGATGAGGCGACCGGCTCCGCTTGTGTCGATAATGATATCGTCGTCTACCTGAATGCCCCAGTTTTTTAGGAAGTCAGCATGGGAGGGAGCGGGCATTACGTCCACCAGCAGGAGCACTCCCCCCCCCGCTTGCAGGAAATCGGCAACGAACTGCATTTCCTGAGCTAGTGGGGCTTTCTGTGCCCCGGCAATTATCAGCACCTTTGCATCAGGGGGAACACCGGCTTCACTGGCGAGATTTGTGGTCTGTACACTGTAGCTTTGGCCCTCGAGGGCTTTCTGAGCTTGAGAATAGCTCGAAGGCCCCGTGCCGGAGAGATCCTTTTCACCATGCCCCTGAACAAAATAGATCTTTTTCGGTTCTGACCTCCCAACTCTAATTATGGCGTTGGTAAGTTCCTGTTCTTGAACCTCCTTGGATCGTTCCTCGATCCTTTCCTTACGGTCTCCAGAGGAGACAACCACGGTTCCAAATACCGTGGATGATCCCGTGAGAGCGTTTGGTGATATGCCATAAATGGAGACATCGTGTTTCCTGGCCATATCCGGCCGACGATCCGGGTCGATGAATTCGTAGCTAATGTGCTTTGATTCGGACCTATACCTGTCCAGCAACTCCCGGAGCGGGGCATAGTCGCCTCCAGGGAAAAAGGCCAGGATGTCAACATCGCTGTCGAGCTTCTTCAGGATCTGAATCGTCTGGGGGGCCAGGCTGAACTGCCGGTTTCCGGTGGTGTCGAAGCGTTTCACGTGCCGCTGGCCGATGAAGTTCAGCCCGGCGACGATGGCGATCACCAGCAGGAGGGAAACGACGTAGTTGGTGGCGTGTTTGCTGGAGCGTTTGCCCAGCGAGGCCATGATCTGCCGGTAGTTGGCGCCGATGCCGACGATCACGAGGGCCGCGCCGGCGATGGCCAGCCCCAGGTTCCCCTTCCCCCACGTGTTGGAGACCGAATACCAGATGACGGCCGCGACCAGCAGCACGAGGCCCAATGTGTCAAGCTTCTGCAGAGTTTTTTTCATTAGCCTTTCCACCGCATGGACTCAAGCGAACGATAAGCCAGAAATAGACCCACGAACGCGAAGGTCAGGTAATAAATGATGTGGGAGCTGACGATCAATCCTTTGTTGAAGTCGTCAAGGTGGTCTAGCAGGGAGATGTATTTGACCACCTCCTGAATCGCCGGGCTCAAGAATAAGTCATTCAGAACATTGATGATCAGGAGAATCAGGCTAATCCCGAAAGAAATGACCACTGCGATGATCTGGTTCTCTGTCAGGGTGGAAATAAAAAGGCCCATGGCGATGAGCGCCGCCCCGTAAAGGAACATCCCCAAATGCGCTGAGAGAATGGGGCTGAGCTCGGGATGGCTGTAGATAAACAGGGGCGAGAGGGTGGCCACACCTGCGACGAAGAGGATGGCGAAAAAAGTGAGGCTCGCCAAGTACTTGCCGGCCACTAGCTCGAACGTGTTGACTGGCGTCGTCAGCATGAGTTCGATGGTGCCGCGTCTCTTTTCTTCCGAGAAAAGCCCCATGGTCAGCATGGGGGCCAAGAAAAGGAGGATCACGGCCATATTGTTCATCAGGGATCGGATGATTTCCGCAGGAAAATTGACGGGCTGGCCAGCCTGTCCATACATCGCCATTTGCATGACGTATTGGGCCGCCTTCGAGAAATTTCCGAAGAAGAACCACCCGTATAGCGCCAAAAAGACGGTCAGCACCACGTACGCGATCGGCGAGACGAAGTAGCTCTTCATCTCGCGCTGCCATATTGCCAGGATATTGTGCATTTCGGGCCTCTTGGGTGAACCGGGGAAACTTATTCCTGGGTGATCAGGTTGATGAAGACGTCCTCGAGGCTCATGGACACGGCCCGGAGTTCGAGCAGCCCCCACCCCTCGTCGACGATCTGCCGGGCCAGGACGCGGCGCAGGTCGCTGCCGAGCCGGCACTCCACGCTGCAGGTCGAGACCTCCCCCTGTTCCTCGGCCTGGACGTCGAGCACCCCGTCGACGGCCAGGATTTTTTCCCGGACGGCGGCGGCGGGGGCCTCGACCGTGAGGCTGATCCTTTCCGCCCCCTTCATCTGGTGCGCCAGCCCCTCGGGGGTGTCCTGGGCGACCACCTTCCCGTTGTTGATGATGACGACGCGGCTGCACGTCATGCTCACCTCGGGGAGGATGTGGGTGGAGAGGATCACCGTGTGGGCCTCGGCGAGCCCCTTGATCAGGGAGCGGACCTCGTGGATCTGCCTCGGGTCGAGCCCGATGGTGGGTTCGTCCAGGATCAGGACCTCGGGGTTGCCGACGATGGCCTGGGCCAGCCCCACCCGCTGCTTGTACCCTTTGGACAGCCGGCCGATGATGCGGTGGCGGACGTCCCCCAGGCTGCATTTTTCGATCGCGTCCCCCACCTGGGCCTTCCGGGCGTCGGAGCGCACCCCCTTGATCCGGGCCGCGAAATTCAGGTAGGAGTCCACCGTCATTTCCGGGTAGAGCGGAGGGTTTTCAGGGAGATAGCCGATGCGGCGGCGGACCTCGAGGCTCTCCTCGAACACGTCATGCCCGGCGATCCGGGCGGTCCCTTCCGTGGCCGGCATGTAGCAGGTGAGAATGCGCATGGTGGTGGTTTTCCCCGCCCCGTTGGGGCCGAGGAACCCCAGGATCTCCCCCTTTTTCACGCTGAAGGAGATGTCGTCCACCGCTTTGCGCCCGCCATAGACTTTGCTCACATGTTCGACTTCGATCACGCTCATTCCTCCGGGGGTAACGGCTCCGCCCGATGCCGGGCCGCCAGGGCAAACGTCTGCGCAAAGGCAGAATCGCCAAGGTTTTAAATCATAGTGAAAAGCCCGCGCCGAGTCAATCGGCTGGAGCCCGGATCGGGGCTAATTCTCTGCGAAATCAGGAGAAAATCGCCGACAAACCCAGAATTAGGTTGCGAAAGCCGGGGGGCGGTGTTATAAAAAGGCCGGAACCAAATTGATGCTCTTCCGTATCATCATCGGGCGTTGCAAGGGGTTCCGGCAAAGCAGACGAGGCATAACCATGAATTTTACCAACAAATCATCCCGCCCGATGAAACAAAATCAAGGTCCCCACTATCTATTGATGTAGTTGCTCTCGGGCGTCGAAAAGTCGGAGCACTAAATAAAACCACCCCCCCCGCGGTTTTGACGGGGCAAGCTGTAAGAGGGCGGTTTGAGGATTATCCTGGCGAGGATTATAAACTTATGATTGAACTGGAACGGAACGGGCGTTTGGAAGACACCGAATACGATCCCATCGAACTGGACGACGACGAGATGGACACTTCCGAGGCGTTTCCGCGCCTGACGCGGGAGAACTACGTCGACAGGGTCAGGCTGGACCGCGTTCCCACCGAGGGAAGGCCGGCCGGCAAGGGGGAGGAGTCCGCGGCTTCGGCCGACCCCCTCTACATCTACTACCGGAGCATGAGCAAGATCCCCCTGCTGACGCGCGAACAGGAAGTCTACCTCGCCAAGAAGATCGAAACGGCCAAGCTCAATACCCTGCGCCTGCTCTCGCTCACGACCATCAACACCTACAAGATCATGGAACTGGCCGAGGAGCTGCAGCCCGCCGGCGCCCCGGCGGCCCAGACCCAGGTCCAGGTCCAGCCCCAGTTCGGGGTGGACGAGAAGAAGGAGGCCGAAAACGAGGTTTCGGCCGAGGAGCGCACGCGGTTGCGCCTGCGGCAGATCCGCCGGATCGTCTCCCGCCTGGAGAAGCTCGAGGCGAAGTACCGGGTGACCCGGGAAAGCCTGCAGAAATCGAAGAGCCGGAGCGCGAATTCCAAGAAGGACCTGGAAAAGATCGAAAGCAACCGGGAAGCGATCTTCCATTCGCTCCAGCGGATCGATTTCAGCGAAAACCAGATCGCCACCCTGATCGACGGCGTGGAAGAGGTGCTGCACCGGATGGAAGAGGCCCACGGGCGGCTCCAGCCCCGTTCCCGGCGCCAGCGCCCGACCCCCAAGGAGGTCAGGGAAGCGCGGGCGTCGATCCGGCAGCTCGAGGAGCAGTACCTGACCAACCTCGAAGAGCTGCGCAAGATCGTGGCCCTGATCAGCGAGAACAAGACGGAAATGCTCCACGCCAAGGACCAGTTCGTCCGTTCCAACCTCCGCCTGGTGCTGAGCATCGCCAAGAATTACTCCTACCCCGGGCTCGACCTGCTCGACCTGGTCCAGGAGGGGAACATCGGGCTCATGAAGGCGGTCGACAAGTTCAACTACCGTCTCGGGCACAAGTTCTCGACCTACGCCACCTGGTGGATCCGCCAGAGCATCACCCGCGCCATCGCGGACCAGGGGCGGACGATCCGCATCCCGGTGCACATGGTGGAAGCCATGAACCGGGTCCTCAAGGTGGCCAACGAACTGACCAAGCGGATGGGGCGGGAGCCTTCCGTCCACGAGCTGGCCAAGGAGCTGAAGACCCCGGTCGCGAAGGTGACGCAGATCCTGAAGGCGGCCCAGGAGCCGATCTCCCTGGAAGCGAGCATCGCCGACAACAAGGACGCCGTGCTCAACAAGTTCATCGAGGACAAGAACGCGGTGTCGCCCGACGAAGACGTCATGAAGCACAACCTGCGCGAAGTGACCGATTCGGCGCTGCAGTCCCTCTCCCCCAGGGAGCAGGAGATCGTGCGCATGCGCTACGGGCTGAACGAGAACGGGAAGGAGTACACCCTGCAGGAAGTGGGCGAGATCTTCCAGGTGACGCGCGAGCGGATCCGGCAGATCGAGGAGAAGGCCCTGCTCAAGCTCCGCAGCCCCTACCGTTCCAACAAGCTGCGCGAATTCGCCGATTTCATCAGCAAGAACTAGAGCTGCGACCGCGGCCGGCCCCACGGGGCCGGCCGCGGGTTTTCCCCCTCCCCCCGGCGTTTTTGCCTCCCCGCCATTGCCGTCCGAGCGCGCAAAATGTAGACTCTCTCTGTCCCCCCGCCGATGAAGCGTAACAGCGGCGTCGCGGGCGGAATTGTACGACACCAGGAAGGAAGGACGACCTGAACGACTTTCACCCGTTTTTGCCGGTGGGGGAGACGAGCAACCTGCTCGAGAGGCTCCGGCGGCTGGCACGCAACCTCTACTGGACCTGGAACCAGGAGGCGCTGGAGATCTTCCGGGAGCTTTCCCCCCGGGGCTGGCAGGACCTGTACCACAACGCGGTCGCGGTGCTCGAGGACATTTCCGAGTACGAGCTCTTCGTGCGGCTGCGCGACCCGTTCTTCGCCGGGCGCGTCCGGCGGGTCCTGAACGATTTCGACGCCTACATGAACCACCGGGACACCTGGGCCTCGCGCCACGCCCCGGAACTGCGGGAGCGCCCGGTGGCCTATTTCACCGCCGAGTACGGCTTCCACGAGACCCTGCCGATCGCGGCCGGGGGGCTGGGGATCCTGGCCGGGGACCACGCGCGGGCGGCGAGCGACCTGGGGCTGGGCCTGGTGGGGATCAGCCTCTTTTACCGGGAAGGGTACTTCCACCAGGCGATCAACCGCGAGAACTGGCAGACGGAGTATTACCTCCCGCTCAACCCCGCCACCCTGCCGCTCGACCCGGTCCTGGACGCGGCGGGGAACCGGGTGGTGGGGGAAGTGGAGATCGGCCTGGCCCGGGTCCGCTTTCACGCCTGGCGCGTCAACGTCGGGCGCGTCCCCGTCTACCTGCTCGACACCAACCGCCCGGAGAACGAGCCCCTCTTCCGCGAGCTGACCCTGCGCGTCTACGGCGGGGACAGCTCCACCCGGATCATGCAGGAGGTGCTGCTCGGCATCGGGGGGGTCCGGCTGCTGCGGGCGCTCGGGGTCGACCCCTCGGTCTACCACATGAACGAGGGGCACGCGGCGTTCCTCGGGCTGGAACTCGTCCGGGAGGAGGTGGCCGCGGGGCGGCCGTTCGAGGAGGCGCTCGAGCGGACGAGGGAGCGGTGCGTCTTCACCACCCACACCCCGGTCGAGGCCGGGCACGATTTCTTCGGGGCCGACCTGGTCAACTACGCGCTCGGGCAGATCCAGCCGCACGTCCTCCCCGACTTCGGGCGCTTCATGGGGCTGGGGCGGGTCGACCCCGCCGACGGCGGGGAGCCCTTCTGCATGACCGTGCTCGCGCTCCGGGCGGCGCGCGCGGCCAACGCCGTGAGCGAACTGCACGGCCGGGTCAGCCGCCGCATGTGGCACCGGCTCTACCCCGGCCGGACGGAGGAGGAGGTGCCGATCGGGCACATCACCAACGGGATCCACCTCGTGGGGTGGATGAAGGGGACGGTGCGCAGCTTCTGGCGGCACAAGCTGGGGGACGGCTGGCACCGCGACGTCCACTCGCCCGAATTCTGGCAGCGGGTGCTCGACCCCGAATTCATCTCGGACGAGGAGATCTGGGCGCTGCGCTACCGGCTGCGCCGGGCGCTGGTCGAGTTCGTGCGCCGCCGCTCCCTGTTCGAGCGCCTGCGGGCGAGCGAAAGCGGCTTCTACGAGCGCCTGCTCGATCCCGACATCCTGACGATCGGGTTCGCCCGCCGCTTCGCCGTCTACAAGCGCGCGCCCCTGGTCTTCGAGGACTACGACGCGATCGTGAAGCTCGCGACCGACGCCCGGCGGCCGATCCAGTTCATCTTTTCCGGCAAGGCGCACCCGGCCGACGACGAGGGGAAGCGGCGCATCCAGAAGATCATCCACCTGGCCAAGTACAGCGACCTGAGGGGGCGGGTGGTCTTCATCGAAAATTACGACGTGCATATCGCGCGCCAGATGACGGCGGGGTGCGACGTGTGGATGAACACCCCGCGGCGGCCGCTGGAGGCCTCGGGCACGAGCGGGCAGAAGATCGTCAGCAACGGCGGGTTGAACCTGAGCATCCTCGACGGCTGGTGGCGCGAAGGGTACGACGGCACCAACGGCTTCGCGATCGGGGGGGACGACCACCCCGATTCGGTCATGGAGCAGGACCGGCAGGACAACGCCGAACTGCTCCGGGTCCTCGGCGAGGAGGTCGTCAGCGAGTTCTACGACCGGGACGAGCGGGGGATCCCGCGCGCCTGGATCGGGAGGATCCGCCGTTCCATGGCCACGCTCCTCCCCCAATTCACCACCTGGCGCATGGTCCAGGAATACACCCGGAAATATTACCTTCCCGGCCGCGCGCCGGAGGGGCGTGACACGGAGTAGGGAAACATGCCGGACGGGGGGCGCATGCGCATCGCGATGATTGCGGCCGAAGCGGCTCCCTACGCCAAGGTCGGCGGCCTGGGGGATGTCCTGGGGGCCCTGCCGAAAGCGCTCGAGCGCCTGGAGGGGGCGGTGTCGGTCATCGTCCCGCGCCACGGGGCCGGCTCCTGGGAAGGGGCCGTAGCGGGCCGGGTGCCCCATCTCGACGTCCCCTTCGGGGGGCGGGTCGAACGGGCCGGGATCGTCGAGACCCGCATGCGCGGGAGCGCGGTCAGGGTCTACGCGATCGACGCGCCGAAATATTTCGACCGGGAGGGGGTGTACGACGACCCCGCGACCGGCGAGGGGTACCCGGACAACCCGGAGCGCTTCGTCTTCTTCACGAGGGCGGCGGTCGAACTGATCCGGGCGCTCGGGGTCCCCTTCGACATCCTCCACTGCCACGATGCGCACGCCGCCCTCCTCCCCGCCCTCGTCGACCCGCGCTACGGAAGCCCCGGGGCCGCCGGATTCGCCCGGGCCGGGACCCTCCTGACGATCCACAACCTCGCCCACCAGGGGATCTACCCCCCGGAAACGCTCGAGCGCGCCGGCATCCCCGCCGCGCATTTCCACCCGGGCTCCCCCTTCGAGTACTGGGGGCGGCTCAACTGCATGAAGGCGGGGATCGAACTGGCGGACCGGATCAACACGGTCAGCCCGACCTACGCCCTGGAGATCCAAAGCGGCGCCGAGGCGGGCTGCGGGCTCGAGGGGGTGCTCGCGGGCCGCTCCGCGGCGCTCAGCGGGATCGTCAACGGCATCGATTACGAGGAGTGGAACCCGGAGACCGACCCGCACATCGCCGCCCGCTACTCGGTCCGGGACCTCGCCGGGAAGGAGGCATGCCGGCGCGACCTGCGCGAGCGCTTCCGGCTCGAGACCCCCCCCGGCCGGATGCCGATCGCGGGCATCGTCTCCCGGCTGGCGGACCAGAAGGGGCTGGACCTGGTCGCCGCGGCGGCCGGGGAGCTGCTCGCGCTCGATCTCCAGTTGGTGGTCCTGGGGACCGGGCAGCGGAAGTATCACGACCTGCTCGAGGCGCTCGCCGCGCGCCACCCCGGCCGGGTCGGGGTGCGGCTCGCCTTCGACAACGCCCTGGCCCACCGGATCGAGGCCGGCTGCGACCTCTTCCTGATGCCCTCCCGCTACGAGCCGTGCGGCCTGAACCAGCTCTACAGCCTGCGCTACGGGACGGTGCCCGTGGTGCGCAGGACCGGGGGGCTCGCCGACACCGTCCTCGACGGGGAGCGCGGCACGGGATTTCTGTTCGAGGAGTACACCCCGGGCGCGCTGGTCGGTGCCGTCCGGCGCGCGCTCGTGGCCTACGCCGACCCGGGCGCCTGGCGGCGCCTGATGGTGCGGGGGATGCGGCAGGACTGGTCGTGGGAACGGTCGGCGCGCCGGTACCTGGACCTGTACCGGGAAATCGGGAGGAGGGACTCATGATGCGACAAAACGGCCCCGCGCGGCGATGGCTCGGGCTCCTCTGCCTCTTCGGGGCGTGCGCCCCGGCGTCCGGGACGGGGGCGGGCCTCGACCCGGCGCGCCTGGAGCGGATCGGGGAGGCGGTCGGGGAGGCGGTCCGGGCCGGGGAGATCCCCGGGGCGGTGGTGATCGTGGGGCGGCGCGGCGCGGCCGACTACTGCCGCGCCTTCGGCAACCGGGCCCTCGTCCCCGCGGCCGAGCCGATGACGGCCGACACGGTGTTCGACGTCTCCTCCCTGACCAAGGTCATGGCCACCACCCCCGCCGTCATGATCCTCGTCGAGGAGGGGCGGCTGCGGCTGGACGACCGGGTGTCGCGCTACCTGCCGGAGTTCACCGGGGGGGGGAAGGAAAAGATCACGGTGCGCCAGCTCCTGACCCACTATTCCGGGTTGCGCCCCGATTTCGACCTGTCCCGGGAATGGTCCGGGACCGCCGGGGCGCTCCGGGAGCTCTGGGGGATGAAGACGGAGGCCGAGCCGGGCACGAAGTTCGTCTACAGCGACCTCAATTTCATCGCCCTCGGGGAGCTGGTGCGCGCCCTCTCGGGGAAGAGCCTGGACGTCTTTGCCCGGGAGCGGGTCTTCGCCCCCCTGGGGATGAACGACACCGGGTTCCTCCCCCCCAAGGCCCTCCTCGGGCGGATCGCGCCCACGGAGCCGCGCCGCAACACGCTGCGCTACCTGGGGGGGCGGGAGGAAGCGCTCGACGCGATGGTGCGGGGGGAGGTCCACGACCCCACCGCCTGGCGCATGGGGGGGGT
>CAZWXG010000045.1:10141-17265 GCA_964637825.1 uncultured Acidobacteriota bacterium
GCGTCGTCCGGCTCCGGGGGGAGGAGCTCCGGATCGGCCGCGAGCGCCTCGACCTCCGCACCTTCGGCCACGTCTGGGTCCTCGGGGCCGGCAAGGGTGCGGCCCCCATGGCCCGGGCGCTCGAGCGCACCCTCGGGGGAAGGATCGCCGGCGGGCTCGTGGTCACCCCATACGGGTACGCCCTCCCGTCCGGGCGGCTCGAGACCCTCGAGGCGCGCCACCCGCTCCCCGATGCCGCCGGGCGCCGGGCGGCCGCTCGCCTCGAGGCCCTGGCCCGGGAGCGGGTGGGGGGCGATGACCTGGTCCTCTGCCTCCTCTCCGGGGGCGCCTCGGCCCTGCTGCCGGCCCCCGCGGCGGGAATCACGCTCGGAGACAAGCTCGAGTGCACCCGCCTCCTCATGAACGCCGGGGCGGACATTCACGAACTGAACGCCGTGCGCAAGCACCTGTCGGCAATCAAGGGGGGGCAGCTGGCCCGGACGCTCTCCCCGGCGCGGGTGGTCACCCTCGCGCTGTCCGACGTGGTGGGGGACGATTTCGGGACGATCGCCTCCGGCCCCCTCTCCCCCGACCCCACCACCTTCGGCGACTGCGTCGCGATCCTGCGCCGGTACCGGCTCCTGGGGCGGGTGCCGCCGTCGGTCGGGCGGCGTCTCCGGCAGGGGGCGGCCGGAAAGGTCGCCGAGACCCCCAAGCCGGGGGACCCCGTCTTCGCCCGCTCGAGCGGGGTCATCGTCGCGGGGGGCGGCGACGCCTGCGCCGCCGCGGCGCGCCGGGCGCGGCAGCTGGGGTATCGCGCGGCCGTGATCACGAGCCGCCTGGAGGGGGACACGGGCGAGGCCGCCCGGTTTCACCTGGGCATCGCGGAGGAGATCGCCCGCCGCGGCCGCCCGCTCGGCCGCCCCGCCTGCGTCGTCAGCGGCGGGGAGACCACCGTGCGCGTCACCGGCAGGGGGAAGGGGGGGCGCAACCAGGAGTTCGTCCTCCACTCGGTCGCGGGGCTCGGGCGGATGCCGGCGCCCGCCCTGGTGGCCAGCCTGGGCACGGACGGAATCGACGGGCCCACCGACGCCGCGGGCGCGGTGGCGGACCACGAAACCCTCGCCCGCTGCAGGCGCTTCGGGGCCGATTTCCTCCCCGCCGCCCTCCGGGAGCACGACTCCCACACCTTTTTCCGCCGTCTGGGCGACCTCATCGTCACCGGGCCCACCCGCACCAACGTGGGAGACCTCCACATCGTCCTGGTCGGCTGAGGCCTATCCCGTCGTCTTCTCTTCGCTCCGGCAATCGGGCTCGAGGGGGCAGCGGGAGCAGAGGGGGCGCCGGGCGCGGCACACCTCCCGTCCGTGCAGGATCACCTGGTGGGAGAAAGAGATCCACCGCCCGCGCGGGAGCGCGGCCATGAGGTCGCGCTCGATCCCCTCGGCCGTCGGCGCCCCGGAGAGGCCGAGCCGCCGCGCCACGCGGGAGACGTGGGTGTCGACCACCACCCCCTCGGCCTTCCCGAAGGCGACGCCGAGCACCACATTGGCCGTCTTGCGCGCCACGCCGGGCAGCCGGAGCAGCTCTTCCATCGTGTCCGGCACCGCGCCGCCGAACGACTCGAGCAGCATCCGGCAGGCGCCCCGGATGTTCTTGGCCTTGTTGCGGTAGAAGCCGGTCGAACGGATGTCGGCCTCCAGCTCCTGGGGCGGCACGCGGACGTAATCCGCCGGGGTCCGGTACCTGGCGAACAGCCCCACGGTGACCCGGTTGACGCGCAGGTCGGTGCACTGGGCCGAGAGGATGGTGGCTACCAGCAGTTCGAGCGCGCTCTCGTGCCGGAGCGAGCACCCCGCCCCGGGGTAGGCGGCGTCGAGCCCCCGGAGAATCCGCTCGAGCCGGCGCTCCGCTTCCGTCTGTCCTCCCTTCATCCCCCCTCCTTCGCGACAGGGATCCATTACACCATCAACGGCGCCGTTTTCCAACCCTTTCGGGCCGGTGGGACGGGGTTTTGCGAATTGACATTCATACCCCGCGGTGTTATCAAACAACTAAACGATCCTTAGGAGAATCCATGAGCGAACAATCGAGTGCGGGTGAGAAGGCGTTGTTTTTGATGCTGGGTGCCATGATCGGGGCGGCGACCGCCCTGCTGCTGGCTCCCCGGAGCGGAGCGGAGACCCGCAAGCTGATCGCGACCAAGGCGCGCGAAGGGGCGGACGTGGTGTCGACGCGGACCCGGGCCGTGTCGGGCAAGGCGGGCGAGTACGTCGAGCGCGGCAAGGAACTGCTGCAGCACCAGAAGGACCAGCTGTCGGCCGCCATCGAGGCGGGCAAGCAGGCGTACCGGGAAGAGAAGGGCGGGGTGTAGGGCCCGATGCACGACACACTGCTGATCGTATTCACCGGAATCCTGGCCGTGGCCGTCCTGGCGCAGAGCGTGCTCTTCTACCTGATGTACCGGTCGATCCGCGCCCTCGGCACGAGGTTCGAGGACCTGGGCGGGGACCTGACCCGGCACATGGAAAGCGTGAGCCGGGGGGCCGATTCGGTGATGGAATCGGTCCGGGGGATCGCCGAAGCCGTCCGGCCGGCCGCCGGGATGCTCACCGACTCGGTCGATACCCTGCACGGCAGGGTGCGCGAGATCGACAACTTCCTGGGGGAAGTGACCGACATGGTGCGGGGCGAGATCGTCTCGATCCAGGACACGGTGCACACGGCCTCCTCCCGCATCCAGGAAACGATCGAGGTGGCGCGCGAGTGCGTCCTCGGCCCGGTCAGCCAGGTGAGCGCGATCGGGAAAGGGGTGCGCGCCGCGCTCGAAGTTCTCTTCCGGATGAAAAAGGCCCCTTCCCGGGTGCCCGACGACGACCCCTTCTTCTGATCCCGGGGACGCCCCCGTCCCCGTATCCTCCCTCCCCTCCCGACCCGAAAAATGCGGGCCGGGAGTAACACCGTCCCCCCTCCCGCCGGTAATAGATGGCAAAATCGCTTGACAAGCCTCATGAAGATCTTTTAAACCGGGGACTGCCATACCGGCGGGAAAGAGGGGGACATGACCGAAGAAAAGAAGGCGGGGGAAGGGGAACGGGGGGGGATCTCCCGGAGGAGCTTTCTCCGGGATGCCGGGCTGGCCGCGGCGGTGCCGGCGGTGGCCCCCATCGCCCTGGCGGGGGAGGCCCCCGCGACCCGGGCGCCGGCGGCGCAGGCCGGGCCGGGGCCGGCCGAGGACTCCTGCGGCGGCCCGACCATGGTGCAGCTGACGGTCAACGGCGGGCTGTACCGGTGCGAGGTCCAGCCGCACTGGAGCCTGCGGCAGCTCCTGCGCGACGAGGTCGGGTTCACCTCGCCCAAGGACTGGTGCGGCGGGCAGGGGGCCTGCGGCTCCTGCACCGTGATCCTCAACGGCCGCCCCGTCCTCTCCTGCCTCACCCTGGCCTGCGAGTGCCACGGCGCCACCGTGGAAACGGCCGAGGGGATCGCCAACGCCAAACACCCGGTGATCCAGGCCTATATCGACCACAACGCGTTCCAGTGCGGGTACTGCACCCCGGGCTTCGTCTGCACCGCCAAGGCGCTGCTCGACCGGAACCCGAATCCCACGGAGGCCGACGTGCGGGACGCCCTGGGGGGCAACCTCTGCCGGTGCGGCACCTACCAGCAGCACCCCCCCGCCGTCATCGCGGCGGCCGGTGAGCTCAGGCGCGACAGGAGCCGGTCATGAAGACATGGAAGCGTTTTGCCCACATCGACGCGGATTCGGTCGGACAGGCGGCGGACCTTCTCCGCCGGGGGAACGCCGCGCTCCTCGCCGGCGGCACCGACCTGCTGGGGGGGATGCGGTTCGAGATCCTGCCCGATTACCCGGAACTGGTCGTGAACCTGAAGACGGTCCCCGGCCTGGAATACATCCGGGAGGAGGGGGGCGGGCTCCGGATCGGCGCCCTGACCCGGTTGGAGGACATCGCCCGGAGCGCGACGGTGCGCTCCCGCTGGGCCGCGCTGGCCGAGGCGGCCCACCGGACGGCCACCCCCCATATCCGGGAGATGGGGACGATCGGGGGGAACATCTGCCAGCTCAACCGCTGCTGGTATTTCCGGATCCCCGACAACCGCTTCCACTGCATCCGCAAGGGGGGCAAGACGTGCTACGCCATGGCGGGGGACAACCGGTACCACTCCATCTTCGGCGCCCTGAAATCGTGCCTGGCGGTCAACCCGAGCGACACCGCCCCCGCCCTGGTGGCGCTCGGCGCCTCCATCCGGACCAGCCGGCGCCTCGTCGAGGCCGAGAAGTTCTGGGACATGAGCGTCCCGGGCTCCACGGTCCTGGAGCCGGGCGAGATCGTGACCGCCATCGAGATCCCCGCCCCGCCGCCGGGGGCCAAAAGCGCGTTCCTCAAGTTCGCCATCCGCAAGTCGATCGACTTTCCGATCGTCAACTGCGCCGTCATGGCCGCGGGGGGGGAGGCGCGGGTCTGTCTCAACGCCGTCCATAACCGGCCCTGGAGGGCGACGGCGGCCGAGGACGTCGTCAGGGGGAAGGCGATCGACGAGGCGCTGGCCGACGCCGCCGGCGCCGCCGCGGTCGCCGGGGCGCGCGCGCTGCCGGGCGACCGGAACAAGTGGAAGATCCAGATCGCCCGGACCCTGGTCAAGCGCGCGCTCCTGGCCTCGGCCTGAGCGCGATGAGCGGGCTGGATTTTTCCGTTCCCTACAACAACGATCCCGAAACCCTCGACGAGATCCTCCGCCTGAGGGAGCGTAACGGCAACCGCATCCGCGAGGTGTATCTCTCCGGGCCGCAGGAGTACGCGGGCGCGGGGAGGATCGCCCCCGCCATGGGGTACGACGACCTGGCCGCCGTCGTCGGGCGCATCCGCGGCGCGGGGCTCGGGGCCAACCTGCTCCTCAATTCCACCTGCGAAGGGGACGACTGGTATTCCCCCGCGGTCCTCGGCCCGACGATGGACTACCTCCGCCGCGCGCACGAGGAGCTGGGGGTGAGCGCGGTCACGATCGCCAACCCCCTCTACATCCGGGAGGTGCGCCGCCGCTTCCCGGGGCTCGAGATCTGCGCCTCCGTGCTCGGGGACATCGACTGCGTCTCGAGGGCCGTCATCTTCCGCCGGGCGGGGGCCGACGTGATCACCCCCTCGGTCGACATCAACCGCGACCCGGGGCTGCTCGGGAGGATCCGGGAGGCGACGGGGGCGGAGATCAAGCTGATGGTCAACGAGGGCTGCCTCCTCCGGTGCGCTTTCCGCAAGTTCCACTTCAACTACATCGCGCACCGGTCCCGCCGGCCCTACGCGGGGCGGACGCGGCCGGAGGACAACGTCTTCAGCCTCAACTGCCTCGCGCTGTGCCGCGCCGACCCCTCCCAGATCCTCAAATCGGGGTGGGTCCGGCCCGAAGACGCCCGGAAATACGGCGCGGTGACGTCCTATTTCAAGCTGGTCGGCCGCACGAGCTCCAGGGCGATGATCGTGCGGGCGATCGAGGCCTACATGGACGAAAGCTGGGGGGGGGACCTGCTCGAGCTGATGGCGGGCAGCCTCTATTCGGCCGGGATGTCCGGGCTGCTCCACCTGGACAACCGGAGCCTGGGCGCCCTGGGCTTTTTCGACCGCGTCACCTCCTGCGACCACGAGTGCAGCCGCTGCGCCTACTGCGCGGAGGTGGCGGAAAAACTCCTCCGGCGCGGGGTCTTCACCCCCGAAAAGATGACCGACCTGGGGCTCCGCTGACGGGGTCCGCCGGCGCGGCAGAAAATCTTGCCCGCGGGTCTTCCCGTCCGGGCGTTTTCGCGCTATGGTCATGAAGCCGCCGAGCATGGTCCCCGGGCCTTTGCGGGGGTTCGGCGCCGACAGCACTTCGGGAGACTGGTTCCATGCCGCGAAAGTCCGTGCCGTTCACCAGGGAGTTCATCGAAGAGGTGGCCCGCCGCTACCCCACCCCCTTCCACATCTACGACGAGAGGGGGCTGCGCGCGAACATGCGCCGCTTCCGCTCCGCCTTCTCCTGGGTCGAGGGGTTCAAGGAGTATTTCGCCGTCAAGGCGTGCCCGAACCCCCATATCCTCGAGATCCTCCGCCAGGAGGGGTGCGGCACCGACTGCAGTTCGCTGCCGGAACTGGTGATGTCGGAGCGGACGGGGATCACGGGGGAGGAGATCATGTTCTCCTCCAACGAGACGCCGGCGGAGGAGTACGTCAAGGCCCGCGAGCTCGGGGCGATCATCAACGTGGACGACATCAGCCACATCCCCTACATCGAGCGGCACTGCGGCATCCCCGGGGTGATCTCCTTCCGCTACAACCCCGGCCACCTGCGCCGCGGGAACTCCATCATCGGGGACCCGGCGGAATCGAAGTACGGCCTGACGCGCGCGCAACTCTTCGAGGCCTACCCGCTGGCGCGCTCCAAGGGGGCCACCCGCTTCGGGCTGCACACCTTCATCATCTCCAACCAGCTGGAGCGCCGCTATTTCGTGGAGACGGCCCGGATGCTGTTCGAGCTGGCCGTGGAGCTCAAAGACCGGCTCGGGATCCGCCTGGAGTTCATCAACCTGAGCGGCGGCATCGGGATCCCCTACCGGCCCGACGAGGAGGCGGTCGACCTCGAGCGCCTCTCCGGGGAGATCCGGGCCGAGTACGAGCGGCTCCTCGTGCCGGCCGGGCTCCACCCGGTGAAGATCTTCTTCGAGAGCGGGCGGATGGTGGCCGGCCCTTACGGGTACCTGGTCACCCGGGCGATCCACCGCAAGGAGATCTACAAGCGCTACGTCGGCACCGACGCCTGCATGGCCCACCTGATGCGCCCGGCGCTCTACGGCGCCTACCACCACATCACCGTCATGGGGAAGGAGGACGCGCCCCACGACCAGGTGGTCGACGTGGTGGGGTCGCTGTGCGAGAACAACGACAAGTTCGCGGTGGACCGGCCGCTGCCGGAGATCGAGATCGGCGACCTGCTGGTCATCCACGACGCCGGGGCCCACGGCTTCGCCATGGGGTTCAACTACAACGGGAAGCTGCGCAGCGCCGAACTGCTGTTGCGGGAGGACGGGACCGTGGAGCTGATCCGCCGGGCGGAGACCCTGGACGACTACTTCGCCACCCTCGATTTCCCGAAGC
>CAZWXG010000046.1:0-3858 GCA_964637825.1 uncultured Acidobacteriota bacterium
ATGGACGAGGGGAGGATGGCGGCCGAGCCGATCCTGGCCCCTCACGCCCTGACCGGCACCGCCGACGACCTCGAGGGGGCAAAGGCCGGGACCGGGACGGAAGCGGCCTCCCCGGCGGAAAAGGGAGCGGGGCGCCCCGCCGGAAGGCTTGCGGGCCTGCGATTGGACGTCGTGCGTTCACTTGAGGAGTTGCCCCCGGGAGTGGACCTCGCGGGGCTGGTCCGGTTTCTTCATGAGAGCCTCAAGCCGTACGAGGATGCGCCGGAGGATATCCAGCGCGGGATCCGGGACGCCCTCCAGGCCGAAGGGCGGCGGGGCGGGTTTCTCGTGATCGCCTCGGTCAGGGACGCGCTCGCCGGGGCCCTGGTCATGCAGCGCACGGGCATGACGGGCTATGTCCCGGAAAACCTCCTCCTCTTCGTGGCCGTCGCGCCGGGGAGGCGCGGCAGGAGCCTGGGCCGGCTGCTCGTCGAGCGGGCCATCCGGGAGTCGGAAGGGAACATCAAACTTCACGTCGAATACGACAACCCCGCGCGCCGTCTCTACGAACGGATCGGGTTCACGAGCAAATACGCGGAAATGAGGTACGTGAAATGAACAGGGTCCTCGTCGACCTCGAGGCGCTGGGGGAGAACCTGAAGATCATCGGCGGCTGGATGCGCGAGCACGGCGCCTCGTGGACGGTGGTGACCAAGGTGCTGTGCGGGCACGCCGACACCCTCCGGGCCCTGCAGGCCCTGGGGGTGCGTTCGATGGGGGACTCCCGGCTCGAAAACCTGCGCGCGATAGAACGGATCGTGCCCGATTTTGAATCGTGGTACCTCCGGGTCCCCGATCTCACGTCGGTGTCGGAGGTGGTGCGGCTCACCGACGTCAGCCTCAACAGCGAAATCCGCATCATCGAGGCGCTCAACGAGGAGGCGCGCCGGCTCGGCCGGATGCACGGGGTGGTGATCATGATCGAACTGGGGGACCTCCGGGAGGGGATCCTGCCGGGGTCGCTGATCGATTTCTACAAATACGTGTTCGAGCTGTCCCATATCGAGGTGAAGGGGATCGGGGCCAACCTCGGCTGCCTGGCGGGCGCCGTCCCCACGGTGGACCAGTTCATGCAGCTGGCGCTCTACCGGGAACTCCTGGAGCTGAAATTCGAGCACCCGCTCCCGCTGATCTCGGCGGGGTCCTCGGCCGTGCTCCCGCTCCTCGTCAGCGGCCAGCTGCCCAAGGCCATCAACCACTTCCGCATCGGGGAGGCGATCTTCCTCGGCAACGACCTGATCAACGGGGGCCTGCTCCCCGGCCTGCGGGGGGACGCCGTCGTCCTGGAAGCCGAAATCGCCGAAATCAAGGAGAAGAGCCTGGTTTCCCTGGCCGAGACCACCTCGATCACGCCCTTCATTTCAGAGGTGAGCGACGACAGGACGCCGGGACAGAGGGGGTACCGGGCGCTGGTCAGCGTGGGGAACCTGGACACGGAGATCTCGGGACTGAGCCCCATCAAGGAACGCTATTCCATTGCGGGGGCCTCGAGCGACATCACCGTGGTCAATATCGGCGAGGACGCCGACGGGCTGAAGGTGGGCGACACGATCCGCTTCCGCCCCAACTACGCGGCGTTTCTGCGCCTGATGAGCGGCCGCTACCTCCAGCGGGAGGTCGTGCCCGCAATCTCCGAATTCCAGAAGAACTACGCCCTGGACCCCTTCACCGTCGACCCCGTCCTGGATCCGGGATCCTAGAGGGGAGCCGCAGCAGGCGGTCGAGCGCCGGTTTGGGCCGGCCGTCCCTCCCGTACAGCAGCGGATAGTTGGTCCTGCCCGGGACCGGGTAGTCGTTCTTCCACGACATGCCGTCGTGCACCCCCCAGAAAGTGACCCGGTCGATCTTGGCGCGCCGGCCGTAGAAGATGCGAAAGAGCTCCTCGTACCGGTCCGCCAGCTGCCTGCCGACGCTTTCGGGCAGGCCGCCGGCGTAGGGGTCGAGGTAGGCCTTGAATTCTTCGAGCTGGAACTGCTCGTGGCCCATGACGCTGCCGATGATCTGCCCCTCCCGGGTCAGCGGGAGCACGTCCACGTCCAATTCAGTGATCATCACCTTGACCCCGAGCGCCGCGTAAGCGTCGATCGCCGCCTCGACATATTCGGTCCGGGGATAGTTCAGCCCCCAGTGCCCCTGCATGCCAACGCCGTCGATCCGGATTCCTTCCGCCTGCAGCATCCGCACCAGGCGCACGATGCCGTCCCTTTTCGACGGGCGCCAGGCGTTGAAGTCGTTGTAGTACAGTTCCGCGCCGGGCGCGTAACGGGCAGCGAACCGGAACGCCGCCTTCACCAGCTCGTCGCCGTCGCCCACCCCCTCGACCCACCGCGTCGGCCGGTAGGAGCCGTCGTCGGCGATCACCTCGTTCACCACGTCCCAGGCGTCCACGCGGCCGGCATAGCGGCCGGCCACCGCCTCGATGTGCCCGCGCATCCGTTCGATGAGGGCCGCGCGCGTTTTCGGCTTCCCCGCGCCGTCGAGGAAAAACCAGTCGGGCGTCTGGTTGTGCCACACGAGGGTGTGTCCGACGATGAACATGCCGTTCTTTTCCGCGAAGTCCACGAAGGCGTCCGCCGGCCCGAAATGGTAGACGCCCGGGCGCGGGTTGACGGCTTCGGCCTTCATCACGTTTTCCGGGGTGAGGGTGTTGCAGTGCCGCAGCACGACGGCGCCCCAGGCCTTGTCCCGCCCCGACGCGATCGCGTCATTGACGGCGCAACCGATCCTGAAGGCGTCGCGATAGCTTTCCTTCAGCGCGCCGTCGCCGGTCGAACCCGGGCGCGCGCCGAGCGCGCACAGGAGCCCGAGGCACAGAAACAGGCCGGGTTTACGCATGGATCCCCCTTCGATACCGGCGCGGACGCCGGATGCCTAGCGCGCCCCCAGGGCCTCGAGCGACGGGCCCGGTCGGTAGCGGATGAAGTCGAAGTCGGCGGCCCCGCCGCCGGGACCGTAGCTGAACACGGAGATGCGCCCCCCCTTCCAGTGGCGGAAGCGGATCGGGAATTCGACGCCGGTGTCGGTGTAGGTGCGGCCGTCCAGGCTGTACCGGAGCCGGCCGCGGTCCCCCTCGTTGAGGCCGCGGAACCAGACCCGGCCGCTCTCGAGGACGGGACCGGTTCCCCCTTCCCAGGCTACGCGGCGCACCCCGTTCCGGTGCTCGACGCCGATCCAGCCGAAGTCGCTGCCGCTCATGAAGGCGAAACCCGCTCGCTGCCCCTCGCTCATGCGCGCGGCATCCATCCGGACGTCCACCACCCCGGCGTCGTCCCACAGCTTCTGCGTCAGGGTGTTACGCGCCGCGGCCAGGGATGGTGCGGGCTGGGCGGTCAGCCGGAGCCAGCCGGGGCGCGCGGAGAGCGACCAGTGTGCCGGTACCGGATTGTGGTTCCACTGCCAGATGGGGGAGAGGGTCCGGGCCGTGAATTCATCGCCCGTTTCCGGGCGGCGGACCGGGTAGGTCCGGCCGACGTCGGGCTTGGCGTGGCGCTCGACCGTTTTCCCCCCGTCGCCGAAGACGGGCCAGCCGTCCTCCGTCCAGCGCACCGGGAGGAGGTGGCAGATGCGCCCCAGGTAGCCGGTGGACCGGAAGCCGACGAACCAGCTCTCCCCGCTCTCGAGCGTCACCATCCCCCCCTGGTGGGGGCTTCCGGGGGGGAGGACCTCCCTCCGCTCGTACGGGCCGTAGATGTCTTTGGAGCGCAGGACCGTCTGCCCCCCCTTTTCGACCCCCCCCTCGGGGAGGGAGATGTAATAGGTCCCGGCGCGCCGGAAGAGCTTGGGCCCTTCGGCCACCGGGCCGCGGTAGATCTCCCGCCC
>CAZWXG010000046.1:3958-11673 GCA_964637825.1 uncultured Acidobacteriota bacterium
CGCGCCGGAAGAGCTTGGGCCCTTCGGCCACCGGGCCGCGGTAGATCTCCCGCCCCTCGTCGAGCAGGCGGGTCCCGTCCGGGCTCATCCGGTGGAGGATGAGGGGCCCCGCCCCCACCTGGCCGCGGACGAGATACGCCGTCCCGTCCTCGTCCCAGAAAGGGCAGGGATCTTCCCACCCTTCGACGGCGCGGACGGTGACCGTCTTCGACCATGGCCCCCGCATGTCCCGGGCGTGCCACATGAAGAGCCCGTCTTTGGGGGTGCAGACGAAGATGTAGAAGGTCCCGTCGTGATAGCCGAGGGCCGGGGCCCAGGTCCCCTGGGCGTAGCCCTGCATGGCGTCATACTTCGGATCCATCTCCAGGCGGTCGAACACCTGGCCGACGACGGTCCAGTTGACGAGATCGCGCGAATGGAGGATCTGCATGCCGACGAAGTGGAAATCGGAGGCGATGAGGTAGAAGTCGGCGCCGTGGCGGAGGATATCGGGGTCGGAGTAGTCCGCTTTCAGGATCGGGTTGCGGTACGTCCCGTCCCCCTGGTCCCCCCAGGGCAGGATCCCGTCGTCCCGCCCGGTGGTGGTCAGGGGGAGCAGGAGGAGGAGCAGGGCGCAGGCCGCCAGTCTGGTTTTCATCGGGACCTCCGTTAACGCCGCCAGAAGGCGGGGGTGAACAGGACCAGGACGGTGTAGAACTCGAGCCTCCCGGCGAGCATGCAGAGGCTGAGAACCCACTTGGCCGGCGCCGGGAGATGGCCGTAGTGCTCGGCCGGGCCGACGGAACCGAGCGCCGGGCCGACGTTGAACATGCAGGCCGGAACGGCGCTCACGGCGGTCAGGATGTCGACCCCGCAGGCCGTCAGCAGCAGGCAGGCGGCGAAAAAGGCCAGGAACGTCAGGTAGACCAGGTTCAGCAGGCCCTGGATCGCGGTTTCGGGGTAGGGCTCGGCCCCCAGCCGGACGGTGAAGACGCCCCGGCGCTCGACCAGGCGCTTGAATTCGCGCCCGGTCACCTTCAGGAGCAGGAGGATGCGCGATGCCTTCAGCCCCCCCGCGGTGGACCCGGTCGAGCCGCCGATGAACATGAGCAGGAGGAGCACCTGCTGGGCGAACGGGTGCCACGCCTCGAAATCGGCCGTGACGAAGCCGGTGGTGGTGATGATGGAACTGACCTGGAAGAGGGAACGGCGCAGGGCGTCGGCGAAGCCGATCCCGCCGCCGAGGAGGAGGCTCGCGAGGACGGCCGCGGTCGCCAGGGCCACCACCGCGAGGAAGAAACGGAGTTCGATGTCGGAAAAGAACCCTTTCACCCGGCGTTCGACCCAGAGCCGGTGATGGAGGGTGAAGTTGACGGCGGCCAGGAGCATGAAGAGGATGAGGATCCCCTCGATCCAGGCGCTTCCGAAAGCGGCGACGCTCGCCGTCCGGGTGGAAAAGCCCCCGGTTCCCAGGGTCGAGAAGGCGTGGCAGAGCGCCTCGAACGGGTCCATTCCCGCCCAGCGGAGCGCGAAGTAGAGCGCGGCCGTCAGGCCGAAATAGATCTTCCAGAGGGCCAGGGCGGTTTCCCGGATGCGGGGGCGGATCTTTTCCGATTTGGCGCCGGAAAATTCGGCGCGGTAAAGCGTCATGCCGCCGATGCCCACCAGCGGCAATATGGCGATGCCGAGCACCACGATTCCCATCCCCCCCAGCCAGTGGGAAAAGCAGCGCCAGAAATGCAGGCTGCGGGAAAGCACCTCGACCTCGACGAGCACGGTGGCCCCGGTGGTGGTAAAGCCCGAGGCGGATTCGAAAAAGGCGTCGGTGAAGGAGGGGAAGTGGGGGGAGAGGTAAAAGGGGAGGGCGCCGAAGAGGCTCGTGGCGATCCAGATCATCCCCACGAGCAGCAGGGCCTCCCGCTGCGTCAGTTCCCCCTTGGGGCGGCGGGTGAAGAGGACCAGGAGCAGCGCCGCCCCGGCGGTGGCGGCGAAGGCGCCGGCGAACGGGAGGGGGGGATCGCCGTTCGCGAGGGCGTAGACGAGGGGGATGAGCGTGACCGCCGCCAGGGCCAGGAGGAAGCGTCCGAGAACGTGCAGCAGGGCCTCGATGTGGGTCACGGCGGCGGTCAGCTCCGGGATTCCGAAAGAAAGGCGGATTCGAGCAACGGCACGGAAGACTCCAGGGCGAAGCAGATGATCCGGTCCCCCGCCTCCACGATGTCTTCACCGCGGGGCACGATCACCTCTCCCCCGGGGCGGACGATGGCGCCGATGATGCATTCGTGCGGCAGGTGGACGTCCTTGAGCCTCTTCCCGACGACCCGGGAGCGGGAAGCGGCGATCAGTTCGATCGATTCGGCCTCCTGCTCGCGGAACGAGGTGACGGAAATGACCCGCCCCTTGCGGACGTAGCGCAGGATCCGGTCCACGGCCGCCAGGCGGGGGCTCACCGTGGTGGTGATCCCGAGGCGCTGCACCATCGGCAGGTAGTTGAGCCGGTTGATCAGGGCGACGACCTTGCGCGCCCCCAGGGTGCGCGCCATCAGCGACGCCATGATGTTGTTCTCGTCGTCCCCCGTGAGCGCCAGGAAAGCGCCCACCCCTTCGATGTTCTCCTCCGCGAGGGTCGATTCCTCGGTGCCGTCGGCCTGGATGACGATGGTTTTTTTGAGGATGCGCGAGATCAGTTCGCAGCGCTCGGGGTCCCGCTCGAACAGCTTGACGTCGATCCCCTTCTTCTCCAGTTGCTGCGCCAGTTCGATGCCCAGCTGCTTGCCGCCGAGGATGAACACCCGGTCGAGCTTCTGCCGGGTGGCGAGCCCCATGAAGCCATAGGCCGAATCGAGGTCCTCCGTCCGGGACATGAAATAGATGTGGTCGCCCGGGAGCAGGACCTCCCCCCCGTGGGGGATGATGGCCTGCTGGCCGCGGAAGATCATGGCGATCAGCCCCTTGCGGATGGACCGTCCCTCGTCGATCTCGTCGATGCGCCGGTGGGCGAGCCAGTGGGCCTCGTCGATCGTCATCCCGAACAGCTTCACCCGCCCCTCGGCGAAATCGAGGATGTCGCTGACGCCGGGGAGGTGGATGACGCGCAGGATGCGCTCGGCGATGTCGGTCTCCGGGTGGATGATCAGGTCGATCGGGATGCCGGCCTGGAGGCAGAGGCTGCGCCACTGCTCCACCTCGTGCGTCCGCAGCCGGGCGACCCGGACCTTGGCCTGCGATTCCACCGAAGCGATCAGGCAGAAGAGCAGGTTCACCTGGTCGACGCTGGTCAGGGCGATCAGCATGTCGGTTGCGGCGATCCCCGCCCTGCGCAGCGTCCCGATGCTGGCCGCGTTCCCCTGGACGATTTTGGCGTCCAGCATCCCCTCCAGCTCCCGGCACCGGTCGCCCTCCTGTTCCACGATGACGACCTCGTTCCCCTCGTGGATGAGGCGGTTGGCGACCAGAGCGGAGGTCTGTCCCCCGCCGGCGATCAGGATCCTCATAGGATTCTCTTTCCCACAGTGTTGGATGATTCGCTACAATACGGGCCATATCATACACGCTTTGGTTTTCCGGGGGAATGCGGCTTTTGCGGGGTCATCCCGAGGGGGGCACATGGGGGAAATGCTGAAGGGAAGGGTGGCGGCGATCACCGGGGCGGGCAACGGCCTGGGGCGGGCGGACGCCCTCGCGTTTGCGGCCCAGGGGGCGCTCGTGGTGGTCAACGACCTGGGGACGTCGCACGACGGGTACGGGGAATCGGCGGGCCCGGCGGACCGGACGGTCGAGGAGATCCGCGCCGCGGGGGGGACGGCGGTGGCCAACCACGCGAGCGTCGCGACCGAGGAGGGGGCGGTTTCGGTCGTGGAGCAGGCGCTCCGGGAGTTCGGCCGCATCGACATTCTCGTCAACAACGCCGGCGTGATCCGCCACAGCGACGTGGACGCGATCCGGACGGAGGACTGGGACCTGATGCTGCGCACGCACCTTTACGGGATGATGTTCGCGACGCGCGCGGCCGCCGTACACATGAAAACGCAGCGCTACGGGCGCATCCTCTGCACCTCGTCCCACATCGGGTTCGGGTTCGCCGGGCAGGCGGCCTATTCCACGGTGAAGGAGGGGATCGTGGGGTTCGCCCGCACGGTGGCGCGGGAACTGGCCCCGTACGGGATCACCTGCAACGTCCTGCGCCCGATCGCCGCCTGGCGCGGAACGGCGCCGGAGATCCGCAACCCCCTGTTCGAGTCGAACCGGCCCGAGGACGTGGCCGCGCTGGCGACCTTCCTCTCGAGCGAGGGAGCCGACGCGATCAACGGGTGCATCTTCGAGGTGCTCGGCGGGCACGTGGGGCTCTTCGTCGATCCGCCGCCGGTGGCCCGGACGATCCGCAGGGAGGGGGGCTGGACGGCGGAGGAACTGGCCGAGGTCGTTCCCGCGGAGCTGACCGCGGGCCGCACGCGGGAGGCTTTCCCCTTCACCCTGCCGGACATGTTCCGCCCGCTCATGGAGACATAGGGAGGGGGAACGGGGCGGGGATCAGTCCAGCCCGTATTCGCGCAGCTTGTCGTAGAGGAGGCGGCGGTTGATCTTGAGGATTTCGGCCGCCCGCGTGCGGTTCCCGCCCGAGGCGGCGAGCGCGCGTTCGATCATCCCGCGCTCCAGCCGGGCGACGGCCGCGTGGAGCCCCTCCTCGAGCGGGAAGCCGTCCACGGGGTCGGCCGCCGGCGGGCCCGCGTCGAGCGCCACATCCTCGCGCCGGATCACGCCCGACCGGCCGAGAATCAGCGCCCGCTCCAGGCAGTGCTCCAGTTCGCGCACGTTCCCGGGCCAGTCGCCGGCGGCGAGAACCTCGACCGCGTCCCCCGAAAGCGTCGGGGTCTGCATCTTCAGGCGCGCGGCGGCGCGCCGGAGCAGGTAGGCGGCCAGTTCGGGGATGTCCTCGCGCCGATCGCGCAGGGGGGGGACGGTGAGGGTGACGACGTTGAGCCGGTAATAGAGATCCTCGCGGAAGCGCCCCTCCCGCACGGCCAGCTCCAAGTCGCAGTTGGTCGCGGTCAGCAACCGCACGTCGAGCGGGATGGTGACGTTCGACCCGAGGCGCTCGATGGCGAACTCCTGCAGCACCCGCAGGAGCTTGACCTGGGTGGAGGGGGACAGCTCCCCGATCTCGTCCAGGAACAGGGTGCCGCCGGCCGCGTACTCGAATTTGCCGATCCGGCGCTGCGCGGCCCCGGTGAAGGCCCCCCGTTCGTGGCCGAACATTTCCGCTTCCAGGAGCGTTTCCGGGATCGAGGCGCAGTTGACCTTCACCAGCCGGCGGGAGCCGCGCAGGCTGTGGCGGTGGATGGCGCGGGCGATCACCTCTTTTCCCGTTCCCGACTCCCCGCGGATCAGCACCGTGGAGTCGGTGGCCGACACCTGGCCGATCAGCTTGTACAGCTTCTGCATGGCCGGGCCCCGGCCGACGATCTCGAACCCCTGCCCGGCGTCCTCCTCGCTGCGGTAGGCCTCGAGCTCGCTGGTCTTCCGGCGGTTGTCGATGGCGCGCTCGAGCTGGATGAGCAGTTCGTCGAAATTCAGCGGCTTGGTCAGGTAATCGAAAGCCCCCAGGGCCATCGCTTCGATGGCGGCCGCGCTGGTCCCGTAAGCGGTCATGATCAGGACCGCGGGGGGCGAAGGATGGTCCTTCAGTTCGCGCAGCAGCGCGAGCCCGTCCCTGGAGGGCATCCGGATGTCCAGGAGGGCGGCCTCGACGGCGGATTGGGCGAGATGGAGGGAGGCTTCGGCGCCGTCGGAGGCGCACAGTACCCGGTAGCCCTCGTCCTCGAGCAGGGCGCGCAACGCCTCGCGCGCCTGCGCCTCGTCCTCCGCGACGAGAATGGACGCCTTAGGCCGCATCGGACGCCCCCCTTTCCGCCGGCAGCGTCAGGACGAAGGTGGTCCCCGAGTTCTCCGACTCGAACTGCAGGGAGCCGCCGTGGTTGGCCGCGATTTCCCGGGAGACGGCCAGTCCCAGGCCGCTCCCGTTTTCCTTGGTCGTGTAATAGGCGTCGAAAACGTGCGGCCGGACCTCGTCCGGGATGCGGCTGCCCCGGTCGGCGACCCGGATCGAGACCCGGCCCTCCTCCCCCCCGGCCCCGATCGTCACGAGACCCGCGGGGGGGGAGGCGTCGACGGCGTTCAGGAGCAGGTTGATGAGGACCTGCACGACCTGTGGTGCGTCGATATCGGCCCGGAGTTCCTCGCCCGGTGGACGGAACTCGATGCGGACCCCCTTCTTCCGCATCGGCTCGTGTACCATCTTGACCGCCTGGGTGATGACGGGGGCGACGTCCTGCACGTGCCGGTGGGTCATCACCGGGCGGCCGAAGGCGAGGAGGCGCCCCACCATCAGGTCGAGCCGGTCGATCTCCTGCAGGCACTCGGCCACCTCGGTCGAGGCGGCCACCCCCCGCTTCAGCCGGCGTTCGAGCAGCTGCAGCGTCAGCTTGATGGAATTGAGGGGGTTGCGGACCTCGTGAGCGAGGCCGCTGACGACCTTCCCCAGGGCGGCGAGGCGGTCCTGCTGGCGCAGCTTTTCCTCGAGCGCCATGCGCCGCTCCGCCATCAGGTTGATGTCCCGGGCCACCCGGCCCAGGTCGCCGCGCACGGAAGGGAGCCGAAAGGAAAAGTCGTCCTCCAGCCGGCGCAACCCCTGCTGGATGGAGCGGACGCCCGAATGGAGCCGATACCAGATGGAGACGATGCCCCCCACCCCCAGCAGGGTCGAGAACCCCAGCGCCACGAGCCACCAGCGGTGCGATCCGATCAGCGGATAGCGCAGCACCGGAACCCGGCGCAGGGTCCACAGGACCATGGTGCCCGACCGGACGGCGGCGACCACGATCAGGTCCTGGTTCTCCCAGTCCGAACCGCTGACCATGGCCTGCGTCCCCGCGGCCCGGGCGGCGAGGGTGCGGACGAGATCCCGTTCCATCCCGGAGAGGCCGGGCCGCGCCTCGGACTCCTCCTCGGCCGTGGGATAGGCGTAACCGGCAACGGCGTCCTCGGCCGGCAGGTACATCCCCCCCTTGATTCCGGGAAAAGCCTCCAGAACGGTGGCGGAGATCCCCTTGAGCGAAATCTCCAGGGCCTGCCGCGGCAGCTGTTCGAGGGGATCGCCCGCATAGGCCGCGCGTTCGCGCACCTGGTGATGCAACTCGCGGCAGGCGGTTTCACAGCGGCGCAGGGCGTCGCCCAGGAGCTTGGCCTCGGTCGTGAACACGACGTCGCGCACGATCAGCGCCGCCAGCGCCACGACGGCCAGGGAGGCGGCCCCGATGATGAAGGCCTGCGCGCGGAAACTGACCGGTGCGGGGAAGCGCATGGGCACCTATCGGTAGATGTGGGGGTCGGGGATGGTCGCCTGGGCTATGGACTCCAGGGCAAAAACGATCAGGGACGAGGCGTCGGCCAGCAACCGGGCGCGCTGATACTCGCGCCCGTCATAGGCGCCGCGCCCCTGCTGGTAGAGGCTGCGGGCCAGGGTGACCACCTGCTCCGATTTCCTGTCCTCCGTCAGCGCGGCGAAATAATCGGCCTGCCGCACCCGGAAGTAACACCCCTGCAGCACGAATCCCGCCCCCCAGAAATCCTTCTCCTGGGGGGTGCGCTCCGCCTTGCGCGCCCACGCGATCCGGTCGGCGGCGTCGAGCAGGCTGTTGACGGCCCCGATGAGGCGCTCGAACCGGAACTGGTTGTCC
>CAZWXG010000046.1:11773-14745 GCA_964637825.1 uncultured Acidobacteriota bacterium
TCGTCGACCCGGGGGATCGGCTGCGGTTGCCGGCGGCAGCAGGCGTCGAGGATGCGCATCAGGTTGGAGGAGGAGAAGTTGCCGGCGATGTCCCGGCACGACTCCTTCAGGAGGCGCCGCAGCGCGGCACGGGCGCGGCAGGCCTTCACCCTGGCCGCCTGCGGGGTGCAGCGCAGGATCGGGGCGATTTCCTCGTAGGGCAGCTGCTTCAGGTGGTGCAGCACGATCACTTCCCGGTACTCGGCCGGCAGCTGGCGGAGCACCCTCCGGAGCATCTCGCCCAGCTCCGTGCGGTTGTCCTCCGCGTAGGGGTCGGGCAGGGCGTGCAGCCGGCGGGCGTCGATCGAGCCCTCCTCGAGTTCGAGTTCGGCGAAGGTATAGGCCTTGCGGCGCCGGAGGCGCCGCCGCTCGTCGAAACAGCGGTTGACGGCGATGCGCCGGAGCCAGGGGTAGAAGGGGCGGTTGAGGTCGAATTTTTTCAGGGAGAAGTAGACCTTGCACAGGACCAGCTGAACGATGTCCTCGGCGTCCGCCGCCGGGCCCGCGTGCCAGCATACCAGGCTGGAGAGCTGGGGCTGGTATTTGCGCATCAGCGCTTCAAACGCGCGCTGATCCCCGTTCTGGCTTTGACGGATCAGGATCTTGTCCTGAAGGTTCGAGTGAGTCCAGATCGCTTCCTGCATGGGCGCTCCGAGAAAAGGAAACCGGCGGTTCCGGCGGAAGTTCGCATTTTGCCGGAACCCTGTACATAGGGCTTGCAATCTCCGTGCCAAAGGTTTTTATTGATGAACAAGCACTTGGGTGCATGACCCACCCTGGAATGTGCAGTTTCTTTACGATCTCCGTGCGGATTCCTCCCGGAAGGGGGCGCGAAGTCTCCATAGCGATACATGGATAGTACATAAAAGATTTGGTAGGTTGCAGCCGGGATTTTCTGTGCTACAATGCGCACAGTTCAAAGGATTTCCCGATGACCCAGCTCCGGAAGTGGCGGCGCGCGCGATTTCTTCTGCCCCTGTTTTTGACGGTGCAGCTGTATGCCCAGGGGGCGGACCCCTGCATGATGTGTCACCGCAATGAAACGCTCGAAATGAAGCGCAGCGGGCGCCCGGTGTCCCTCTTCGTCGACGCGCGGAAGATCCAGTCCTCGGTCCACGCGGCGCTCCCCTGCACGCGGTGCCACACGGGGCTCGAGCCGATGAAGATACCGCATGCCGCGGTCATCCGCCCGGTCCGGTGCGAAGGGTGCCACGAGGCGAAGGGGTATGGCGGGAGCGTTCACGCGCGTCCTCAGGAAAACGGGAAGGGGAATGCGGCGGCCGGCTGCAAACAGTGCCACGGCACCCACGATGTCCTGTCCCCGAAAGACCCCAGGTCGGTCAACCACCGTCTGCGGGCCGATGTGGGCTGCGGGCGCTGCCACGCGGCGGTCGCGGCCCAATACCGGGATTCGGCCCATGGCCTGGCGCTCGGGAGGGAGGGGGCGAAATCCCCCGGCTGTCTGGAGTGCCACGGCTCCCACGCAATCCTCCCGCTGGACAGCCCCGATGCCGCGCTCCACAAAACGAAGGAGCCCGCGTTCTGCCTGAAGTGCCACCTCGAAGACGATACGGTGCGGACCGAAGTCGGATTCCCCGCCGCCTTCATGGCCGGGTACCTCGACAGCGTGCACGGGGAGGCGCTCCTGGCGGGCAACCTGGATGCGGCCGGGTGCAGCGACTGTCACGGCGCCCACGACGCCAGGACGGCCAGGGACTCCGCCTCCCGCGTCAGCCGGTGGAACGTGGCCGACACCTGCGGCCGCTGCCACGCCGATATCGCCCGCACCTACGGCCGAAGCGTGCACGGACGGGCGGTCGCCAAGGGGTTGGGCGATTCCCCCACCTGCACCGATTGCCACGGGCAGCACAACATCTACCGGGTCGGGGACGCGCGCTCCCCGGCCGCGGCGAAGAACGTCTCGGTCGAGATCTGCGCCTCCTGCCACGATTCGCTCCGGCTCACCCAAAAGTACGGCATCGACTCCGACCGCTTCTCCACCTTCAACGACAGCTTCCACGGCCTGGCTTCGCGCGCCGGCTCGCTCGAGGTGGCCAACTGCGCCAGCTGCCACGGGGTCCACAACATCCTCCCCTCCTCCGACCCCGCATCCACGGTCCACCGCTCCAACCTGGCCGCCACCTGCGGCAGCTGCCACCCGGGCGCCAACGAAAACTTCGCCCGGGGGGCGGTGCACGTCGTCGAGGCCCGCAACCCCGAAAGCGGGATCCTCTACTGGATCCGGGCCTTCTATCTCTACCTCATCGCCGTCGTCGTCGGCGGGATGTTGCTGCACAACCTCCTCGACTTCATCAAGAAGACGCGCCACAAGCGGTCGTTGCTGCGGGGAAGGATCGAGCCGGGGCCCCGGGCCGCGGAGATCCACTACGAGAGGATGTCGCTCGGGGACCGGCTGCAGCACGGGGCGATGATGGCCAGCTTCGTCGTCCTGGCCGCCACCGGCTTCATGCTGCGCTACCCGGACGCCTGGTGGGTGGCCCCGATCAGGGGGTGCTGTGAGAGCTTTTTCGACGTGCGCGGGGCGCTGCACCGGATCGCGGGCTTCGCCATGATCGCCCTGAGCCTGTGGCACGCCCTCTGCCTCGTCTTCACGAAGAGGGGCAGGCGCCTCCGGCGCGACATCTGGCCCCGGTTGAAGGACGCCCGCGACGTCGTGCAGAACCTCCTCTACCTGACCGGCGTCCGCCGCCACAAGCCGCTCTTCGCACGCTTCACCTATTTCGAGAAGATCGAATACTGGGCTCTGGTGTGGGGTGTCCTGGTGATGGCGGCCACCGGTGTCGTCATGACCTTCGACGATTATTTTATGGCCCTCTGGTCGAAGCTCGCCTGGGACGTGGCGCGCACCATCCATTTTTACGAGGCGGTGCTCGCCACCCTGAGCATCGTCATCTGGCACTTCTATTTCGTCA
>CAZWXG010000046.1:14845-17239 GCA_964637825.1 uncultured Acidobacteriota bacterium
TACGAGGCGGTGCTCGCCACCCTGAGCATCGTCATCTGGCACTTCTATTTCGTCATCTTCAGCCCGACCGCCTACCCGATGAGCACCGTCTGGATCACGGGGAGGATCTCCGAGGCCGAAATGGCCGAGCACTACCCCCTGGAACTGGAGCGGCTGAAGGCGGGAAAGGGCGATGCGCCGGAGGCCTGAGCCCCTGCCCGGACCGGCGCCTGACTAGGCCCCGCCGTCGAGGATCACGCGCACCTTCTCCGCCAGGCCCTCCATGGAAAACGGTTTCTGCAGGAACGCGACCCCCTCGTCCAGGATCCCCTGGTGGACGATGGAATGGTCCGTGTACCCGGAGATGTACAGGACGCGGATGCCCGGGAAGCGCGCCTTCATCCGGGACGCGAGTTCCTTTCCCCCCATCCGGGGCATCAGCATGTCGGTGACCAGCATGTCGATCGTTCCAGTCCAGGCGGCGGCCCGCTCCAGGGCTTCCTCGCCGTTGGCGGCCGGGATGACGGAGTACCCCTTCCTCCCCAGGATGCGGCAGGCCAGCTCCCGCAGCGGCGCCTCGTCCTCGACGACGAGGATGACCTCGGAGCCCCCGAGCCCCGATTCCGCGCGTGTTTCGGGCTCCGCCGCTTCCGCGGCGCCTTCGACCCGGGGGAGGTACACCTTGAACGTCGTCCCCCGGCCCCTCTCGCTGTAGACCCAGACGAAACCGTTGCTCTGCTTGACGATGCCGTAGACGGTCGACAGGCCCAGGCCGGTCCCTTTCCCCTTTTCCTTGGTCGTGAAGAAGGGTTCGAAAATGCGCGCCTGCGTCGCCGCGTCCATGCCGGCGCCGCTGTCGCTGACGGCGAGCATCACGTACTCCCCGGGGAGGGCGGGGAAATGACCCCGCACGTATTCCTCGTCGAAAACCGCGTGCCCCGTTTCCACCACCAGCTTTCCCCCGTCCGGCATGGCGTCCCGGGCGTTGACCGCCAGGTTCATGATGATCTGCTGCACCTGCCCGCGGTCGGCGCTGACCTGCGCCAGCTCGGGATGGGGCAGGAGGTGGAGTTCGATGTTTTCGCCGATCAGGCGCTCGAGCATCTTGCTGGTTTCCCGGAGCACGTCGTTGATGTCCAGGATTTCGGGTTGCAGGATCTGTTTGCGGCTGAACGCCAGGAGCTGGGAGGTGAGGGCCGCCGCCTGCCGGCTGGCGCGCAGGATCTCCTCGAGGTTCTTCCGCTGCGCTTCGTCCCCCCGCGCCTCCTCGAGCCCGAGTTCGGTGTAGCCCCGGATGACGGAGAGCAGGTTGTTGAAATCGTGGGCGATGCCGCCGGCCAGCATCCCCACCGTCTCGATTTTCTGCATCTGCAGGACATTGGCTTCCAGCCGCTTCTGCTCCGAGATGTCGATCCAGGTTCCGACGGCCTCGATCCACTCCCCCTCCTCGGCGGGCTGATAGCGCTGTTCGTCGCGGATCCAGATCCAGGCGCCGCTTTTGTGCCGGAAGCGGTACTCGAGCAGTTTGCTTTTTCCGAACCGGTCCTGCACCCGCGCCCGCCCCTCGAGCACCCGTTCCTTGTCCTCGGGGTGGACTTGAGAGTACCACCAGCCGGGGTCCCGCGATTCGGCCGGGGTCCACCCGGTGATCCGTTCCAGGTTGTCGCTGATCCACACCTGCCGCACCCGGTCCCCTTCGATGCGGAGCACGTAGAGAACGGCCGGGCTCGCCGTGAGGAAGCGTTGCAGGCGCGCGCGCAACTCCTCCTCCATGCTCTTGCGCGCGGTGATGTCCTGCGCCATGCCGATCAGGCAGGGCTCGCCGGCAAGCTCGATCCGTTCGACCGAATAGAGCATCGGGACGACAGCGCCCGACCTCTGCCGGATGGCGATCTCCACGGGCGGGACACGCCCCTCCGCGCGCACCCTTTCCGAGATCTCCTCCCGCTGCCCCGGGTCGTGCCAGAGGCTCAGTTCCGTTGACGTGCGCCCGACCGCCTCTTCCCGCGACCAGCCCGTCGTGCGGACGAAACTGTCGTTGACATCGAGGAAGCGGCCGTCGGCGAGCCGGGTGATGGCGATGGCGATGGGGCTTTTCCGGAGGACCAGCGAAAAGCGGCGGTCGGTCTCGTCGAGGGCGGCGGCGGCCCGTTCGCGCGCCCGGAGCACCCGGGACAGAAGGAGCGTGAGCAGGATCCCGGTCACCAGCACGTAGGCCCATCCCTTGTAGATCGACCACTCGATTCTCAGCGCCGGGTCCGGCTCGATCTTCGCGAGCAACCGGTCGGAGAGGAGGATCCACAGACCCCCGAACAGGAGGTAGGGGACGATGATCTGCGCCATCGCCTTACAATCGGATCTGGACATATGCATGCGAATCAGGCGTTCCCGCGTCCTCAGCAACAGAAAACCCAC
>CAZWXG010000047.1:0-17148 GCA_964637825.1 uncultured Acidobacteriota bacterium
CCAAATCCCCCTTTGTCTTTTTTGGGAGATATGGCATGCTTTGAGTGCTGGGATACCATGGTCGACCAGACATCGATTGCGTGAGGTGGTGACAGTGAAGCATGGCTACGAGGTGTTGATCATCGGCGGCGGGGTGGTCGGGTGCGCCATCGCCCGGGAATTGTCCCGCTACCGCGTGCGCGCCGCCCTCCTGGAAAAGGACGCGGATGTGGGGATGGGGGCGAGCTGCCGCAACAGCGGGGTGCTCCACTGCGGGTTCAAGTACGCCCCCGGGACCCTGCGGGCCGCCGTCAGCGTCAGGGGGAACGCCCTGATGGACGACCTCTGCCGGGACCTGAAGGTGAAGATGAAGCGGATCGGGAAGCTGACCGTCGCCCTCGACGCGGAGGACGAACCGATGCTCCACCACCTCAAGGAGCAGGGGGACGCCAACGGCGTCCCGGGGCTCGAGGTGATCGACCGCGACCGGATGCAGCGGATCCAGGCGGGGGTGGAGGGCCACCGGGCGCTCTATTCCCCCACGAGCGCCATCGTTTCCCCCTACAACCTGACGATCGCCCTGGCGGAAAACGCCCTGGCCAACGGGGTCGATTTCCACCTCGGGCAGAAGGTCGCGGCGATCACGCGGCAGGAGGGCCGGTGGGAGGTGCGCACCGCGGCCGGGGACACCTTCACGGGCGGCGTCCTCGTCAACGCCGCGGGCCTGTTCGCGGCCGACGTCTGCCGCATGGCGGGCATCACGGAATACGCTATCTACCCCTGCCGCGGCGAATACTACGTCCTGGACCGGCGGCTGGACGGGACGGTGACGTCCCTGGTCTACCCCGCGCCCAAGAAGAACGCGCCCGGCTGGGGCACCCACCTGACCCCGACGGTGGACGGGAACATCCTGATCGGCCCCACGGCCGAGTACCTGGCCGACCCCGAGGACTTCGCCTGCACCCCCGACATCATGGCGCGGCTGCGCAGGGAGGCGCAGCGGCTCCTCCCCGGCATCCGGATGTCGGACTACATCCGCAATTTCGCCGGCACCCGGGCCAAGCAGACGCCTCCAGCGGTCGGCGGCAACAAGGACTTCGTCATCGAGGACCGGAAGGATCTCGAGGGGTTCGTCAACCTGGTGGGGATCGAGAGCCCGGGGCTGACCTCCGCGCCCGCCATCGCCGAGATGGCGGTGGGGATGGTGAAACACCACCTGGCGCTCGAGCCCGATCCCGCGTTCAACCCGGTGCGGCCCGGCTCCCTCGACTTTTTCTGGGAGCTCCCGCCGGAAGAGAAGGCGGAGCGGATCGCCGAGGACCCCGACTACGGCGAGATCATCTGCCGGTGCGAGAAGATCACCAAGCGGGAGGTCCTCGACGCCATCCGCAACCCCCTGGGGGCGCGGACGATGGTGAGCCTCAAGTACCGGGCGCGCGCCTCCATGGGCCGGTGCCAGGGGGGGTTCTGCATCCCCCGCATCGTGCGCCTGCTGCGGGACGAATTCGGGTGGAACCCGGAGGATTTTCTCAAGCGAGGGGCCGATTCCCCGATGTTCGTGGGGAACATGCGCCCGGATAAAGGAGGGCAGGCGCATGAACGCTAAGGCATCCCCGATCGAGAAGATCCGGAGGGAAGTGGTGGTCATCGGCGGGGGGCCCGCCGGGCTGGCCGCCGCGATCGCGGCCCGGGAGGCGGGCTGCAGGGAGGTGCTCCTCATCGAGCGCGACCGGATCCTGGGCGGGATCCTGAACCAGTGCATCCACGACGGCTTCGGGCTGCACGCGTTCAAGGAGGCGCTCTCCGGTCCCGAGTACGCCGACCGCTATATCCGCAGGCTTCCGGACGCGGGGGTCGAGGTGATGGACAACACCATCGTCCTCTCCCTCTCCCCCGACCGGGTGCTCGAGGTGAGCGCCCGCGGCGCGCTCCGGCACATCGAGGCGGGCGCGGTGGTCCTGGCCATGGGCTGCCGCGAACGGACCCGGGGGGCGATTTCCATCCCGGGGCACCGTCCCGCGGGGGTGTACACCGCCGGCGCGGCCCAGAACTTCATCAACCTCGAAAACATCATGGTGGGCAGCCGGGTGTGCATCCTCGGCTCGGGCGACATCGGCCTGATCATGGCGCGGCGCATGACGCTCGAGGGGGCGCACGTGGAGGCGGTGTTCGAGATCCTCCCCTATTCCAGCGGCCTGCCGCGCAACATCCAGCAGTGCCTCAACGACTACAACATCCCCCTCTTCCTGAACACCACCGTGACCGACATCATCGGCAAGGGGCGCCTGGAGGCGATCCGGGTGGCGCAGGTGGACGGGGACCGGGTCCCGATCCCGGAGACCGAACGCCTCGTCCCCTGCGACACCCTCCTCCTTTCGGTGGGCCTGATCCCGGAAAACGAGCTGACCGTGCAGGCCGGGGTGGCAATGGACCCGGTCACGGGGGGGGCGCTGGTGGACGACACCTTCATGACCGGCGTCCCGGGCATTTTCGCCTGCGGCAACGTGCTCCACGTGCACGACCTGGCCGACTGGGTGTCGGTGGAGGCGGAAGAGGCGGGGCGGTTCGCCGCCGCCTACGTGCAGGACCGGCGCGAGGAGCCCCGGCGGCGGATCCCGGTCCGGGCGGGGGAGGGGGTGCGCTACGTCCTGCCCCAGACCATTTCGGGCGAGCGGGACTTCATCCTCTCCCTGCGCGTGACCGCCCCCTGGCGTGACAGGACGGTCGTGATCCGGGACGGGGGAGGGAAGGAGATCCGGAGGAAGAAGATGATGCGGCTGCACCCGGCGGAGATGATCCGGATCCCGGTCAAGAAGGGGGCCGGCGCGGACGGTTCCCCCCTGGAGGTGTCGGTAGAATGATCAGGAAAGAGTATACGTGCGTGCTCTGCCCCAACGGTTGCCCGCTGGTGGCCTACGTGGACGACGACGAAACCCCCGTGATCACCCGGGTCGAGGGGAGCGTGTGCCCGAAGGGGGAGGATTGGGTGCGGCAGGAGATCCTGAACCCGATGCGCACGATCAGCTCGAGCGTGCGGGTGCGGGGGGGGGATTCGATCCTGGCGAGCGTCCGGACCAGCCGCGCCATCCCGCTTGCCCGGATCATGGACGTGATGGAGGAGATCAAGAGGGTCACCGTCGACGCCCCCGTGGAGATCGGGGCGGTGGTCCTCAGCCGGCCGGCCGGCTGCGACTCCGACATCATCGTCACCCGGAGCGTCCGGAAATCGGCATAGAGTGCGCGGGGCGCCGCATGGGGCTTGATTTATGCCCCGGCCATCCCCAAACTGCGGTTTGAGGATCCGGAATGGACATCATCAGGGACAAGTACCTGGGGATCGAGGGGGTGAGGACCGTCGCCGTCATGGCCGACCCGGCGTGCCGGCCGGGATGGAAGGGGAATTTCCCCCCGCTCCTCGAGCACGTGTGGCGCCTCCACCGGCCGGACCTGTTCCTGGTCGCGGGAGACCTGGCGGTCTATGCCACCCCCGGGGAATACCGGGCCGTCCTCGGCGCCCTCGCCCCCTACCCGGCGCTCCTGGCCGCGGTCCCGGGGGACCACGACCGGCCGCTCGGCGAGTTCGTGCGCCATTTCGGCCCGACGCGCAAGGTCGTGGATGTGGGCCGTTGGCGCTTTGTCGGGCTCAACACCTCCGACCGGACCTTCCGCAAGAGCGAGGAAGCGTTTCTCGAGCGGCACCTCCGGCCCGACACCCTGATCTTTTCCCACGTCCCCCCGCGGGTGGAAGGGTGGGGGTTCCACTCCCTGTCGCCCCGCTATTCCGACCGCTTCCTGGCCCTGCTCGAGCGGCACCGGAAGAAGATCCGGGCCGCCTTTTTCGGGCACATCCACGGCTACTCCCGGCGGGAAAGCTCCGGCGTCCCCCTCTTCGCCACCGGCGGCGCGGCGGAGTCGTTCGCCGTCCGCAACAACCGCTACGACGGCCCCGGGATTTTCCAGATGATGATCTTCAAGCCCGCGACCGGCAGGATCTCAGTCTGTAAACTCCCCCGCTAGGGTTTGGAGTAGCGGGTGGTCCGTTCGTCCCGGATGACGCCCCGCCAGGAGAGGCCGAAGCCGAAGTCGTAGGCGTTCCCCTCCGTGTCGACATGGCATTTCATGTCGAAGGGGACGTCCTCGTCCTGCCGCTCCACCTCCGCCATGTCCGCCGGCATCCCGATCGGGAGGAGGCCCGACGGCTGCGCCGCGCCCGAAACGATCTCCATCAGCGCCTGGTCCTGGATGCCGAAACAGAGCAGGATGGCGTCCGCCTCCCGTTCGAATTCGGCGAACACCATCGGGTTGGACAGGCGCACGGCGACCACGACCGGTTTCGGTCCCATCGCCCGCCGCGCGGCCAGGATCATCCCGAGATCGGTGTGATTGGCCGCCCGGGCGGTCCTGCCCCGGTAGGAGCGGTCGGTGAAGGGTTCCAGCGGGTCCCCCCCGGCCAGGCTCCGGGCGCGGGCCGCGGCCGCCCGGTAGGGGCGGTACTGCAGGGTGATGGGGAGATAACCGTTCCCCCCCGTCCTGACGTCGTCGGCAGAGTAGCCGGCCCCCCCCTCGGGGCTGTCGACCACCACCAGGGCGAAATCGGCCGCGGCGGGATCGTCCGTGACCCGGAAGTATTTCTCCGCGACCTCCCGGCTGACGGGGTAGTCGAGCCTGGCCGGTTCCTCGCGGCCGAAGAAGTCGCGGCGCGCCGGGGTATGTCTTTTCGGGAGGTAGAGGGTCTTGCCCCGGGCGGCGGGGAGGGCCGCGGCGCGGTTTTTCAGCATCACGACCGAGCGGAGCTGCGCGGCGTACCCCGCCTTCATGAACCCGGGGCTGCCGACGGTGCGGGCGGTTTCCGCCGGGTCGAGGTAGGGGTTTTCGAACAGCCCCACGCGGAAGATGTTGGTGAGGAGGCGCACGGCCGATTGTTCCATCCGGGCGCGCATCCGCTCCTCGCCGTGCTCGGCGACCCCCATCCGCCAGGCTTCGAGCAGCGGCCCGGCCTCGTTGTTCCCCCCGAACTGGTCCACCCCCGCCATGAGAATCCTGTAGTGCCTCGCGGCGACGGTGAGGGTTTCCGCCCCCCAGGGGGTGGTGCCGAACCCGTCGACGGCGCGGGCGTCGCGGGTGACGCCCCAGTCGGTGCAGACCACGCCGTCGTAGGCCGCCTCGCCGCGCAGGAGGCGGCCGATGACGTAGCGGCTGTAGCTGTTCCCCACGTTTTCCCCGTTTTCCCGGTCGATCCCGTGGGAGATGGTGTAGTAGGGCATCACGGCGGCAGCCGCGCGCGTCGGCCCCTCGAGCCGGAAGGCCCCTTCGAGAAAGGGGACCAGGTGGGTGGCGAAGTTGCCGCCGGGGTAGACGGCGTATTTGCCGAAGGCGTAGTGGGCGTCGCGCCCCCCCTCCCCGGTCCCCCCTCCCGGCCAGTGCTTGACCATGGCGTTGACGCTCGCGTAGCCCCACCCGTCCGCGATCTCATCCTGGCCGGTGGAGGTCTGGAACCCGTCGACGTAGGCGCGCGCCAGGTCGGCCGCGAGCCGGGGGTGCTCGCCGAAGGTGCCGCCGACGCGGCTCCAGCGCGGGTCGGTCGCCAGGTCGACCTGGGGCGAGAGGGCGGTGGCGATCCCCAGGGCGCGGTACTCCCGGGCGGCGACCCGGCCGAACTCCCGGACCAGGCCGGGGTCGAAGGCGGCGGCCATTCCCAGCGCCCCGGGCCACATCGAGATCCGCCCCCCCGCGCCGGCGTTGTATTCGGCGTCGGCGACCGGGAGGTGGCGCGGATCGGAACTGACGTTGGCCGGGATGCCGGGGACCACGCTCTCGACGAGCGCCTGGAGGCTGTTGTTCCACCCCGCCGCGGTGGCGGGGCTGGCGATCGAGGTGACCAGGACGTGGCGCACGTTGTCGGCGCGGAGGAACCGGGCCTGGTCGTCGGTCAGCCCGGGCGCGGGCACCGCCTGGTGGCTGCTGTAGAGCATCAGGCCGGCGATCTGTTCGACCGTCATTTTGGACGCTAGGTCGCGCGCCCGCTCCCGGGCGGGGAGGCGCCAGTCCTCGTAGCGGTCGAGGGCGCCGTTCCGGTTGAGGTCCTTGAAGGCGAAGCCGTTGTCGACCACCAGCCGCACCCCGGAGGCCGGGGAGTAGCCCAGGGTCTGTCCCCCGCGGTTACTGACGACGCGGAAGGCGCCGGCGTCGGTCTCGCTCCACCTGGAGCAGCCGGTCATTGCCATGCAGGCCGCCAGGAGTCCCGCGGCCAAAGGGAGCGACGTGGGGCGAAGGTTCATTCCCGAGTCCCTTCCTAAAGGTTTTTCACGTACTGCTGGTGGTTGGCCGCCTCGAACATGAAGATGGGCGTGTCGACACGCTTGATCACCACGGGGCAGTGCTCCACCCCCCTGGGGACGAAGAGGAGGCAGGTTTTGGTGAGAGTGTGCGTCTCCCCCCCGATGTGGAACTCGATCTCCCCGCAGAGGTCGCGCGGGTAGTTCCGGTTGGTCCCCGCGAAGCCGATGACCTCGTCGAAATCGTGGCTGTGCGGGATCTCGATCGCCACCGGTTTCCCGCCCGGGAGCCCCCAGAGGATCTCGCACCCGGCAAAGAGGGAGCAGCCGGGCACGATGGAGTCCATGATGCCCAGAAGCATCGTGCGGTCGAGCGTCTTCCCCTCCTTCGCCTGGTCCTCCATCGACTTCACCCACGCCTCCGGTTCCGGGGGCATCCGGTCCTCGGTGACGATGTATCTGCCGTATTTCGATTCGGTCATGGGCGCTCTCTCCCGCAGTGGCCCGTCCCGGGGGGCCGGTTACAATTTCCCCCCCGCCTCGAGGTCGGCGACCAGGTCGCGGACCGATTGGGCCGGGTCCGACTGGGGGGGGTAGACCCGGTCGAACCCGAGCCGCCGGAAGGCGGCCTCGTCGTCCCTGAAGTTGCGCGCGCCGATCCCGAGAATGCCGCCGATGTAGAGGAGGATGCCGCCGATCCCGGCTTCGGTGCACTGTTCCCGGAAGCCCTCCAGGTCCATCTGCGCCATCCCGTACAGCGAGGTGATCATGATGGCGTCGGCGCCGTTCTTAACCGCCGCGTGGATGAACTCCTCGGGCGGGGTCTGAGCCCCCAGGGCGATCACCCGGATTCCGTGCTCGCGCAGGACGCAGGAGAGAAACTTGGTGCCGATGACGTGGGAATCGACGCCGACGGTCCCCGTCACCACCACCGGGCGGCGGGAGAGGGAGAGAGTCCGGGGTTCCGCCTCCGCCCGGTCGACGGTGCCGTGGACGGCGCCCTCGGCCAGGGCCCAGAAATCGGCCACCGAGGTCTTCATGTCGAGTTTGGACCCTTCCGCCAGTTCCCGCTCCCGCATCTTTTCGTCGTTGTACGCCCGCACCTCCTGCGGGATCGGGAGGTTCCCGTACTTGATGTAGCGGCAGGCCCCTCGGAGGTCGCGGGCCCCCAGGACCTGGTCCTTGGGGTAGATGTTGATGGAGAAGGGGGAGTCGAGCACCCCCGCGTCGATGGCCCTCACCACCCCGACGGCGACGTCGCCGTCCCCCATCTCGATGACCCGGTCGAGGATGGCCGTCACCGCCAGTTCCGCCATCCGCTCCTCCTGCCGGATCGCCTCCGAATCGGGCTCGAATCGCTGCTGCCGTATCATGTTGAAGATCCAGTTGGCCGAGCGGTAGGTCTGGACATGGCTTTCGATGCTCGGGACCCCCAGCGCCTCGTCGACCGTCTTCACCGAGCAGGCGGCCAGGGGGGTCATGGCGGCGACCATGGCGGTGTAGTTGATGTAGCCGAAGGCCCGGCCGATGTCCTGGGGGAAGGGGAAGAGGGAGGACTGGTTGCCGATCACGCCGGGGATGAGGGTATCGTGGAAGCCGAACCGGTCCAGGTATTTCCGGAACAGCCGCTCCGAGACGCGGATGTCGGCGATGTCCTGGGCGATGTTCCCCTGGAAATTGGTCAGGGGGACGACGCTCTTGACCCCCTGGCACGCGCTCACGAGCGCCTCGATGATCTGGGTCGCCATGTTGACGTACATCGGGACGACGCCGTTGGGGAGCCAGCCGTGCGTGTCGGTGCTGATGACGACGCCGCGGTCGGCGTAGCAGCCGATCAGCCGGCCGAGGTACTGGGCGGTCTCGATGCACTCCTCCGGGGTCGCCGTCTTGTCGTACCCGCCGATCCACCCGAAGAAGCTGTTGGGCATCGCGGTCATGCCGGAGGCGAAGGCGATTTCGCCCACGAAGCTGTTGGCGACGCGCGAACTGCGGGGGTCGAAAGCGCCGTCGCACGATTCCACCACCCGGCGGGTGACGGCCACCCCGTGGTTGAGGATGGGGTAGCCGTTCAGCTTGGCCCTCCCGGTCCGGATGCTCTCCTCGAGCCCCTTCTGCGCCTTGTCGAGCTGCAGGTTGCGGGTGTAGGAATCGGTGGTGAAGGGGAAGAGCCGGACCCCGGCCTGGTTCATCGCCCGCAGGAGCCGGATCTCCTCCTCGACGACGGGGACCCCGGAGCGGGGGAAGAGGCCGATCGTCCCCGAGGCCCGGTAGCCGGCCAGGACCTTGGTGAAGTTCTTCCCCTCCGGCATGTTCCGCTGATATTCGGCCGCCTCCTCGAGGTCGACCTCCCGCCCCGTCGGCCAGGCCGACAGGACCTCCCGGCGTCTGCGGGCGAAAGCCGCGTCGTCGATCCGCTCCTGCCTGACTCTGATCATGGCCCTTCTCCGTTCTACTTTTTAATGTCGCATTTGAGCCCGCACCCTTCGAGGATGGCCTTCGCCCGCTCCAGCGCCTCGGGCGCGGGGCTCGCCGCCTCCGGGAGCGGGTACTCCCGTCCCAGCATCCGGTACTTGCTTTCCCCGTAGCGATGGTAGGGGAGGAGGTGGACCTCGGCGCCGGGGGCCAGGCGCGCCACGGTCGCGCCCGTGGCGGCGAGGTTTTCGTCCGTGTCGTTGCAGCCGGGGACCAGCGGCAGCCGCACTACCAGCGGGATCCCCTTCGCGGCCGTCAGCGCGAGGTTTTTCAGGATGAGGTCGTTGGACCGCCCGCACAGGCGCAGGTGTTCGGCCGGGTCGATGTGCTTCAGGTCGAAGTAGACCAGGTCGCTTTCCCCGAGCACGGTTTCCATGGCTTGGGGGCTCCCCCAGCCGGAGGTGTCGGCGCAGGTGTGGATCCCCTCCGCCCGGCAGCGCCGGAAGAGGGCGGCGACGAAATCGGGCTGGGCCAGGATCTCGCCGCCCGAACAGGTGACGCCCCCCCCCGAAACTTCGTAATAATCCCGGTCCTTCCTGACGACGCTCCAGACCTCCTCGACCGTCATTTTTTTGCCCGACAGCGCGAGCGCCCCCGGCAGGCAGGCCGCGACGCAGGCCCCGCAGCGGCTGCAGACCTTGCGGTCGATCCGGATGCCGTCGTCGGCGAGGGTGATGGCCCCCTCGGGGCAGGCGGCGACGCAGGTTCCGCAGCGGCGGCAGGAGGTGTAGCGCCAGGTCACCTCGGGGAGCGGGTCGAGCGACTCGGGGTTGCTGCACCAGAGGCAGCAGAGGGGGCATCCCTTGAGGAAGACGGTGGTGCGCACGCCGGGGCCGTCGTCGATGCTGTATCGCTGGATATTGAAAACCATCCCCTCGCCGGCATTCATCGAACGGGCCTTTCGCGGGATCGGCCGGGGCGCCGCGGCGCCTCCGGTTCGGAGGAAATCAGAGGCGGTCGTGCATGGAGCGCTCGACGATCTCGTTCTGCAGCTCGGGCGGCAGGTCGATGAAATAGGCGCTGTAACCGCCGACCCGGACCAGCAGGTTCCTGTGCTCGGCCGGGTGCTTCTGCGCGTCGAGGAGCTCCTCGCGGCTGTGGATGTTGAACTGGATGTGCCACCCCCCCCGCTTCATGAAGGCCTTGACCAGCCAGGAGAGCTTTTCGAGCTTTTCCTCCGTGTTGAGGACCGATTTGGAGAACTTCATGTTCATGGCGTAGCCGCAGAATTCCCGCGCGTACGGCCCGTTGGTCGCCGAGTTGATGGCCGCGGTCGGGCCGTTGACGTCCATGCCGGGCATGACGGAGCAGGCGGCGTCGTTGACGGGGGTCCCCGCGCGCCGGCCGTTGGGGAGCGCGCCGACGGCCTTGCCGATCGCCACGTGCCCGGCCGCCGCCCCGATGAAGAGGAGCGGCTTTTTGCCCGTGATCGGGTCGATCCATCGCTGCATGATCTCCGGGACCTCCGTGGAGAGCCGGTCGTAGATGGCGTCGACGTACTCGTCGTCGTTGCCGTACTTGGGCGCGTTGAGGCACATCTGGTGGAGCGCGTCGTGCCCTTCCCAGTTCCGCGCGCACGCCTCGAGCAACTCCGCCATCGTGACCTTCTTCTCGTCGAAGACCAGCTGCTTGATCGCCGCCAGGCTGTCGGCGATGTCGACCATCCCGCGGCTCCCGAGCCAGGAGGTCCTCCCCTCGGGGTAGCGCGCCCCCCCCTCTTTCGGGGTGAGTCCCTCGCGGATCGAGTCCTCGAACTGCATGGCGCAGCGCAGCCCGCTCATCGGGCCGTCGGCGACCTCGGTGCAGAGGGTCAGGACCTTGATCCGGTGCAGTACCGGGACGAAATACTCCAGCTGCCGCAGGTAGGCGCCCAGGACGTCGTCGAAGCTGGTGAAGGTTTTCGGGTCCCCCGTTTTCGGCCCGAGCTGTTTTTGCGTCCGGGGGTCGAAGCCGTCGTGGAGGGCGAGTTCGAGCAGCTTGATCTGGTTGATGTTGTGCCCCCCGCCGAGATGCTCCATGCAGTCGAGGTGGTAGCCGAGGCAGCCGCTGGCGTTCCAGTCGCAGGCGTCCTTGAGCGGGACCCCCCGGTCGAGGTAGCGCTCTGTCCCCAGCGCGTCGTTGAGGAAGGCGGGGTTGCCGCCGCCGAACTCCACGTTGCAGCGCAGGGCGTGCAGGAGGAAGCGCGGGTCCATGCCGGGGTTGTAGCGGACGTAGATGGCCGGCTCGGAGAGCTTGACCTGCGCCATCGCCTCCAGCACCAGCCAGGAGACCTCGTTGGTGAGGTCGCGCCCCTCGGCGTCCACCCCGCACAGGGTGATGTTGGGCAGGAGCGAGCCGGGGGCCGCCCGCTGGGAGCGGGGGATGGTCACCAGGTTCTCGCACTCGCGGATCTTCAGCCAGAGGGCGCCGAGGAGTTCGGCCGCGCCCTGGGGCGTGATTCTCCCCTCCGCCTTGTCCTTCTGGTAGTAGGGGTTGAGGATCTGGTCGAGCCGTCCGATCGGGACCTCGGGCCGGTCGGAGCTCTCCTTCCAGCAGACGAGGTGGTAGAGGCGCACGCACTGGACCGCCTCGAAGAAGTCGCGCGGCGGCTCGGCCGGGCAGCGTTCGCAGGCCTCGGCGATGCGCAGCAGTTCCGCCTTGCGCCAGTCCCGCGTTTCCTTCGCCGCCTGGGAGCGCGCGAGCCACGCGTGCCGCTCGGCGTAACGGATGAAGGCGCGGCAGGAGAGGATGCAGGCCTCGAGCAGCCAGTACTTGCGCAAAAACTGGGCCGAGCCGTGGGAGCGCTCGTCCCCCTCGAGCATCATCCGCTCCCGCTCCTTCCGGCACAGCCCGATGACGTGGTTGAGCCCCACCTCGATGCACCGGGCGCTGACCTGGGCCACCCCCCCGCCGTAGGCGCTGTAATTCTGGAACAGGCCGCGGTCCATCTTGTAACGGACCCCGCGCCCCTCGAATACGCACCCGGTGTCGAACAGGAGATCGAACACGTCGGGCCCCATGTCGTACTCGAGGGCGGCGTTGACGGTGCTGACCCGGGGGATGTGCTCGATCCAGTACTCGGCGTCGGCCCGGAGCGCCTCGAGGTCCTCGGGCGTGATCTTCGTCGATTCGGTGTCGCTCGTCTTGCGGGCGAATTTCCCCTTCTCGCACATCTCGAGGATCTCGCGCGGCTTCATGGCGCAGAGGGTGCCGTTCCCCCGGATGAACTTGGTCAGCGACCCGACCACGATCTCCCCGTCCCGGATGACGACGGGGCATTCCAGCAGCCGTTTCTCGAGCGCCTTGGCCCAGCGGATGTCCAGCGGGAGCCCCTCGGTCTCCTTCCACGACTCGGTGAACAGGAGGGTGTCGTCCACGTAGACCTGCGGCTCGGCCTCCTCCCACTCCCGCTTCAGCTGCTGCAGCCTGGGGGTGAGGACCTGGACCTTGCGGATTTCCTCGGGGTCGACCCCGGTTTCGATGGTGGACATATCCAATCCCGCCTTTTCTTCCTTTGAGGGTTCCTGAATTCAGTTCTCGTCGTAGGCCCGGGAGACGATGTCCGTCACCCGCTCCCGCGTGGCCGGCACCGGCGAGGTCCCCCGCCCGAAGAGCCGGGTGAGCCCCTGCTGCATCATCTCGACCCCTTCCGGCACCACGGCCAGGATCTCTTCCTTCTCGAGACCGAAGGACTTGAGGTTCGGAAGCCCGATCTTCTTCATGAGGGCCTGGACCGTCGTGCGCGCCGCCGCCCCGATTTCCGCGGCGGAGGCGCCGGCCGGGATTTCGGCCCCGAGGCACTCGGCGACGTAGCGGACCTTTTCGGGCACCGCCTCGGCGACCGCCTCCAGCACCTGCGGCAGGCAGGAGGCGCAGCCGTTGCCGTGCGGCACGTGGAATTTCGCTCCCAGGGTTTTTCCGATGTCGTGGGCCAGGTGGCACAGGGGGCCGGACATCGACATCCCTCCCAGGGTGGAGGCGAGCATCATCCCCTCGCGCGCCTCCATGTCGGCACCGTTTTCATAGGCCCGGACCAGGTATTTGCCGATCAGGCGGAGCGCCTCCCGGCCGGTGATCTCCGCGAAGCTGTTCGACAGCGCCGAGGTGTACGACTCGGCCGCGTGGCAGAGGGCGTCCATCCCGGTCGCCGCGGTGACGGCCGGGGGGAGGCCGACGGTCAGTTCGGGGTCCACGATGCCGAGGTCGATCCGGCACCCCACCCCCGCGATATTGGTCTTGATCCCCTTGCCAGTATCGGTGATCACCCCTCCGGGGGTCGTTTCGCTCCCCGTCCCCGCCGTGGTGGGGATGACGACCAGCGGCTTGCTCGGCCGGGTGACGACCCCCTCGCGCCCGAAATACTGGCTGATGGGCGGGGGGTTGGTCAGAAGCAGCTTCGCCCCTTTCGCCGTGTCGAGCGAACTCCCCCCCCCGAGGCCGACCACGCCGTCGACCCCCTCCCTTACGCCGAGGGCTCCGGCCTCCTCCACCATCCAGTCGGGGGGGTCGGCCTCGACGCGGTCGAAGCGGACGACTTCGATTCCCGCGGCCTCGATGATCCCGACGATTTTGTCGGCGATCCCGGCATCCCGGATCCCCGGGTCGTAAACCACCAGGACCTTCGTGCAACCGAGGCCCTTGAGTTTTTCCCCTGTCAGCTGGGCCGACCCGGGGCCGAAAAGAATCGGGTTGGGACTGGAAAATACGCTCTGCATGCGATCGTCTCCTTCAGGTGATGGTACCGCGCGGGGCTTCCCCGCGCAATGCGCCGGGTGTCAGTCCAGGGCTATCTGTTCTTTCCAGAAGGTGTTGGGCGTCTCCGAAAGGTGGATCCACACGTGCTTCTGGTAGGTGTATTCGTCGAGCACCAGAATCGAGTTCTCCTTGGTCCAGCCCGACTCCTTCTGCCCCCCCCAGGGGGTTTCGCTGACGATGGCCAGGTGCTGGTTGATCCAGGCCGTTCCCACCTTCAGCCGGTCGACGAGGAGCATCCCCTTGCGGTAATTGCCGGTCCAGATCGAGGCGCAGAGGCCGTACCGGCTGTCGTTGGCGCGCTCGACCGCCTCGTCGGCGCTCCCGACCTTCATCACGCCGACCACGGGGGCGAAGATCTCCTCCTGCATCAGGTCGATCGAGTTGTCGTAGACCTCGAAGATGGTGGGCATGACGAAGGCGCCGTCTTTCGTCTGGGGGGTGTTCGGGCGCTCCCCCCCGAGGAGGACCCTGGCCCCCTGCTCCTTCGCCCGCGCGATGTGCCGCTCCGCGTTATCGCGGCAGGCGTTGTAGGCGAGCGGGCCCATCATGGTGTTCGGGTCCATCGGGTCGCCGACGGTGATCCGGCCCGCCGCGGCCACGAATTTTTCGACGAACCGGTCGTAGATCCCCGCCTCGACGTAAAACCGGCTGGGGGAGCCGCAGTTCTGCCCGGAGTTGAAGAAGGCGGCGTAGGCGGCGCCTTCGACCGCCCCGTCCAGGTTGGCGTCGTCGAGCACGATCATCGGGTTCTTCCCCCCGAGTTCGGCCCCGACCGGCATGACCTTTTGGCTGGCCAGTTCGAGGATGCGCTTGCCGACGAAGGAGTCCCCGGTGAAGTTGATCTTGTCGACGCCGGGGTGGCGCACGATCGCCTCCCCCACCGTGGAGCCGGGGCCGGACAGGATGTTGATGACGCCGGGGGGGAAGCCCGCCTCGACGGCGTATTCCCCCAGCTTCAGGACCGTCAGCGGGGCGCAGGAGGGGGGCTTCAGGAGCACCGTGTTGCCGCAGATCAGGGCGGGCGCCAGCTTGGAGACGGCGGTGACCAGGGGGAAGTTCCAGGGGGTGATCAGCCCCACCACCCCGATCGGCTCGCGCACCGTCATGACCCGGGCGTCAGGGTCGGCGCTGATGGTGTGCCCCGTCATCCCCCGGCCGAGCCCCGCCATGTATTCCAGTTCCGCCGGGGCGAAGGGGATGTCGAAGCGGCTGGTCTTGCTGATCGGGCCCCCGTACTGCATCGTCTCGAGCGGCACCAGTTCGTCCTGGTGCTCGCGCAGGATGGCCGCGAGCCGGATGAGGCGCTCGCTCCGGGCCCCGATATAGGTGCCCTTCCACCCCGGCAGCGCCCTCCGGGCGGCCGCGACCGCCAGCTCGACGTCCTCCTCGCTGCATTTGGGGACGACGGCGACGACGGTGTTGTCGGCCGGGTTGATGACCTCCATGGTCCCGCCCCGGACCGGCTTGACCAGCTGCCCGTCGATCAGAATCCTGTAATCGTGTGCCATAGGCCCTCCTGTCGTGCCGTTCCCGTTCTAGACGTCGTAATTTATGCAGACCAGCTTGAGGTCGGTGAACTCGGCCATGCCGTGCAGGCTCCCCTCCTTGCCGATCCCGCTCTCCTTGACACTGGTCCCCCACGGCATTTCGTTGGTCAGCATCTGGCAGTTGATGAAGACCGACCCGACGCGCAGGTCGTTGACCAGTTTCATCCCCCGGGCGATGTCGCGGGTCCAGACATGGGCGCACAGGCCGAAGGGGGAGTCGTTGGCCAGCGCCACGATGTCGTCCCGGTCGGTGTATTTCAGGAGGACGGCCACGGGGCCGAAGATCTCTTCCCGGGCGACGGTCATGTCGTGGGAGCAGTCGGCGAGGATCGTCGGCATCACGAAGAACCCTCCGGCGAGCGCCTCCGGCTTGTCCCCCCCGAAGACGAGGCGTGCCCCCTCTTCCACCCCCTTGCGGATGTAGCCTTCCACCCTGGCCTGGTGCTCCCGGCTGACGACGGGGCCCATGGTGACGCTCCGGTCGGCGGGGTTGCCGACCGCGACGGTTTTGGCGTAGGCGACATATTTTTCGATGAAGGAGTCGTACACCTTTTCGTGGACGTAGTACCGGCCCGGTCCCGAGCAGTGCTGCCCGCTGTTGTTGAACTGCCGCCAGGCGAGGACCTTGAGCGCGGCGTCCAGGTCGGCGTCCTCCATGATGATGACGGGGTTGTTGCCGCCGAGTTCCATCACGCACTTCTTGCAGGTCCCGGCGGCGTCGGCGAGGATGCGCTTGCCCGATTCGCTGCTGCCGGTGAACCCGATCATGTCGACCCCGGGGTGGGTGACCAGGGCCGTGCCGACGCTCCCGCCCGGGCCGGTGATGATGTTGACGGCCCCCGGGGGCAGGTCGGACTGGGCGAAGATCTCGGCGAACTTCAGCCCGATCATCGAGTTGATGCTGGGGGGCTTGAGCACGCAGGTGTTGCCGACGGCGAGCGCCGGCGCGAGTTTGACCGCCGTCATGATGGTCGGGAGGTTCCAGGGGATGATGAAGCCCACCACCCCCGCCGGCTCCCGCTGCAGGTAGGACAGCGTCCCGTCCTTGACCGGGACGTGCTGCCCCATCAGCGTCGGCGCCGTCCCGGCGCAGTACTCGAATTTGTCCGCGGCCCCCATCGCCACCCCGAACGCGTCCCGGTACGGGGTCCCGTGCTCCATCCCCTCCATGAGCGCCAGCTCCTCGGCGTGCTCCCGGATGAGGGCGGCGATCCTGACCAGGATCTTCGAGCGCTCCGCCTGGGTCTTTTTGGACCAGGCCGGGAAGGCGGCCCGGGCGGCCTTGACGGCCCGGTCCACGTCCGCCGCGTCCGCGAGCGGGACCCGGCCGATCTCCTCCCCCGTGGAGGGGTTCAGGGTGGTGAAGGTCCGACCCGAAAGGGCGTCGACCCACTCCCCGCCGATGAACATCTTGAGAGTCTGCATGGAATTTCCTCCTTAAAGGGCGAGCGCCCGGGGCGGCTTCTGTTGTATGTTATCTATAGCTTCTATAACCGGTATTGTAAGCGGCACCACCTTATCACAGGTGCCAAAATGATGTCTTTACCTAAGTGAGACGGGGGGCGGGGAGTCCGGACCGCCACGGCTTGCGCTGAATCGGGGAGGGTACGCATGCTTCTGGAGAACAGGGTCGCCCTGGTCACGGGGAGTGCCAACGGCATGGGCAGGGGAATCGCGCACCGGTTCGCCGACGAGGGGTGCGATCTCGTCATCAACGATCTCGACCAGGCCGGGTGCGAGCGGGTGGCGGGCGAAATCCGGGCGAAGGGGCGCCGCGCCCTCGCTTGCCGGGCCGACATCACCCGCGGCGACGAAATCGAAGCGATGACGGCGGCGGCCATCCGGGAATTCGGGAAGATCGACATCCTGGTCAACAACGCCGGGGGCGTCCCGGGGACGGCGGGGCGCGGCAACTCCGACAACATCACCGAGGCGGAGTGGGACCGGGTGGTGGACCTGAACCTGAAGGGCCCCTTCCTGGTCACGATGTCGGTGCTCCCCCACATGAAGAAATCCGGGTACGGGAAGATCCTCTTCGTCTCCTCCATGGGGGCGGTGAGCCCGTGCGTTTCGGTCCTGCACTATCACACGGCCAAGGCGGGGGTGCTGGGGCTCGCGACCAACCTGGCCTTCGAGCTGGC
>CAZWXG010000048.1:0-6288 GCA_964637825.1 uncultured Acidobacteriota bacterium
TTAGGTATACTCGCCCCGCCGCGCGGGGGACATTCGACCGTCCATATCGGTCGGGTGCCCGGTCCCGGTTAGGCAATTGCCGCCGGGAGATTTCCCGGAAGTTCCCCTGCAGGAAGCGGGAAAATCTGCCGAAAAGCGGTCCAGGCCGGGGCACGGAATCGGCCGTGAAGCGAATGATACTTTGTGAATCAGGGAGATTACCATGAAACATCCAGTCACGGCCGCCCGGATTATCCTCTTCTCGTTGATGGTCGCCGCACTGGCCGTCCCGGCATCCCCGCTGTTCGCCCTGGGGGCCCTGGACGAGCTTGAGGAGGGGACCAATACGGGAACGCTCTTCGACGGCAGCGACGGCAACCGCTTCGGCACCGATACCGGGATCGACGGGTCCTCCGGCGACGTTCCCGATGCCTCCGGGCCCACGCCGGTGGATACCCCGGACGACGAGGGCGATCAGGGTGATCAGGGCGGAACCGAAGATACCGGAAGCGACGATTCGGGCAAGGACGGCGAGGAACCGGCCGAATAGGGCCGCATCCCGCCGCCGGCCGCCCGGCGCCGGGGATGACTTCTGAGGGACCACCATGAAAAACCGTGAAATATTCCGGGCCCGGACAGTCCGGCTGATGATGGGGATGCTCCTGCTCGTCGCGCTCCCCGCGTTTTCCGCCGCGCCCGCGCCGGACCGCGCCGCGCTGGTCGACGGGAACACCCAGCTGGCCTGCGATCTCTACCAGAAACTGAGGCTCGCGAACGAGGGGAGGAACCTCTTCTTTTCCCCCTTCAGCGTCAGCACCGCCCTGGCCATGACCTATTCCGGCGCCGCGGGGGAGACCGAAAGGCAGATGGCCGCAGCGCTTCGCTTCACCCTTCCCCAGCAGCGGCTGCACCCGGCCTTTTCCGCGCTGCTCGACGACCTCAACGGCGCCAAGGGGTACGAACTGGCGATCGCCAACCGGCTCTGGGGGCAGAAAAACTACCCCTTCCGCAAGGAATTCCTCGCCGGCATCGACGCCCGGTACCGGGGAGGGTTCGAGCAGGTGGATTACCAGAACGACGCCGAGGGGGCGCGCAGGACGATCAACCGGTGGGTGGAGGCAGAGACCCGGGGGAAGATCCGGGATCTGCTGCGGAAGCCCGATATCAAGCCCCTGACCCGCCTGGTCTTGACCAACGCGATCTATTTCAAGGGGAACTGGAGTGCCCGGTTCGATCCCCGGAACACCGTTGCCGGGCAGTTTGCCCGGGAGGACGGCGCGTCCGTATCCACCCCGCTCATGACGCAGAAGGGGAAATTCCCCTACCTGCGGGAGAAGGAGTTCGAAATGCTCGAACTCCCCTACGCCGGCGGCCGGCTGTCGATGCTCGTCCTGCTGCCGAACCGGGGGGTGCCGCTCGACAGGGTCGAAGCTCAGCTCTCCTCCGCCCGCCTGCGTTCGTGGCGCTCCGGCATGGAAGAGACCGACGTGCGCCTGTTTTTGCCCCGGTTCAGGACCGCCGCCCGCTTCGAGCTCAACGCCCCGCTCGATTCCCTCGGGATGAAGGACGCCTTCGACGAGGACCGCGCCGATTTTTCCGGCATCACGAAGAAAAAGGGGCTCTACATCTCCAAGGTCATCCACAAGGCGTTCGTGGACGTCAATGAAGAGGGGACCGAGGCCGCCGCGGCGACGGCCGTCGTCATGAGCACCAAGTCGATCGGGATGGAGGTCCGCTTCCGCGCCGACCGCCCGTTTGTTTTCGCCATCGTCGACCGGGAATCGGAGAGCGTTCTCTTCCTGGGAAGGCTGATGAACCCCGAGGAGCCCGAAGAATGAAACCGCAGCGACTGCCGATGCTTCTGATAGGTCTCCTCCTCTGCGCCCGGGCGTTCGGCCAAGGCTATTCCCACGGCCCCAGGGAGACCGGGGAGGAGGTGCTCGACGAGCTCCTCCTGGGGGAGAAGACGGTGGCTGCCAAGGTCGCGAGCGGCGGCTGCACCGGCAAGGGGAGCTTCCGCGTCGACATGGAAAAGAGGGAGGGGATCACCCCCCGGGTGCCCCACTACATCCTGACGATCCAGCGCGTCGGGATCGACGAGTGCAAGGCCATCGTCGACGACGGGCCGGTCATCGTGTGGGACCTGGAGAAGGACCTGGGACTGACCGGGAACTACACCTTCTCCGTCCGGAACATGGTCTATGGGACCCTTTCCCCCTACGACGACCGGGACCCGGAACGGTCCATGCTTTCCACCGTCGAGCGACAGATGGGGATCCGGGGGGGAAAACCGGGGATCGCGCCGGCGACGGAGCCGCAGCAGCCCAAACCGGCGCCGCCCCGGCCGGAACCACCGCCGGACCGGGACGGCGCCAGGAGCCTGTAGTCCCGCCGGGTCAGGGCGTTTTCGCCGGCGGCGGCAGGATCCCCTTCTGCCTGGAGCTGTGATCGCGGCCCAGGAAATAGTTGATCCAGGAGGAGGTCTGCCACAGTTCCCAGTCGCACGGGGGGACGATGGCGGCGCCGATCTCGTGCTCCCGCCCCTCCGATTTCAGGCGCCGGTAGGCGCGTACCCAGATGCACTCGACCTCCCCGGGGTACACCTCGCACCACCCCTCGTAGCTCCCGCCGCAGGGGGCGTTGCGCTGGTCCTTGGGGCACTGGGACACCGGGCAGAGGTAGGCGGCGTCGAAGAGGGCGCAGTCGCCGCAATCCTTGCAGGCGTACATGCTGTTCTTGCTGCAGCGCTCGACCCGGTGCAGCGCCCCCTTCCAGAAGGGGGACCGGTCGATCCGGGCCATCAGCTTCCGGACGGGACGGAACAGGGGGCCTGTCGGTTCGAACACGGCCGAATGGACCGCCTGGGAAACCCGGTAGATCGCGGGCCGGGCCGGGGGCTGGGTCCGGCGCGCGGGAACGTCGGTGTTCAGCCCGGTCCGGGCGTCCCGCTCGAAGAGGTAAAACCCCTTGTCCTGCGCATAGTCGAACTCCGGGACCAGGTCCATCCAGCGGGCCGCCAGTTCATCCCCCCGGGCGACGATGTACTCCACGCTTTCGAAGGGGAGCCCCTGGCCGCTGATGTAGGCGCCCTTGTACCCCATCCCTTTGGCCAGCGCGTACATTTTGGCCGCCCGGTCCAGCCGCGCCTGCCTCCCCTTGTCGCCGCCCGCCGATTCGGCCGCGATCTCGTCGAGCAGCTTCCGGGTCACCACGCACCCGGGGATGTGGTTGGCGTTCATGGTGCGCGCCACCGGGTGCGACAGGACGTAGATGCCCGCCAGCACCGGCAGCGGATGGTCCTGCTGTTTCAGCCACAGCGGCAGTTCGTGCATCTTGCGCGCGTCATACCCCACCTGGGTGATGGCGAAATCCGCCCCGGCCCGGATCTTCTTCTGCAGCTTGAAATACTGCCCCATGACCTCCGCCTCCATCTGCTTGAAGGGGGAGAAGGCGACGCCGGCATAGAAGCTGGCGGGGGCCAGCCGCACCGGTTTGCGCATGATTTCGCGCACCATGCCGCGGTTCATCTCCTCGACCAGCCGCAGCCCGTTGACCGAATCGAGGTCGAACACCGGTTTGGATTTGCCCATGAAGCCCAGGTTGGAGGGGTAATCGCCGGTCAGGACGAGCACGTTGTGGACGGCCAGCGCGGCCAGCTGGAACAGGAGGCTTTCGGCCTGGTTCCGGCTGCGGTCGCGCATGGCGATGTGCACGAGGGGCTCCACCCCCGATTTGCGGATCTCGGCGCAGAGGATGTCGGTGGCGATGGCGGGGTTGCCGCCCGGGTTGTCGGTGATGCTGACGGCGCACACCTTCCCGCTCGCCGCCGCCTGGCGCGCATTCTCCAGCACCAGTTCCTGCCGGGTTTCGAACGCGCCCGGGCCGGGGATCTGCTCCCAGACCAGGCAGAACGTGTCCGGGTCCGTCATCGCGCGCCTGAAAGGGTTTCCCCTGGCCGCCAGTTTCTCCGCGAGCGCGGCCCCGAGCCTGGCGACCAGCGGGTCGATCGGCAGAAAGGGGTTTTCGCCCCCCGAAGCCAGCGCGTGCCCCCCGAGACGCAGGTCCAGGTTCTCGTCTCCCAGCACCCGGTGGGTGTTGCCCGCGAGGTCCCGTTCCAGCACCAGGAGCGCGGCGTGGTGCGAAATCCACCCCTGCTGCAGCCGGCGGTAGAGCCGGGCGACGCTCCCGGGAGGGTCGAGTTCCCCGATCAGGATGATGTCGGGCCGGGCGTCCCTGATCATGTGGAGGCCTTCCGTCTCCCCCGCGGCAAAATCCACCGTGATTCCCGGTCCGGCCGCCTGGCGTGCGATCTCGGCGGTCCGGGGGTTTTGACTGATCACCAGCAGGTTAGGGGTCCGATTGGTCGGTCGCATAGGCTACAGATTGCCACAGGTCCCCCGGGAAACACAATTTCCATATAGGGCCCCTGTCCGGTAAACTGGCCGTCATGATTTTCGACACGCACTGCCACGGGTACTGGAAGGGATTGGGGGACCGGCGGGAGGAGGTGCGGCGGAACATGCTCGCCGCGGGGGTTGTCCGGTCGGTCCAGATCGGGGCCGATTACGCGAGCAGCCTCCAGGCGCTCGAGCTCGCCCGGGACTGGGGGGAGCAGACCTGGTGCACGGCGGGGATTCACCCCACCGACTGCCAGGACTCGGCGCCCGGATCGGTCCCCGGGTGGATGGAGAAGCTCGGGGAACTCGCGCGGCGCAACCGCGACAAGGTGGTGGGGATCGGGGAAACCGGCCTGGATTACTACCACCTGGCGCCCGGGCGGGAGGAGGAGGGGAAACGGGCGCAGCGGGAGTTTTTCGCCGCCCAGGCGGAACTGGCGCGGCGCCTGGACCTGGCCCTGGTCGTTCACACCCGCGACGCCGCCGCCGACATGCTCGCGCTCCTGCGCACCCTGCCGGTCGGGCGCGCCGTCATCCACTGCTACAGCCAGGACCCCGCATTCGCGCGGACGCTCCTGGAACTCCCCGGGGAGATCTACTTTTCGTTTTCCGGGGTCCTGACCTACAAAAACGCCCGTTCCGTGCAGCAGACGGCCCGGGAACTCCCCCTCGACCGCATCCTCGTGGAAACCGACGCCCCCTTTCTGCCGCCGCAGGCCGTGCGCAACCGGGTGAGCGTCAACGAGCCGGCCTTTACCCGGCATATCCTGGATTTCCTGCAGACGCTCCGGGACGAGCCGGCCGGGGAGGTCGAGCAGGCGGTCTGGGACAACTCCAACCGGGCCTTCCGGATTCCCGCGTAGCCGAACCCCGGGAACCGGCGTCGGCTGCTATAATGAAACCCTTACGGCAAGGAGGGCAGACCATGAAACTGGAAAACGCCATAACCACCGCGCTGGAATACGAGGCGGGCGTGTACGAGATCTACCGCGAAGCGATGGCCAAAACCAGCGACGAGGCCGGGAAGCACATTTTCGAGGTGCTGTGCAGGGAGGAGCTGGAGCACCTGGACTACCTCCGGGAGCGTCTGGCCGAGTGGCGGAAGTCGGGGAAGATCGGGGTGAAGCCGCTGTCCCCCCCGGCCTCGGCCCGGGAAGCGATCGGGCGCGGACTCGAGGAATTGCGCAAAACGGTGAAGCCGCGGCGGACCAAGCTGAACGTCGAGCTGGAGCTGCTGAAGAAGGCGCTCGACGCCGAAATCCGGACCAGCGGGTTCTACCGCGAAATGGCCGCCACCCTCGACGGGGAGGGGCGGCAGCTGTTCCACCGTTTCCTGGAGATCGAGGACGGGCACGTGGCCATCGTGCAGGCCGAAATCGACAATGTGGGGAACTGGGGGTTCTGGTTCGATACCCCGGAATTCCGCCTGGAAGCGGAATAGCCTAGCGTCCGATCCCGATCAGGGTCAGGACCAGGAAGGCGGGCTGGTTCCGTTCGTCGGTGACCCGGCGGACGGCCGAACCGTAGCTCCTGGCCCGGCTCTCGGGGTGGCGCGCGGGGAGGCGCAGGTTGCCGGGATTGCGCACCAGCTGGACGACGGCCTCCAGGCGCGAGAGGTCGCTCTTCCCGGAGTCCTGCAGGGTGCCGGCGGAAGCCGCGAGCAGGCCGCGGATCTGGGTCCGGTCGTACGGCACGCTGAGGGACTGGACCGATTTCGACGCGATCTCATGAAGCAGGGGGTCCGCTTCCATCGGGCCGTCCCCCTCCCGGCTCAGGTCGCGCACCCTGTCCTCGAGCAGGCTCTGAACCATCGAATCGGGCTGCCGCTCGAGCGGCCGGGCGAAAACCTCCGTGACGTAGAGGTATTTGTCGCAGAGGGACGGATGGCGGACCACCCCGATGCCGATCCGGG
>CAZWXG010000048.1:6388-17044 GCA_964637825.1 uncultured Acidobacteriota bacterium
TAGAGGTATTTGTCGCAGAGGGACGGATGGCGGACCACCCCGATGCCGATCCGGGTAACGTCGGTCGCGAGAATGTTCCTCTGGTGCGGGGGGCTGGCGAGCAGGGCCCGATGGGCCCGGTCGACCGTCCGGGCGCTGGCGACATTTTCCCTGGCGACGTCCGAATAGTACCCGGCCCGGACCAGGCGGGTCTGGAGGTTTCCGGAGGGGAGGTCGTGGCTGATGAACCCCTGCCGGGCCATGTCCATGGAATGGCTGCGGGCGATCGCCATCAGCTCCGGGTCCATGACCAGGGGCGCAAGCCCCTCGTCCAGGCGGTGCCGGTTGGTGACCTCCAGCAATTCCTGCTCCCATGTTATCGTAGCGTAAGGATTTATCGGGTAGTCGGGGAGGTCTTCGGCCGCCCGGCATTCGGCCGCCCGCCATGGAAGGGCTCCGGAGAGCGCAAGAGCCCCAAGGAGGAGGCTGAGGATCCATCTGCGGGCCGAGCGGTCTTTCATACGACGATTCCACCCCGTTTCATGGGGTCTTATCGTCCGGCCGCCGCCGGGGATTAGGCCAATCGGGAGGAAAGATTGTGCTGGACCCCGCGGGCCCGATTGCCGATAGTAACGGTGACAAACGTCACATTGCAGGGATCGGGGGAGGTTTCACCCGGCCGGTGTGGCCCTGCCCGATCGAGCGGACCTTATGAAGAGCGTGATCTACATTCGCAGGAAGGTGAGAAAGAAGCGCTCCGCCCTCAAGCGGCGCGGCCTCGGGCTGCTGGCGCTCGCCGGGGCCGGGCTCCTGTTTCTGACCTTTGCCCTGGCCGGCCGCATCCAGACCGCCGTTCGGTCCCCCCTGCCCGCCGATCCGGTCGGGGCCGCCGATCCGGGCCTGGTGGGTAATTTCCAGGCCGCCCGGTACGACAGGGTCGTCTACCCCTACTCGGTCATCCCCGGCGGGGTACGCGGCCGCGAGGAGCTGGCTGCCCGCATCGCCACGGACCGCGTGGTCGCCGCCCACTACGCCGACTTCAGGGTCGGCGCGGCCCGGATGGTGCGTGCGCCCGAAACCCGGATGATGCACGTGTCCTACCGCCGGGACGACCAGGTCTACTGGACGGCCAACAAGGTGAACATCCCCGCAGGGGAAGCCCTGCTCACCGACGGCGAGTGCGAAGTGCGCGCCCGCTGCGGCAACCGGGTGTCGGCCTCGCCCCAGCTTCCCGTTTCCGACGAGGAGCCGCTGCTGGAATCGTTCGATTTTCCGGAATTGGCCCGGCTGGCCCCGCCGCCGGCCGACCCCGTGACCGGCCTCGACCTCTCCCCGCTCCCCGAAACCGGCCTGGCCATGGTCCCGGTCCCCCCGCTCGACTCCTTCATCACGGCCCAGCGTCCCTCGTTCCTGCCGCATTATTATCGCCCGCTCTTCTCTGTCCGCCCCTCGGACGTCGTCGTGCCCGAAACCGGGACCCTGGCGCTCCTGCTGACCGGGCTGTCGGCGCTTTTCGTCCTCCGGTGGCGGGCCGGAAAATAGGCGCGCGAGAGGCCGAATCCCCGATTTCCGCCCCGATTCCCCCCCCTGTCCCCCCGCCCATGCTATTCTGAAGAGAGGGGGGAACCCCCTCCCGCCCCGCTCTCCCGGGAGGGGGCGGAGGGGAACCCCGGGAATGGTCGAGGTGCAGGTACTATGGAGATCCCCAGCTGTTACGCAGGCAGATTGCTGAACGTCGATCTCACGCGGGGTCAAATCCGCGAGGAGCGGCTCCCCGCCGAGGTCTACCGGCAGTTCGTGGGGGCCAACGGGCTGGGCGTCCGCGTCCTCTATGAAAGGATGCAGGCGGGGACCGATCCCCTGGGGCCCGGAAACATCCTCGGGTTTGTCGTCGGGGGACTGACCGGGACGGCATCCCCCGGCAGCGGCCGCCACATGCTGGTGACCAAATCGCCGCTCACGGGCACCTGGGCCGAATCCAATTCGGGCGGGACCCTGGGGCCCGAGCTCAAGGGCGCGGGCTACGATGCCGTCTTCTTCTCCGGGATTTCCCCCCGCCCGGTGTACCTGGATATCCGGGACGGGGCCGCCGAGTTGAGGGACGCCTCGGGACTCTGGGGCCTGGACGCCTACGAGACGGAGGACCGGCTGCACGAATCGCTGGGGGACCCCAAGGCCAAGATCGCCTGCATCGGCCCGGCGGGGGAGACCCGGTCGCTCCTGGCCGGCATCGTCAGCGAGCGGGGGCGGATCGCGGCGCGCAACGGCGTCGGCGCCGTCATGGGGTCGAAGAACCTCAAGGCGGTCGCGATCCGGGGCGGGGCGTGCGCCATCCGGCCCGCCGACCCGGAAAAATTCACCGCGGCGCTCGAAAAATTCCTGGCCATCATCGGCACCAACGAATTCGCCCGGGCCCTCTCCCGGTCGGGGACCGGCAATAACATCAGCTTCCTGGTCGCCATCGGGGACGCGCCCCTCAAGAACTGGCAGTTGAGCGGGCTCGACGCCCTCCCCACCATCTCGAACCTGGACAGCGGGAACATGGACAAGTACAAGGTGGGCAGCTACGGCTGCTACGCCTGCCCGATCACGTGCGGCGCCATCATCCGGCAGGGGGAGGGGCGCTACGCCATCCGGGACGAGATGCACCGCCCCGAATACCAGTCGCTGGCCGCCCTGGGCGGGATGCTGATGAACGACAACCTGGAGTCGGTGATCAAGGCCAACGACCTCTGCAACCGCTACGGCATCGACACCGTCGGGGTCGGGGGCACGATCGCCATGGCGATGGAGTGTTACGAAAGGGGGCTGATCGGCAGGGAGGACACCGACGGGCTGGATCTCTCCTGGGGGAACGCCGACGCCATCGTCGAGCTGGTGGAAAAGATCGCCCGGCGGGAGGGGTTCGGCGCGGTGCTGGCCGACGGGACCGGGAAGGCGGCGGAGCGCATCGGCAAGGGGGCCGAGCGGTACGCCATCGCCATCCGCGGCAAGAGCCTGGCCTACCACGACCCGCGGATGTCCCCGGCGCTCGGTACGGCGAACATCGCCGACGCCAATCCCGCGCACCACATGGACAGCCAGATCTCCGGCATGCTGGCCGAGGGTGCCTCGATCGGGAGCGACCCCGCGCTGCGGGCTTCCGGGCAGAGCCCGTTCGCGCTGCATGCCATCGGGAGCAGCTACCACCAGCTCCTGAACGCCGCCGGCCTCTGCTCGCTCTACACCGTGGCCACCGCCCCCCCTCCCATCGCCGACCTGATCGCCGGGGCCACGGGGTGGGATTTCGGGTGGGAGGAGGCCCTGCGGGCGGGGCGCCGGATCCTGACCTTGCGCCAGGCGTTCAACGCCCGGGAAGGGCTCACCCCGGACAAGTTCGAGCTTCCCAAGCGGATCAGGTCCACCACGAAAACCGATCACGGGGCGCTGCGCGACGGGTACTTCGCCGAGATGAAGTGGGATGTCCATTCCGGGAAGCCGTCAGGGGAATGCCTCGCCGAACTGGGGCTCGCCGAGCTGGCTTCCGACCTGTAGCAGGGCCGCCGGGGCTACCGAAAGCCCCGGCGGCGGTGTGTCAGCGCCACTTGTCCACCGAAGCGCTCGAAACGTGGCCGAAGTCTCCCGCCTGCCAGAAGAGGTTGGTCCCCCCTCCCACCGACAGGATGTGGATGTTGTCCGGGCTGGCGATCTGCGGGATCATCTCCTCGCGCGGGAGCTTGAGCCAGGAGGCGAAAGGCTCCACCCCCCTCCTCCCCACCGGGTGGACGAAGTTCTGGACGCTGTAGAAATTATCCAGCCAGTCCCCGACGCTCACCTTCGTGTTCTTGTGGATCCACTCGATCAGCTGTTCCTTGGAATCGAACCCCTCCCGCTCCTTGAGCTGGTGGATGATGGTGGGGTCGAGCAGGAGCATGGCGGGGGAGAAGGGGCTGACGAACTTGAGCCAGAACGGGATCTGCGTGTGGAACGGCTTGCCGAAACTCTGGTCGGGGTGGATGAAGCCCCAGCCGTTGAAGGTGCTGACGACGCTCTCCCCCGGCTTGTAGCCCAGCTGCACGTGGAACGGCTTCCACCCCTCGGGGAGCTCCTCCTCGTTTTCGGGCATGCACAGGTTGTTGTAGTTGTAGTTGTTCCCCTGGCTCCCCATGTAGGTCTCCCCCGCCTTCCCCGAGGCCGACAGGTTGATCGACATGAGGGTCCAGGCCCTTCCGATGACGCTGTTGGCCTGGTTGAACGGGCCGAGGGCGCCGATCCCCGCGTTCATCTTGAGCTCGTTCCGGACGGGGCCGTTGACCACCACCATGCGCGCGAACGACGTCGTCGAGGTGTACAGGGAGGGGACGCCCGTGGAGGCCAGGGCCAGGATCACGGGGAGGTGCTCCGGGCGGGCGCCCGCCATCACGGCGTTGACGGCCACCCTTTCCACGTCGTAGCTCCAGGCTTCGTGCGGGGAGGAGGGCTGCATCTTCCCCACCGGCTCGTCGGGGGCGTGGCTGGTCCCCTTGAGCATCTCGGCCACGCGGGCCTCGGTCGGCAGCACGATGGGGAGCCCGTCGGTCCATTGGTTTTCCAGGAAAAGGCGGTGCAGGTTCTCCTCCGTGTCGGGGGGCACCATCCTGGGGGTGGGCCTTTCGATGAACCCTTTTTTGGAGTCCTCGGCGCTGAGGGGGAGGGTGAGGGCGGCGACGATCTCATCGAGGACGGGCTTGCCCGTCAGCGGGTCGTTTCCCTGGAGGAACCTGCGGCAGGTGGCCGCCGGAACGCCCGTGATCGGGTGCGGTACGAAGGTGAAGCGCAGGTTGGGCATCCCCTTCTTGAAGGTGTAGGTCTTGACGAGTTCCTCGAACACCCGGGTGACGACCGGGGCGGTGGGGATTCCGAGCTTTTCGACTGTCCAGCTGTGGCCGACGACCGACGGCGAACAGGAGCTTCAATGCCCGATCCCCATGATCATGCCGTGCCCCTTCTCCTTGATCTCCGCCCAGAGCGCGGGGTCATCGTCGAAGTAGGTGCCGATCTTGGTCCGGACCACCCAGGTGGTCCCGGGGTACCTGGCGCTCAGCAGGTCGCGCATCTCGGTGAAGAACTGGTGGGTGTCGGTGAACCCGATGTCCACGATGTAGACGGTCTTCCCCTCGAGGCTGTCGATGCGGGGGGCCATGGGGACGCGCGCGATCGCGGGGGGCTGCCCCAGCGGGTTGTGTACGGTGATTTTCGGCTCCTGGGCCCGGCCGGCGCCGGCCAGCACGACGGCGGCGGCAAAGCCCAGGACCAGCCGCAGACTCATTCCTCTTTTCATTGCCCAACTCCTTCCGGTTCCGAGGCAGGTCGATGTTCGTGACCCCCCTACTGTAGCAAAAGCGCCGGCGTCAGCGGCGGAAATTGTGGGTGTTCGTCCTGCGGCCGTAGGCGAGGAGGGCCGCGTCGGTCAAAAAGCGGGGGAGGGCGCGGCCCAGGACCGCCGTCAGGCGGTAGGTCCAGCCGGGGATGACGACGGCGCGGTTGCGCACGAGCGCCCGGAGCGAGGCGTCGACCACCTCCTCCGCCGTCATCCAGAGCGGCCGCGGGATGGCGCCGGCGTCCATCCCGGCAACCTCGTGAAACCCGGAGCGGGTGAAACCGGGACAGAGCGCCTGCACGCGCACCGGGGAACCGATGCTCCGGAGCTCCAGGTGGAGACCTGCGGTGAAGTGGGTGACCCAGGCCTTGGTCGCTCCATAGGCGACGGCGCCCGGGACATGGAAGCATCCGGCCATCGAGGCGACATTGATGACGCCCCCCCGCCCTTCCGGCACCATCCTCTCCAGGGCGGCCCGGGTGAGCCGCTGGACACAGAGGACATGGAGGCGGTGCATCCGGTCGAGCGCCCGCGCGTCCGCTTCCCAGAACCGGCCCGGCACCCCGAACCCGGCGTTGTTGACCAGCAGTTCGAGCCCGGGTTCGGCGGCGATGCGGACGGCGACGCGCTCGATCTCCCCGTCCAGGGCGAGATCGGCCCCGAGGGCTTCGGCGGGGGCCAGCTCGCGGGCCAGCTGTTCCAGACGGTCCGTGCGGCGCGCCACCAGGACCAGGCGGTACCCTTCCCGGTGGAGGCGCCGGGCGAACTCCTCCCCGATGCCGCTGGAAGCTCCGGTGACGATGGCCGTCCGGGTGCGTTCCTTCATGCTGCGCCTTACCGCCCGGTCCGGGAGGCCGACCAGGTGCGCCCGATTCCTCCGGCGGTCACGGTCCCCTCCATCGCATCCCCCGTGATGCGTCCCTCGTAGGAAGCGTCGCCGGCACGGAAGGAGATCCGGTCCCCCAGGATCCGCCCGCCCGCGATCGGGAGGCCGGGCCGCACCGTCCCTTCGATCTTCTGGAAGTTCTGGACGATGCGCAGCTCGGAGGGTGTGCCCCCGTCGCGGAGCGACCAGACCCCGCCCGCCCGGGCGGGGACGATCCAGAGATAGGCTTCCCGGTCCGCGACCAGGAGGGTTTCGTCGGGGGTCCATTCCCCCATGTGGAAGGCGTGGGAAACCACCCGGGTGCCGGGGGCGAGCCCCAGGAGGGTGGGACGCAGCCGGAGGTTCAGGTCCGGGAGCAGGTACAGGGTGATGACGGTGGCCCTTCCGAGGTCGCTCGCGAAGATGTCGGCGGTCACGAAACGGGCCCGGCCCGCCACCCCGGCCGTTTCCGCGTTGCGCCTCGACAGTTCCGTCAGGTCCGGGTTGTATTCGATCCCGAGAGCGCGCGCCCCGCGCCGGGCGGCGGCGATGACGATGCGCCCGTCCCCCGAGCCCAGGTCGATGACGTAGTCGTCGGGCGTCACCCTGGCGGCATCGAGCATCGCCTCGATGAAGTCCCCGGGGGTCGGTACCCAGATGACGTCCTTCCCCCGCTGCCCTACGACGGGCCGGTAATCTTCCGCCGCCGTCGGCCGGGCGGCCGGAAGGAGCAGGAGGATGGCGAGCAGGCAGATTCCCCTTTTCATCTCCGGCTCCTGTTCAGCACCTCGAGGCGATCCAGCCGCTGCCGCAGAGGGTGAAGCATTCGCCGCAGGCCCGGCAGGTGAGTTCCGACCCCTCGACGAGGGCCGGGCGACGGTCCACCCCCCGCCCCTCGAAGTAGATCCGGTTCTCCCCCTTGATTTCGGAACAGTACCGGAGGCAGAGGCCGCAGAGGCTGCAGTCGGTCATGCCGGGCTCGAAGCGGGACCCGGTGACCCCGTACTCCTCGGCGTACACCTGCGAGGAGGGCCAGAGGAGTTCGATGACCATCCTGCGGATGCGCTTCACCTTCTCCGTGTCGGTCCGGACCCGGAGGCCCTCCTCCACGGGGTAGACGCAGGAGGCCACCAGCCTTTTGCGCCCCCACGAGGTCTCGATGTCCACCATGCACATGCGGCATCCGCCGTAAGGCTCCAGCCGGTTGTCGTGGCACAGGGTGGGGATTCTGATGCCGACGGATTGGGCCGCGTCGAGGATGGTGGTCCCCTCTTCCGCTTCGACCGTGCGACCGTCGATTTCCAGGGTTACATTCTTCATGGCGACCTCTCGCTACACTTGTTTTCCGGCCGGCGGCGGACCGCCCGCGGAGGATTTCCCGATGGCGTATGCCGGTACCTTGACGACGGCGCTGAATTTCTCCGGGCAGGCGGTGAAGCAGGCGCCGCACTTGATGCATTTTCCCTGGAGGATGGTGAAGACCTTGTCCCCGGACTGCTCGACGGCGGAGACGGGGCACGCCCGCAGGCAGGCGCCGCATTTGCCGCAGGTCGCCTGGTCGATGTCGTAGGCGATCAGGGGGGTGCAGACCCCCGCGCGGCACCGCTTTTCCCCGATGTGCTCCTCGTACTCCCCGCGGAAATATTTGAGCGTGCTCAGGACGGGGAAGGGGGCCGACTGCCCCAGGGCGCACAGCGAGGCGTCCTCCATGAATTCCCCGAGTTCCTCCAGGAGTACCAGGTCCGCCTCCTTCCCCTCTCCGGCCACGATGCGGTCGAGGATGCCGAGCATCTGCCGCGTCCCTTCCCGGCAGGGGATGCATTTTCCGCACGACTCGTGCGCGAGAAAGCTCATGTAGTACCGGGCGGTGTCGACCATGCAGGTGTTCTCGTCCATGACGATCATGCCGCCCGATCCCATCATCGACCCGACCCGGGTGAGTTCGTCGAAATCGACCGGGAGATCGAGCATCGATTCCGGGATCACCCCGCCGGAAGGGCCGCCCGTCTGGACGGCCTTGAACTTCTTGCCCCCCGGGATCCCCCCGCCGATCTTGAAGATGATGTCGCGCAGGGTGATCCCCATGGGGACTTCGACCAGCCCCGTGTTGTTGACCTTGCCGACCAGGGAGAAGATCTTGGTCCCCTTGCTCCCCTCCGTCCCCATGCCCGTGAACCACTCCGCCCCCCTGTTGATGATGTGGGGGACGTTGGCCCAGGTCTCGACGTTGTTCAGGCAGGAGGGCTTGCCCCACAGCCCCTTTTCGGAGGTGTGGATGTATTTCGGCCGCGGCTCGCCCACGTGCCCCTCGATGGCGCTCATCAGGGCGCTCGATTCGCCGGAGACGAAGGCGCCGGCGCCGCGGTGGATCTTCACGTCGAAAGCGAACCCGGAACCGAGGATGTTCTCCCCGAGCAGGCCGTATTCCCGGGCCTGGTCCAGGGCCCGCTGGGCGTGCTGCCGGGCCAGGGGGTATTCCTGGCGGACGTAGATGAAGCCCTCGCTGGCGCCGATGGCGTAGGCCCCGAGGATCAGGCCCTCGAGCACGCCGTGGGGGTTCCCCTCGAGAATGCTGCGGTCCATGTAAGCGCCGGGGTCCCCCTCGTCGGCGTTGACGATGACGTACTTGGGTTCCCCGGGGGCGTTGCGGGTGGTTTCCCATTTCCGCCCCGCGGCGAACCCCCCGCCCCCCCTGCCGCGCAGTTTCGCCTCCTTGACTTCCCCGAGCACCGCTTCGGGCGTCATGGTCGAAAGCGCCTTGGCCAGGGCGGCGTAACCCCCGACGGCGATGTAGTCGAGGATGTCGGAGGCGTCGATCCGCACGTTGTCGCCCAGGACCACCCGCTGCTGGTGCTTGTAGAACGGAATCTCGTCCAGCCGGGCGAGGGGTTTCCCGTTCTCCCCGTCCACGTAAAGAAGTGCGTCGAGCGCGGCATCCTTGCCGTCGAGCCTGTCGACGATGGCGGGGACGTTTTTGGGCCGGGCGCCGAGGAGGCAGACGTCCGAAGGCTGAATGACCACCAGGGGTCCGCGTTCGCAGAAGCCGTGGCAGCCGGTCTTGCGGACCCCGATCTTCTTCGCGAGCCCGCGTTTTTCGACTTCGTTTTCAAGGGATTCCGCCAGGGCTTCGGCGCCGTAGGCGCGGCAGCCGGTCCCCGCGCAGACCGCAAGCCAGGTCTCCCGGGAATTGCGCCGGGCGACGGCCCGATCCCTCAGGGCGGCCAGATCGGCAGGGGTTTCTATGCGGGACATGCGTCCACCTCCTCTTTTTCCAGGGATTGGATGATCTTGTCGAACTGGCTCTTGGAAGGGTTCCGGTAATACTGCGCGTCGATCTGAACCACCGGGGCCAGGGCGCAGCATCCGATGCAATGGACCGTTTCGAGCGTGAACGCCTGCCTGCTGTCGGTTTCGCCCGGCTTCACGCCGAGGGCGGCCGAGATGCGGGTGAGCATCTCGGCGGCGCCGCGCACGTGGCAGGCGGTCCCGGTGCAGACCTGCACGATGTGGCGGCCGCGCGGCTCCAGGCTGAAGGCCTCATAGAAATTGGCGACCGTGTGGATTTCGCGCAGAGGGATGTTGAGCCTGCCGCTGACCCAGTTCAGGACGTGGCGGGGGAGCCAGCGGAACTTCTCCTGGACATCGAGCAGCACCTGGATCAGGGCGTTTTTCTGGAAATCGTAGCGGCGCATGATGGCGTCGGCTTCCGCCAGGTCGTTGCGGATGTCGAGGATCACGCGCTCCTTCTTCTTGATCTGCCCGAGGCTTTCGGCGTGGTATTTCGCCTCGTTCTCGAGCCAGGACAGCTCGTCGAGCAGTTGCCGCTTTTCGAGACCCATGGAATAGGCCCCCCCCAGCACGTCCAGGCCCTGCAGGAGCAGGTCGTACTTGTCCGGCAGCGGAGCGGCCGCTCCTCCCGGCGCGGCGGCCTCCTTCCGCAGGGTGCTGAGGTTCAGGCCGCGGCGCACCGTTTCCAGCAGCTTCCGGCCGTCGCACGGCTTGGTGAGGAAATCGAACGCCCCGAGTTTCATCGATTCCACGGCGGCCTCGACGGTGCCGCGGGCCGAGGCCACGACCGCAACCGACGCGGGGGCCTGCCGGGACAGGGCCCCGAGCGCCTCCGCCCCCGTCATGTCGGGGAGTTGCAGGTCGAGGAGGACCACGCCCGGGTTTCGGGCTTGCGCCAGGGCCAGTCCTTCCCGTCCGGTGCCTGTCGTAGCCACGCAGAGGCCCGCCTCCTCGAGGGTGCGGCGGCAGGCGTCCGCGAACAACTCCTCGTCGTCCATGATCAGCACGTCGAGCGGTCCTTCCGCCGGCCGCGGGCCGGCCTCCGGTTTTCTGGTGTTCATAGGCTACCTCTGTGAGTGACGAAATGAGTTTTCATGCGATCGCTGAGGGCACAACATCGGGCCGGGAGTGTTGCGCCCTTCTCCCTGTCCATATTCCGATACACTACCACACCCTTTTTCATTCC
>CAZWXG010000049.1:0-15132 GCA_964637825.1 uncultured Acidobacteriota bacterium
CACGGGTTTCCCCACCACCCCCTCAAGATGGCGTGTCTGCCAATTCCACCACTTCGGCACTCTGGACGGGGCCCGGGGCCCCGCACACTCTTACTCGGCGGGCTGTGCCGCCGGCGCGGGCGCGGGGGCAGGCTCCGCGGCACCCTGTTTCTGCCGGGTCTGGATCTCTTCCTGCATCTTCCGGATCTGGTCCGGAGTGGGAGCCGGCTCCTGGCTCTTCGGCGCGGCCGCGGGCTTGCTGCCCGCCGGCTGGGCGGCATCGCCCCCGGTCGTTTCCAGGATCGACTTGGATTGCCCGGCCGGGGAGGACGACGACATCATCGAGAGCGAAACGCTGGTGATCATGAACACCACCGCCGCGATCGTCGTCATCTTCGAAAGGAAGGAGGCGGGGCCGCGGCTGCCGAACGCGGTCTGCGTGGCGCCTCCGCCGAATGCGCCCGCGAGATCCGCGCCCTTACCCGACTGGAGGAGCACCACCAGGACCAGGATCAGGCAAACCAGAACGTGCAGCGCTATGATCGTATAGTAGAGCATCTTCGATTCCTGCTTTCCGCCGACCTCAGGGTTCCTGACGGATGATGCCGAGGAAGCTTTCGGCTTCCAGGCACGCCCCGCCGACCAGTGCGCCGTCGATATCCGGCTGCCTCATCAGTGCCGCCGTGTTGTCCGGCTTGACGCTGCCGCCATACACAATGCGAACTCTCCCGGCATCGGGCCCGAACTTCCCGGCAAGCGTGCGCCGGATGAAACCGTGCATTTCCTCCGCGGTCTCGGGTGATGCCGTACGGCCGGTCCCAATCGCCCATACCGGTTCGTAGGCGAGAATCATACGCAAGAGGTCCTCCGCTGTCAAGCCGTCCAGTCCGCCCGCAAGTTGTTGCGCCACTACGTCCTCGTGCCGCCCCGATTCCCGGTCGGCCAGGCCCTCCCCGACGCACACGATGGGAGCGAGCGTCGAACGGAGCGCCGCGCGCACCCGGAGGTTCACCGTACGGTCGGTTTCCCCGAAGTACTGCCTCCGTTCCGAATGCCCGATGAGGACGGCGCGGCACCCGACATCCTCGAGCATGCGGGGGCTGATCTCCCCCGTGAAGGCGCCGGCCTCTTCCCAGTGCACGTTCTGCGCCGCGAGGCGGATGGGCGACCCGGCGATCTCCGCGCCCACCGCCCCCAGGGCCGTAAACGGCGGCGCGAGGATCACCTCGCAGGAGGGCGCCCCGCCGAGCCCCTCCCGGATGGCCCGGGCCAGGGCGCGGCCTTCGGCCACCGTCTTGTGCATCTTCCAGTTTCCGGCGATGACGCGTGTTCTCATGCCCGCCCACTCCCCTGGCGATCGTTGAGGGCGGCGACCCCGGGGAGCACCCGCCCGGCCAGAAATTCCAGCGACGCCCCCCCTCCGGTCGAGATGTGCGTGATGCGGTCGGCCACCCCCGCCTTGGCCACGGCGGCGGCGGAGTCCCCCCCGCCCACGATCGACACCGCACCGGAATCGGCCACCGCCCGCGCCAGGCCGAGGGTGCCGGAAGCGAAGGCGTCCCGCTCGAAGACCCCCATGGGGCCGTTCCAGACGATGGTCCGGGCCGAGCGGATGACCTCCGCGTAGGCGGCCGTGGTCCGCGGGCCGATGTCGAGCCCCATCTCACCGTCCGGGATCTCCCCGGCCGGGACCGCGTGCGCCCCCGATGCGTCCTCGATCCCGCCGCTCGCGATCGCGTCGACGGGGAGCATCAGGCGCCCTTCCCCCGCGCGCCCCATGAGGGCGCGCGCCAGGTCGAGCTTGTCCTCCTCGCACAGCGACCGGCCGATCCGCTTCCCCTGGCTCTTGAGGAAGGTGAACATCATGGCGCCCCCGACCAGCAGGCGGTCCACCTTTCCCAGCAGGTTGTCGATGACGTCGATCTTGTCGGAGATCTTGGCCCCGCCCAGGATGGCGACGAAGGGGCGGTCGGGGGCCTCGAGCGCCCCGCCCAGGTAACGGAGTTCCTTCTCCATCAGGAAGCCCGCGGCGGCCCGCTCGACATGCCGGGTGATGGCCGTGACCGAGGCGTGGGCCCGGTGGGCGCACCCGAAGGCGTCATTGATGTACAGGGGGGTGCGGGCCGCGAGCTCCCGGGCGAATTCGGGGTCGCCCGCTTCCTCGCCGGGGTGAAAGCGGAGGTTCTCCAGCAGCACCACCTCGCCGGGGCGGGAGGCCTCCACGGCCCGCGCCGCCTCCGGGCCGACGCAGTCGGCGGCGAACCGCACGCTCCGGCCCAGGAGTTCTTCCAGCCTCCGGGCGACCGGGGCCAGGGAAAATTCGGGCCGGGGCTTCCCTTTCGGCCGTCCCAGGTGGGAGGCCAGCACCACGAGGGCCCCCCGATCCAGGCAGTGCCGGATCGTCGGGAGCGCCTCGCGGATCCGCAGGTCGTCGACCACCTTCGCGTCGCTGACGGGGACATTGAAATCGACCCGCACGAAGACGCGTTTCCCTTCGAGGTCCAGGTCCTCCAACGTAAGCTTTGCCACAGCCGCACCCCTTCCCGGGCAGAAGGGCCGGTCGGTCCGCCGGCCCCGGCGGATCGCGCCTATTTGAGGATGAAGGTCACCAGGTCCCGCAGCCGGCAGGAATAGCCCCACTCGTTGTCGTACCAGGCGAGGGCCTTGACCAGGCTCCCCATGACCTTCGTTTCCAGGGAGTCCACCGTACCCGAACAGGAGTTCTGCATGTAATCGGTGGAGACCAGGGGCTCCTCGGAATAGCCCAGGATCCCCTTCAGGGCGCCGTCGGCCGCCTCCCTGAACGCCTGGTTCACCTCCTCCCGCGTCGTCCGGGCGCGGACGGTGACCACCAGGTCGACCAGCGAGACGTTGGGGGTCGGCACCCGGATGGAGAGGCCGTCCAGTTTCCCCTCGAGCGCGGGCAGGACCAGGCCGATCGCCTTGGCCGCGCCGGTGGTGCTGGGCACCATGTTCACGGCCGCGGCGCGGGCGCGCCGCAGGTCCTTGTGCTGCAGGTCCAGCAGGTTCTGATCGTTCGTGTAGCTGTGGATCGTGGTCATGAAGCCGGTTTCGATCCCGAACCGGTCATCGAGCACCTTGGCCACCGGGGCCAGGCAGTTGGTGGTGCAGGAGGCGTTGGAGACGATGTGATGCCGGGCCGGGTCGTAGGTGTCGGTGTTGACGCCGAAGCAGAAGGTCCCGTCGACGTTCTTCCCGGGCGCCGAGATGACCACCTTCTTCACCGTCCCCTTCAGGTGGGCCTTCGCCTTTTCCGCGTCCCGGAACAGCCCCGTCGATTCCACGACCGCCTGGGCGCCGACCGAGCTCCAGTCGATATTGCCCGGGTCCCGTTCGCTGAACATCCGGATCGGCCTGCCGTTGATGAGCAGGCGGTTCCCGTCCAGCTCCACCTTCTCGCCGAAGCGGCCCAGGACCGAGTCGTATTTCAGGAGGTGGGTCATGACCTCGGCGTTGGTGATGTCGTTGATCCCCACGATTTCGACCCGGGGATCGTTGATGCAGCAGCGGACCAGGTTTCTGCCGATGCGGCCGAACCCGTTGATAGCGACTTTGATGGACATGGCGGTTCCTCCGAGTTAATGTTCGCCCGCCCAGGGCATGAGCGCATCGGGCGGCCGGCTGGATGCTGCCGAACCAGGAGCTGTGGTTCGAAGGATGTTCCAGTATACGCCATATTGCGGAACGAGGGAATACCCGGTCCCGAAACGGTCCCCCTGGTGATAGACTGGGTGGCGCCATGACCGGACGTTTCCACCATCCATCGGGTCCCCGCGGCATCGCCGCCGCGGAGCGTGCACAGGCGCGGATCCAGACCATCGCCTCCCGCTTCGCCCTCCCCGGCCCCCTCGAGGCGTTCGAGTTCTCCGGCAAGGGGAACATCAACCAGCACTCCTACCTGGTGCTGTCCGGCGCCCGGGAAAACCCCGACCCTTACCTGCTGCAGATGCTCAACCCCGCGGTCTTCCGACACCCGGAGGGGGTGATCGAGGCCATGACCCTCTGCCTGGAAGCCCAGCGGCGGGCCCTGGCCCGGCTCGAGGACCCGGACCTCCGCGCATGGGAGGTTTTGAAGCTGGTCCCGACCGTGGAGGGACGCCCCTGCCTGGTCATTCCCGGGGAGGACGGCGCGCACTGCTGGCGCATGATGGGCTACCTCAGGGACACGCGCTGCTGGCGCAGCCTCGGCGAAATCCCCGACAGGGAAACGCGCCTGCGGGTGGCGGCCGAGGCGGGGCGGGGACTCGCCCTGTTCGGCCTGCTGACGGCGGACCTCGACCCGGGCCGCCTGCGGACCCCTCTGCCCGGTTACCGGGACACCGCCCTCTATTACGCCCAGCTGCACTCCGTCCTGGCCGGGAACCGGACGGCGGCGGCCGCCGCCCCCTTCCTTCCCGAAGACGCCTCCCTGGCGGCGGACACCGAACACGATTTCGTCGTCCACCTCGCGCCCGGGGAATTCGAGCGCCGCCGCGCGGACGCCGGCGTCCGCAAGCTCTCGGCGCTGGCGGCCGGATATCGCGACTTCGCGCTCACCCTCTGCCGGGGCCTGGCCGAGGGGAGGCTGCAACGGACGGCGGTCCACGGGGACACCAAGCTCGAGAATTTCCTGTTCGACGCGGCCACGGGAAGGGTCCGCGCCCTGGTCGACCTCGACACCATCATGCCCCACACCTGGCTCAGCGACTGGGGGGACCTGGTGCGCTCCCTGGTCAACATCGCGGGGGAGAGGGAGACCGATGCCGAAAAAATCCGCATCGACCCCGCTCTGTTCCGGGCCGCCGCGCGCGGCTTCCTCGGGCGGGCGCGCCCCCTGGCCGCGGGGGAGACGGCGCTGATGGCCGCCGCCCCCGCGATCATGGCGCTGGAACTGGGGGTGCGTTTTCTCGCCGATTACGTGCGGGGGGACCGTTACTTCCGTCTCCGGCCCGCCGACCCCCCCGATCTCAACCGGTCGCGCGCCCTGGTGCAGTTCCGCGTCTTCGCGGAGCTCCACCGCCACGCCGGGCTCCTGGAGGCGGAAACCGGGGATTAGGCCCGCGTGTGGTAGTCCCCCTCGCCCACCCACTTGTAGGTCGTCAGCTCGCGCAGCCCCATCGGGCCGCGGGCGTGCAGCCGCTGGGTGGAGATGGCGACCTCGGCCCCGAGGCCGAACTGCCCCCCGTCGGTAAAGCGGGTGGAAGCGTTGACGTACACCGCAGCCGAGTCCACCTCGCGGATCCAGCGCTCCGCGTTGGCCCGGTCCGATGTCAGGATCGAGTCGGAATGCCCCATGCTGTGGGCGTTGGTGTGCGCGATCGCCTCGTCGATATCCCGGACGACCTTCAGCCCCAGGACCAGGGCCATCCACTCGGTGTCGAAATCCGCCGGTCCCGCCGCCCGGACCGCGTCCCGGCCGGCGAGGCACTCGAGCGCCGCGGGGTCCGCCCGGAAGACGACCCCTGCCGGGGCCAGGGCCTCCACGATGCGGGGGAGCGCCCCGGCCGCCACGGCGCGGTGCACCAGCACGGTGTCCAGGGCGTTGCAGACCGAGGGGCGCTGCGTCTTCGCGTTGTGAATGACGCCGATCGCCCTTTCGATGTCGGCCGAGGCGTCGACAAAGATGTGGCAGACGCCGATCCCGCCCGTGATGACGGGAATCCGGCTGTGCTCGCGGCAGAAACGGTGGAGGCTTTCCCCGCCCCTGGGGATGATGACGTCGACCAGGTCGCCGAGATCGAGCAGTTCCAGGACGCGCGCACGGTCGGGGTCCCCGACCAGCTGCACCGCATCCTCCGGCAGGCCGCTCCGCCCGAGGGCCGCCCGCACCAGCGCCGCCAGCGCCCGGTTCGAGTGGATCGTCTCCTTCCCGCCGCGCAGGATCACGCTGTTGCCCGTCTTGATCGAGAGCGCGGAAACGTCGATCGTCACGTTGGGCCGGGATTCGTAGATGACGCCCAGGACCCCCAGGGGCACCCGCTGCCGGCAGAGCCGGAGCCCGTTGGGGAGGACCGTCGCGTCGAACCGCTCCCCGACCGGGTCGGGCAGGCGTTCGAGTGCGCGCACGTCGAGCGCGAGCGCCCCCAGGCGCGCCCCGTCGAGCGTCAAACGGTCGATCAGGGCGCCGTCGAGGCCCGCGGCGCGGGCGAGCGCCACGTCCCGCCGGTTCGCCTCCAGGACGCCAGCGCGGGACTCCTCGAGCATCCGGGCCAGCGCGTCGAGCGCCCGGTTTCGCGCCTCCGTCGGCAGGGTGGCCATGACCCTCGCCGCCGCGCGCGCCTTCCGCCCCATTTCCCTCATCATAGCCCCTCCTGCGGGATCGTGGAGATCAGAACCATGTCGTTGTGATGGATCACCTCGTCCCCGAAGCGGTACCCGAGGATCGACTCGATCGCGTCCGAAGGGGAACGGAGGATGCGCGCGAGGTCCCGGCCGTCGTAGTTGACGATCCCGCGCGCGATCTCGCGCCCGCCGGGCAGCGTCACGCGGACGGTGTCCCCGCGTTCGAAGGAGCCCTCGACCGCGGTCACCCCGACGGGGAGCAGGCTCCCCCCCCGGGCGAGCGCGCGGGCCGCCCCCGCGTCCACCGTCAGCTTCCCCGGGGACTGGCTGCCCGACAGGATGTAGCGCTTGCGGCTTTCGACCGCCGAGGCCGCGGGAAGAATCCGCGTCCCCAGCTTCTCCCCCCGGGCGATGCGCAGGAGGATGTCGGGCTCGGACCCCGCAGCGATGACGCAGCCCGCGCCCGAGCGCCGGGCCAGGTCGGCCGCCATGAGCTTCGTCGCCATCCCCCCGGTGCCCAGCCCGCACCCGCTCCCGCCGGCCGCGCGCCAGAGTTCGGGCCCGATTTCGGGGCCGGAGATCTCCTCCACCAGCCGCGCCCCCGGATCGTTCCGCGGGTCGGCGGTGAACAACCCCGCCTGGTCCGTCAGCAGCACCAGCCGGTCGGCGTCCACCAGGTTGGCCACCAGCGCGGACAGGTTGTCGTTGTCCCCCACCCGGATCTCCTCGGTGGCCACCGTGTCGTTCTCGTTGATGATCGGGAGGGCCCCGCGGCCGAGCAGGGCCAGCAGGGCGTTACGCGCGTTCAGGTAGCCCCGCCGGCTCGAGAGGTCGCGCCGCGTCAGCAGGATCTGCGCCACCGTCAGCCCGTACAGGCCGAAGACCTGTTCGTAAAAAGCCATGAGGCGCGGCTGCCCCACGGCGGCCAGCATCTGCTTGACCGGGATGTCCTTGGGCAGGTCGGGAAAACCGAGCCGCTCCCTCCCCGCGGCGATGGCGCCCGAGGAGACCAGCAGGATCTCCTCCCCCTCACCCTGCAGCCGGGCGATCTGCCGGGCCAGGTCGACGACGAGGGGGGAGGAGAGGCAGGGGGTCCCCCGGGTGAGAGTGGAGGTGCCTAACTTGACGACGGTACGCATGCGCCTTCCCCTGGATTATTGAGAAAGGTTTAGGATAGCATAAATCGGCGGTCGGCGGTCGGGCCGGCGCGCTTCCCGGAAAGAAACGGAATGAGACGAGGGCTCGGAGCAGTGAACGCCGGCGGGGGGATTCGGGCCCTCCTTGCGGTGGCGCTCTGCGCGGCGTGCGTTCTGGCCGCGACCGCGCAGACCGGGCCGGGGGACCGCCCGGGACGGGTGCGGACCGAAATCCGCTACCGCGACGGCACCGTGGTCCTCAGCTCCGACACCCAGGAAAAGTCGAAATCGCTGCACCGTGCCGCCGGGCGCGTGCACATCGCCTTCCGCGACATCGTCGTGACCGGGGACGAGGCGGTGTACGACGAAGCCACCCGCGAGGGGTTCATCTCCGGGAACACGCGCTTCAGCCAGGACGGGGACCGGCAATGGCTCACCTCCTCGCGCGCCGAATTCAATTTCGCTACCCAGACCGGGGCCTTTTACGATGCCACCGGGTTCACCGACCGGGAGTTCATGATCTCCGGCCGCCGGATCCTCAAGACCGGACCGGACACCTACCGGGTCGAGGAGGGGGGGGCGACCACCTGCCTGGAGGAGAATCCCAAGTGGCGCTTCACGGCGGCCCGGACCGACATCCGGGTGGACCGGACCGCCCGCATGCAGAACGCCGTCTTCCGGATCAAGGGGGTTCCGGTACTGTACCTGCCCTACGTCGTGCTCCCGGTCGGGATGAAGGAACGCTCGAGCGGGTTTCTCCCCTTCCACACCGGCAACTCGACCTCCAAGGGGCGCGTCTTCAGCGAGGGGTACTACCAGACCCTGGGGAGAAGCGCCGACCTGCTGGTCTACGGCGATTACTTCAGCCTGCGGGGACTCGCGCTGGGGGCGGAGTTCCGGGCGCGGCCGAACCCGAAAACCAGGCTGGAGCTCCGGGGCTACGGCATCCGCGACCGGCTGGACCAGGGGGGGGCCCAGCTGGACATCGACGGGGAATCGTGGCTCGGGGAGGACTGGAGGGCCGTCGTCAGGGCCAACATCAGCTCCAGCTTCACCTTCCGCCAGGCTTTTTCGGAAAACCTCCGTACGGCGACCATCCCGATGGAAAAGGCCCAGGGCTTCCTGAGCCGCAATCACCAGAGCCTCTCCACCAACATCGTGTTCAGCCGCGAGGCGGTGACCTTTCCGGGGGAGTCGGTGGTGGTGCGCCGCATCCCGTCGCTGCAATTCCTGTCGCTCGGCACCCCGCTGGGGCGCTCCCCCTTCGTCCTCAGCTTCCGCTCCTCGCTCGAGGGGCTGTCGCGCCTGGACAGCCTCCTGGAGACCGGGGGCATCGTCCAGCGCATGGACCTCTTCCCCCGGATCACGGCGCGCATCCCCTCGTGGAAGGGCTTCTCGCTGGCCCCTTCGGTGGGGGTCCGCGAAACCTGGTACAGCGCGCGGGTCTCCGCGGACGCCCCCGGCGGGGTGGACAACCGGGGGCTGCACCGGAGCTACCTCGACCTCGAGATCGACGTGAGGACGCCGGTGCTCGAGCGGACCTTCTCCCGGAAGGGGACGGGCGGGATCCGCCACACGATCGAGCCCTTCTTCACCTGGCGCAGGATCCACGGGGTGAGCCGCCTCGGCGAAACCATCCGGTTCGACGCCGAGGATGCGATCGCCGACACCAACGAACTCGAATACGGGATGGTCCACCGGCTCTACCGGGGCGCGCCGGCCGGGGAGGGGGGGAGCGCCGAAATCCTCTCCCTGGGCCTCGTGCAGAAGTACTACTTCGACCCGACTTTCGGCGGGGCCTTCCGGGAGGGGGAAGCGAACGCCTTCTCCCCGCTCGACACCGCCACCGGGTTCTACCGGTCGACGGCATCGGCCAACTTCGCCCCCCTCAGCGCCATCCTGCAGTTCACCCCCCGGCAGGGGATCCACAACGACGTCCGCGCCGATTTCGACACCCGGCGCGGGAGCTGGAGCAACGTGAGTCTGGCCACCGAATGGCGGCAGGGACCGGTGTCCCTGTCCGGCACCTATGTTTACATCAACCCGCGCGGGGGGGCGTTCCTCTCGGGCAACCATCTCCAGGCGCAGGTCGAGTTCGGCTCCCCGGAGCGCGGCTTCAACTCCCGTTTGACCGCCAGCCGCGACCTGCAGTCGGGCCAATGGCTCAACAGCAACATCCGGGTGGGTTACGCCTGGGACTGCTGCGGCCTGGGCCTGGGGTTCAACCAGTACGATCTCGGCATCCGGACCGAATCCCGGCTCTCCTTCTCCTTCACCCTCAAGGGGATCGGACACTTCGGCAACATGAGGGAGCCGGAAGGCATCTTCTGAGTCCGGCGCGCCCGGGAAAGGGGGTCACCATGAATACGGCCTGGATTTCGGCCGGCTCCAACCTGGGAGACCGGCGGGCCCAGCTCAGTCGCGCCATCGCGGCGCTCGAAGCCTGCGGGCGCATCGTCGGCGTCTCCTCCTGCTACGAGACCGAGCCGGTCGGGAACAGGGACCAGGCCTGGTTTTTGAACCTGGCCCTGGGGCTCGAGACCCGGCTCGCGCCGGGGCAGCTGCTCGCGTTCTGCCAGAGCGTGGAACTCGCCCAGGGGAGGGTGCGCCCTTTCCCCAACGCGCCCCGGACGCTCGATCTCGATATCCTGTTCTACGGGGACCTCGTCATCGACGAGCCGGGCCTGACCCTTCCCCACCCTCGCCTGCAGGACCGCAGGTTTGTCCTGGAGCCGCTGGCGGAAATCGCCCCCCTGCTCGAGCACCCCGTGCTGCATCGGTCGGTGCGGCAACTGCTCGAGCTCTGCCCGGACCGGTCCGAGGTGCTGAAAATGCCGGCGGGCGGATGAAAAGGCCCCGGGGAAATTGAACGGATCATTTTTCCTGTGCTATGATGCGCCGCGGTGTAAAGCGGACGTGTCCCCCTGCCGATATGGAGACGGAGTCCCCTCGTCCCCCGCAACCGGAAAGAAAGGTTTTCAGCTTGGTACGCCATTTTCGCAGACCGGGTCTCCTCTTTGCCGCAGCCGTCCTCCTCGCCCCCTTCCTTGCCGCCGAGGCCCGGGCGGACGGGCTGGAGACCATCCAGGCAAAAATCGCCCAGGTTCTGAAGCGTCCCGGCGCCCGCTCGGCGCAGTGGGGGATCAGCATCATGGACCCCACCGACAACAAGGTCCTGGTGGAGGTCAACCCGGACAAGCCCTTCCTTCCCGCCTCGGTCCTCAAGGTGGTCACCACCGCCGCGGCCGTGGAAAAGCTGGGACCCGGGTTCCGTTACCGCACCGGGGTATACGCGAGCGGACCGGTGGGCGACGACGGTTGCGTATCCGGCGACCTGGTCCTGGTGGGCCGCGGGGACCCCAACCTGGCGGACACGCAGGGCGAAGCCGAGTCGAAACCTGCCCTGGGGAACCTCGCCGATCGACTGCATGCCATGGGCATCCGGGAGGTGCGCGGGGACGTGATCGGCGACGACGGCTATTTCGCCGCGCACGCCGGCGGAAAGGGGTGGACGGCCAGGGAACTCAAGACGCGGTACGGCGCGCCGGTCAACGCCCTGAGCATCAACAACAACGTCGTCTGGGTCACGGCCCGGCCGTCGAAAACCAAGAAGCCCGTCATCGTGGGCATCGAGCCCGGGACCTCCCATTTCCGCATCCGCAACCGGGCCGTCACCGGGAGCCGGAAGGCGAAACTGACGATCAAGGCACGGCTCGAGGAAGACACCCACACGATCGTGATCACCGGGACCCTTCCCTCCACGCGCTCCTTCCGGCAGCACCTCGTGCTGGAAAACCCCGCGGAAACCACCGCCGCCGTATTCAAGGAAGAACTCGAGCGCCGCGGCATTTCCGTCCGCGGGGAGGTCGGGAGCCTTCACCAGGGGCAAGGGGGGGACCCCGGGCGCGACAGCTGGACCCTGCTGGCCGAACACCGGTCCGCCCCGCTGGTGCGCGCGCTCGAAATCATCAACAAGCGGAGCCAGAACCTGCACGCGGAGATGCTGCTCCGGACCCTGGGAGCGGAGTTCCGGGGACGCGGGACGAACGAGGCCGGGCTCGAGGTGGTCAACGAGTTCCTGGTCGAGGCCGGGATCGACAGCGAAAAGATACGGCTCGACGACGGGTGCGGACTGTCGCGGGAGAACCTGCTGACCCCGCGCTTCCAGACCTCCCTGCTGGAATTCCTGCTCGGCCGCCCCTATTTCGGACTCTTCTACAATACCCTGGCCGTCAGCGGCACCGACGGGACCCTGAAAAACCGCCTTTCCGCCCTGGAGGTCAAGGGTTCGATCCACGCCAAGACCGGGACGCTCAGCGGGGTCACGACCCTGAGCGGCTACATCACCACGCAATCGGGGCGGAACCTGATCTTCAGCATCTTCGCCAACCGGGTGACCGCCACCGAGCGCGTCAAAAGAACGATTGACGAAATCTGCTCGCTTCTGGTTAAACTGTACTGATGAGCATCAAGGTTCTGTTTTTCGCCTCGATGGCGGATGCGGCGGGCACCCGGGAGAAGACCGTGGAGGCGACCGGGATCACCGACGTGATCTCGGTCTTCGACCGGTGCGCCGGGGAATGCCCCGCCCTGGAGTCGTACCGCTCCTCGGTCCTGCTGGCGCTGAATTCCGAATTCGCCCGGCCCTCCTCACCGGTCCGGGACGGGGACGAGGTCGCGTTCTTTCCGCCGGTCAGTGGAGGGTAGCATGTTCGGTCTCACGCGGGAGCCCATCGACACCGCCCGGATCTCCCGGAGCCTTCAGCGGCCCGAGGACGGCGCCCTGGTCGTCTTCGAGGGGATCGTGCGCGACAACGCGCGGGACAAAGCGGTCCGTTTCCTGGAATACGAAGCCTACGAATCGATGGCGCTGAAAAAACTCGAGGAGGTCGGGGCGATGGCCCGGAGCCGTTTCGACATCCGCGACATCGCCATCGTGCACCGGCTGGGGCATATGGAGATCGGCGAGGCGAGCACCGTCATCGTGGTGGCGTCGGCCCATCGCGGCGCGGCCTTCGAGGCCTGCCGCTTCGCCATCGACACGATCAAGGAGATCGTCCCCATCTGGAAGAAGGAGTTCTACACCGACGGCGAGGTGTGGATCGAGGGGGCGCGCTAGGCGGTCACAATTCGTGCCGGTGCTCGAGGGCCTTGGACATGGTGACCTCGTCGGCGTACTCGAGGTCGCTCCCGACCGGCAGCCCCAGGGCCAGGCGGCTGACCCTGACCCCGATCGGCTTGAGCAGCTTGGCGAGGTAGAGGGCCGTCGCCTCCCCTTCCACGTTGGGGTTGGTCGCCAGGATGATCTCCTTCACTTCCCCTTCCCGCAACCGTTCCAGCAGGTTCCGGATCCGCAGGTCTTCGGGCCCGACGCCGTTGATGGGGGAGAGCGCGCCGTGCAGCACGTGGTACCGCCCGCGGTATTCCCGGGTTCTCTCCACCGCGATGATGTCGCCCGGCTCCTCCACGACGCAGATGGTCTCCCCGGACCGGGAGCCGCTGCGGCAGTAGGCGCAGGGGTCCAGGTCGGAGAAATTGTTGCAGCGGGAACAGGAGCGGATCTTGTCCTTCACCTCCAGGATGGCGCGGCTCAACCGCTCGGCGTCCTCCCGGGGCCGGCGCAGCACGCTGTAGGCCAGCCGCTCGGCGCTCTTCGGGCCGATTCCCGGAAGCTTGCGGAATTCGTCGATCAGCTTTTCGATAGGCTCCGCGTAATCGCTCATTCGTCCATCTTTTCCGCCTTCACCGGCCCGGGGAAGGCATCCAGGAACGACCGGACCACCGGCTCGCGCCGGGCCCGCTCGAGGACGTCCCCGGCGGGGGACACCGCCTCCGCCTGCGGGGGCGGGGGCGCGGCGGCGCCCTCGTTCCGTCCCGCTTCGACTCCCGCCCCTTCGACCGTGACCCTGACCTTGCGCCCCACCACGGCGGCCGCCGCCTCGGCGATGGCCTCCAGGTTGCGCGCGACCTGGTGCCGGACGAACTCGCCCGCCTCCCCCGGATCCAGGACCAGCCGGTCCCCCTCGAGTCCGGCGCCGGCAAAGGACTGCAGCAGGGATTCGAGCGCTTCCCGGCCGAGGGCCGTGGCGATGCGGTCGAGGAGGTCCCGGGCGTCTCCGCCCGTGCGGGGGCGTGCGGGCGCGGGGGCGGGGGCTTCAGGTTTTTTTCGAGGCGCCGGCCGCCCGGCCGGGGACCGCTCCAGGGGCTCCCGCCGCGCCGGGGCCGGCTGCCCGGCCGCCTGCTCCGTCGCAACCCGCGGCGCCGGCGATCCGCCCCCGCCGCCGGGGCCCCGGGGCGGTTCGTCATCGGCGTAGGAGGAGAATTCGGCCACCAGCTCCTCCAGGGGACGCAGCCGGGCGATGTGGGCCATTTCGACGAGCCCCATCTCGAGCTGAAAGCGCACCTGGGTGGCGTACTTCATCCCGGTCTCGACCCTCTGAAAGGCGTCGAAGAGGCGCAACAGGTCTTCGCGGGAAAAGAGCTCGGCCTGGGCGCGGAGATCGGGAAGAACGCTTTCGGGGATGCCGAGCAGGGCGGGGTCGGAGATCCCCGCCTTCAGGACCATGAGATTGCGGAAATGGCCCGAGAGGCGGCGGCAGAAATTGTTCAGGTCCTGCCCCGCTTCCACCAGTTCGGCCACCGTCCGGAACAGGGCGGCGAGGTCGTGCTCCGCGATGGCCCGCGCCGTCCCGGCGAGGACCTGGGGCTCCACCAGGCCGAGGAGGGTCGAAACGTCCTCGTCCCGTACCTCGCTCCCGCTGAAGGCGATCACCTGGTCGAGCGCCGACATGGCGTCCCGCATGCTTCCCCCGCTCGAAAAGACCACCTGTTCCAGGGCGGGGTCGCTGATCCGGATCCCCTCCGCCTCCGCGATCTTGCGCAGCCGGTCCAGGATGAGGGGATACTGGATGAGCTTGAAGCTGTACTGCTGGCAGCGGGAAAGGATGGTGGCCGGGATCTTGTGGAACTCCGTGGTGGCCAGGATGAACACCACGTGGGGCGGCGGCTCTTCCAGCGTCTTCAGCAGCGCGTTGAAGGCCTCCGTGGTGAGCATGTGGACTTCGTCGATGATGAAGATCTTGTGCCGGTCCCGCGCCGGGTTGTAGCGCGCCTTCTCCCGCAGTTCCCGGATCTCGTCGATACCCCGGTTGGAGGCCGCGTCGATCTCGAGCACGTCCATGCAGCCGCCGGCGGCGATCTCCGTGCAGGCCACGCACCGCCCGCACGGCTCCCCCGGTTTGCCCTCGTGGCAATTGAGCGCCTTGGCCAGGAGGCGCGCGGTCGAGGTCTTGCCGCTGCCGCGCGGGCCGGAGAAGAGAAAGGCGTGCGCGATCCGTCCGCTCTGGAGCGCGTTGGTCAGCGTGCGGGAAACGTACTCCTGCCCGACCAGTTCATGAAAATTCTGGGGGCGCCACTTGAGAGCCAGGACCTGATATTGCATAGGAAGAAGGGTCGGACCCCGGGGATCCCGTTGCACATGCAGGAATCCTCTTAATGCTGCTTCCTTCCGGACCTGACATGGTTCGAGGGTTGCATTGCACAGGGCCCGGGGCCCGTCATGGCTTTACGGCCAAAAAAATCATCTTACGGCATCCCCTGTCGGGAAACAAGCCGGAAAAACCTCGGCCGGCGGCGCAAAAACCCCTAAACAACCGGCCGCTCCGTGCGTAGTATTATGCGATGGCGCGGCTGGAAGTGTCGCCGCGATGTGCACTCTTATGGAAAAGACGAGGAC
>CAZWXG010000049.1:15232-16661 GCA_964637825.1 uncultured Acidobacteriota bacterium
GCGGCGGGTCCGGGCAAGAAGGGCCCGGGCGGACCCGGTGCCATGGCCGAGGTCTCGGTGCAGACCACCCGGGTCCGGAAGATCTCCCTGCGGCGGGAGGTGCAGGTGTCGGGTTCCCTGGTCGCCTCGGACCAGGCCAGGGTCAGCAGCGAGGTCGCCGGAGTGGTGCGCCAGGTGCTGGTGGAGCTGGGACAGGAGGTGGCCGCCGGCCAGGTCCTGGTCCGTCTCGACACCCGCGAACTCGACCTGGCCTTGGAGCGGGCGCGCAGCCAGCTGAGGCAGACCGAGGCCCAGCTCGGCATCGACGGGGCGAAGGTGACCGAGCCCCCCGCCAACGAGCAGATTTCGTCCGTCCGCCTGGCCATGGCCAACCGCGACGACGCGCTGGCGCAGCTGCGCCGGGCCCAGAGGCTGCGGGAGCAGAACCTGCTGCCGCAGGCGGACCTGGACACCGCCGAAACCCGGGTCAAGGTGACCGAGGCCGGCTACCGGACGGCGCTCGAAAACGTCCAGAGCCTCAGGGCGACGCTCGAGGAGCGCCGGCACGCGGTCGAACTGGCCGAGAAGAAGCTCAACGACAGCCAGATCCGGGCTTCCATCCCGGGGCAGATTTCGGAGCGCCTCGTCAACCAGGGGGAATTCATCCGCGAAAACACCCCGGTGGTCTCCATCGTGAAAATGAACCCCCTCAAGCTCGAGACCGCGGTCCAGGAGCGCTACGCCGGGACCGTCCGCCCGGGGCTGCCGGTGGAGTTCGCCGTCGAATCGTCCCCCGGGAAGAAATTCCCGGCCCGTGTGGCCCACATCAGCCCGTCGGTGGACCAGGCCACCCGCACCTTCGCCATCGAGGTCCTCGTCGACAACAGCCACCGTCAGCTCAAGCCCGGCTTCTTCGCCCAGGGGGTGATCTTCACCCACCAGGATGAGGGCGTGCCGGCCATCCCCGAATACGCCATCTCGACGCTGGCCGGGATCTCCAACGTCTACGTCGTCGAGGCGGGGAAAGCGCGGCAGCAGGCGGTGGTCCTGGGGGCCAGGTCGGGAGAGCTGGTGGAGGTGGTGGAAGGGCTCCGCGGCGACGAGGTGCTGGCGGCCAGCAACCTCACCATGCTGGCCACCGGGGTCCCGGTCAGGGTCCTCGGAACCGCCCCGGCCGCCTCCCCGCTCACGGAAAACAGGCGGGAGGAAAGCCGATGAAACTGGCCGATGTCAGCATCCGGCGCCCGGTATTCGCCTTCATGATGTCGGCCGCCATCGTGGTCCTCGGGATCGCGTCCTACCGCCAGCTCGGGCTCGATCTCATGCCGAAGACCGACGCCCCGGTGGTGTTCGTGCAGACCAACCTCCCGGGGGCGAGCGCCGAGGAGGTGGAGACCCAGATCACCAAGCCGATCGAGGAGGTGGTCAACACCATCGCGGGGATCGACGA
>CAZWXG010000050.1:0-3021 GCA_964637825.1 uncultured Acidobacteriota bacterium
CGAATCTGTCCGATATCGGGATCGGCCGGACCCCGCGTTGCCGGCCCCGGGCGACGGCGTCTACATCATCGGGAACAGCACGAAGATGGCGACGGTCCACACCGCGTGAGAGATGATCCCCGGCACCACGCTCTTCTCGCGCCAGTAGATGTAGCCCCAGAAAAGGCCGGCGATGAGCGCGGCCATGGTGAGCATGAAGTTGCCCGAACTGATGTGCACCGCCCCGTAGATGACTGAGCCGAGCACCCAGCCCCGGGCCGGCCCGAGCCGCTGCATGGCCCACTTCTGCAGGAAGTTGCGCCAGAACAGCTCCTCGCCCGGGCTCGTGACGAAGACGAGCACCAGCGCGATGACGAGCCCCTGTCCCTGGCTGCGGATGTCGTAGATCGAGGAGACCTGCGGTCGGGCAAAGTCGAACAGCAGGCCCGATATCAGGTGGCCCATCCAGAAGATACCGTAGAGCACAACCGCCGATGCGACGCCGATGGCGAACGCGCGCAGGGTCAACTCCTCGCGCTTGAACGGCATGCCCCCGAACCAGAACGCCAGCAGCGCGAGGGTCACCGCCGCGATGCTCATGGAGAGCCAGAAGTTGAGGAGCTTCACCGAGAAGGTGAGGTGCCAGAAGACCGTTGCCAGCGCGATGGTGAAGAGGACCGCGCGCGTGTCGATTCGACGTCCCTGCATGGTGTCTCCGCGAAGAAGTGGCGTCAGGGCACGCGGCCGGCAGAGCCGGCCGCGCTGAATCAGAACAGGGGATGGAAGAAGACGCCCAGCACCATCAGCATGCCGAACGTCATGTGGAACCGGCCGGAGTTGGGCTCGAGCAGCGCCAGCCGGTCGTGCTCGCCCGCCCAGCCCCGGACCGCGTCGCCGAGGTGCACCGCGGCCTTGGGCAGCGCCAGGAGCGGGGCCAGGGCGAGCCACGGAAGCACCCCGGTTGCCACCAGCGACACCAGCACGACATAGGCGCCGACGTTCAACAGGAAGAAGTGCGCGAGCGAGAGCCTGCCCAGAAAGAGCGCGCCTGTCTTGATCCCCGCCGCGCGGTCGTGTTCCACGTCGCGCATGTCGTTCGCGTGCAGGATGGCGGAAACCAGGAACCCGACGGGCAGGGAGGCCAGTACGCACGTCCAGGAATGGCTCCCCGTCTGTACGTAGTAGGAGCCCCATGCCATCAGGGGTCCCATCAGGAAGAAGACCGCGAGTGAGCCCACCCCCGTATATTTGTAGCGGAATGGCCCGGCGGTGTAGCTGATGCCGGCGGCGATCCCGAAGAGCCCCAACAGGAGGATGGGCCAGCCGCGCAGCGCGACGAAGTAGACGCCGACCAGTGCGGCGATCCCCATGGCGACGAAGCCCGCGCGCCTGATCTGCCCGGGCGTGAAGACCTTTTGGACGAGCTCGACGACGCTCTTCGCGGACTCGGGCGTATCCACCCCGGAGACGTAGTCGCCCCAGGTATTGAAAAAGTTGGTCCCGATCTGGATGGCGCCGCCGCCCACCAGGGTGAGGGCCAGGAGCCACCAGTCCAGCGTTCCCTCGCCCCAGGCGAGGGCGGCGCCGAGCGCGACCGGGACGAAGGCGGCGGTCAAAGACCAGGGCCTGCACGCGTGGAACCACTTCTTGAACATCGGATGCCTCCCAGCTGCGAGGTAGTAAATGTGGATCAAAGAGCGGGTTTCAGCAACAGGATTCCGCGGTTACCTCCTCCTGCAATCCAACGGAAGACATTCACGGATGCAGGGTAGACGTTTCGCGAAGCCAGAGGAAGGACGGATCGGGTCCAGGGAATCCTTTTCGGCCTCACAATACACAAAAAATTGCTATAATAGGTGTATCATGGATTCGAGGTGGTAGAATGGGAAGAACAAACGTGGTGATTGACGACGATCTGGCCGACGAATGCCAAAAATTGACCGGAATCCGCACGCGGCGTGCCCTGATCGATTATGCGCTCCATGAGGTGCGTCGGCGCGGTCGCCAGAAACGCCTGCTGGAACTCAAGGGCACGGTGGCGTGGGACGGGGATCTCTCCGGGTGGCGGGAGGCTCGTGAATGATGGTGTTGGTCGATACCACCGTCTGGATCGACTTCTTTGCCGGCCGCAGAGAGACTCACGTCCTGTTGCTGGAGGAATTGATCGAGAATGAGGAGGATCTTTGTCTCTGCGGGCTTGTCCTCGCTGAAGTGCTTCAGGGTATTCGATCCGATGCCGCTTATGCAAAAACCCGGGCGTATCTCGGCGATCTCATCTTCCTGCCCATGCGTCGCGAGACATTTGTACAGGCGGCCGAGATGTACCGATTCCTGCGCAAGAAGGGTGTTACCATTCGAAAACCGGTGGATTGCATGATCGCCGCCGTAGCCATGGAGTACAACGTCAAGCTGCTTCACAATGACCGCGATTTTGGTCATATTGCCGCGCACTCGGAGCTTGAAATTTTTTGATCACGGCCATGGGAGGAACAGGCTCATGATGACGAGAAGAAAGGTCATGAAAGCGATCGCTTCAGGAAGCGCCGTGGCGGCCGCTTCCGGGGCGCTGGCCGCCCCGGGTGCCGGTCCCGGGGTGCTCCTCGGGAGCGTGTCGCGGGAGACGTCCGACGGGAAGACGCGCTACGGCAAATGCCTGGTCCCCCTTCCGATCCGGAAGATGGGGGAGATGTCGATGTTCGCCGTCGGCGCCGACCTGCTCAACGGCTTCCCCTGCAACATCATCTACGCGTTCGGGCTCGAGGCGGGGCCGCTGGGGCTGTCGCGGGAGCCGCACGTCCACGACCACGACGAGGTGGTCTACTTCATCGGCTCCGACCCGCGCGACATCGGGGACCTGGGCGCGGAGGTCAGCTTCAAGATCGGGGAGAAGGGGAAGGAGGAGGACCACGTCTTTTCGGCGCCCACCGCCGTCGTCATCCCCCGGGGGGTGTGGCACTGCCCGATGGAGACCCTGAAATTCCGCAAGCCGTTTTTGTGCATGGCGGTCTCCCTCACCGGCAAGTACGAATACCACTATTCGGA
>CAZWXG010000050.1:3121-16603 GCA_964637825.1 uncultured Acidobacteriota bacterium
CGTTTTTGTGCATGGCGGTCTCCCTCACCGGCAAGTACGAATACCACTATTCGGAGCCGAAATCCTGAATCGGGATCGGGAAAAGCCATGAAAACCACCGACGAGACCAAGCCGATCGAGCACTTGAAAGCACACGCGTGCGAGCTGCTCGATCAGGTCAACAGAACAGGGCGCCCTGTCGTGATCACCCAGGATGGAAGGCCCCGGGCGGTGCTTCAGGACCCCGGGAGCTTCCAAAGCATGCGTAGGGCTCTCGGCATCCTGCAACTCATGGCGGAAGGGGAATCGGATATCCGTCGCGGGCGGAGCAAACCACAGGAAGAGTTTTTTGCCTCGATGGAAGCTGCGGTGAACATCGACCGGCACGGGTGATGCTGGGTCAGGATTTCCCCGCTCCGAAGAAGGTCTCGATGAACTGCGCCCCCTTCATCAGGCCGAGGGCGCCCGATTTGACGCTCTCCTCGTCGAAGCGGGTGACGGCGTCGGGCGCGAGGCGCGGGGAGCGGATGGCGACCGGCACCGGCTCGCGGGTGTGGTTGCCGGTGGCGATGGGGGTCGGGTGGTCGGGGAGGACCGCAACGGTGCTCTCCCAGCCCTTGCGCATGAGCCCTTCCAGGACGGGCCCGATCAGGCGGCGGTCCAGGTCCTCGATGCAGCGGATCTTGAGCTCGAGGTCGCGCTCGTGCCCGGCCTCGTCGGCGGCCTCGACGTGGATGTAGACGAAGTCGAGCGCCTCGAGCGCCTCGAGGGCGGCCTGGGCCTTCCCTTCGTAGTTGGTGTCGTAGAGGCCGGTGGCCCCCTCCACCGCGACCGGCGTCATCCCCGCGTAGATGGCGAGGCCCTTGATGAGGTCGACGGCCGTGATCGCGGCGCCGCGCACGCCGAAGCGCTCCTCGATGGTCGGCATGACCGGCTTTTTGCCGGGAGCCCAGGGCCAGAGGGCGTTGGCCGGCTGTTTCCCCTCGGCCCGGCGCTTCTGGTTAACCGGGTGGCCGGCGAGGAATTGTCTCGATTCCTCGACCAGGCGGTTCAGGAGCGCGGCCGTTTCCTCCCCCCCGGGCGTCATCGGCCGGATCGCCAGTTCCCGGTAGGGGACTCCCACGTGGTCGTGGGGGGGGAAGCACTCCAGCCGGAACTCCCCGCCGGGGACGACCAGGAGGTGGCGGTAGCTGAGGCCGGGATAGAGGCGCAGGGGCCAGTCGGCAAAGTGGGCGTCGAGGTCGCGGATCAGCCGGTGGGCTTCTTCGTTGGAAATGTGGCCGGCGGAGTGGCTGCGGATCTTGTCGTCCTCGATGCAGATCAGGTTGACCCGCAGCGCCAGGTCGTCGTCGCCGAGCTCCACGCCGAGGCTGGCGGCTTCGAGCACCCCCCGCCCCTCGGTCCCCTGGAAGAGGGCGCGGGCGTCGTAGCCGAGCACGGCGAGGTTGGCGATGGCCGACCCGGTCAGCATCCCGGGGGCGATGGTCTCCACGAGGCCGGTCTGCCCCTCCCGCGCGATCCGGTCCATCGCCGGGGTGCGTGCGGCCATCAGCGGGGTTTTCCCCCCGAGTGCGGGAACGGCGTAGTCGGCCATGCCGTCGCCGAGAAAGATGACGTATTTCATGAGCGGTAGGTGTCCAGGATCAGCCGGTGGAACGCCCCGTAATCGGCGGGCATGGTGAGGAAGCGCTCGTCCTTCAGTTCCAGCTCGGCCAGGCTCGGGGGCGCCTCGGGGGTGAACCCGAGCAGGCGCTCGATCTCCTCCGGGAACTTGGCCGGGTGCGCCGTCTCGACGCTCACGGCGACGGCGGAAGAGGGGTGCGCCTGGAGGTAGCGCTCCAGCCCGAGCCAGCCGACGGCGCCGTGCGGCTCGAGCAGGAGCCGGCGCTCCTGCCAGGCGCGCCGGATCGTCTCCCGCGTCTCCTCGTCGCTGACGCTTACGGCCCACAGCAGGCTTTTCAGCTGCTCCATGTCCGGCATCCGGCGGATGGTCCCCGTCTCGTCCAGCCACCCCCCGAAGAGGGAGAAGACGCGGGCGAAGTTGCTCGGGTGCCCCACGTTCATGGCGTTGGAGATGCAGTGGCGCGAGGGGACGATCTTTTCGTACCGCCCCGTTTCCAGGAAGCGCGGCACCTCGTCGTTCTGGTTGGTGGCGACCACGATCCGCTCGACCGGCACCCCCATGCGCGCGGCCAGGAGCGCCCCCATCATGTTGCCGAAGTTGCCCGAGGGGACGGAGAAGAGGATCGGGCCCCCCTCGGGGGCGAGCCGGACCGCGGCGTAGACATAGTAGACGATCTGCGGGAGCAGCCGCCCGATGTTGATCGAATTGGCCGAGGTCAGCTGCACCCCGGCGAGGGTCCGGTCGGTGAACGCCTGTTTGACCAGGGCCTGGCAATCGTCGAACTTCCCCTGGACCCCCACGGCGGTGATGTTTTCCCCGAGCGTGGTCATCTGCTTGCGCTGGCGCGGGCTGACCTCGGCGGGAGGGAAGAGCACCATGACCTCGATCTTCGGGATCTTGTAGAAGGCGTGGGCCACCGCGCTCCCCGTGTCCCCGCTCGTGGCGGTCAGGATCACCAGCCGCCCGGGGGCGTCGCGGTGCAGCCGGCCGAACATCTGCCCCATCATCCGCCCGGCGAAATCCTTGAAAGAGGCGGTCGGGCCGCGGTCGAGGCGCATGACGAACCGGCGGCCGTCCACCGGCTCGATCGGAACGTCGAAGTCATAGGCCTCGCGGCACATGGCCTCCAGGGTTTCCGGGGGGAAGGTGCGCGACGCGAATTTGGCCAGGACGGCGGCGGCGATCTCGGGGTAGGACCGGTCCCGGAGCGATCCGAGTTCTCCGGGGGCGAAGCGGGGGATGGCGACCGGGAGATAGAGGCCTTTGTCCGGCGCCTGCCCCTGGATCAGGGCCTGGGCCAGGCCGACCGTCGGCGTCTGTCCGTTGGTGCTCGCGTACAGCATCTGATCCATTCCGGTCTCCCACGTGATGGCCAAAGTTGACGCGGCCATTATACCCTAGTCGAATCCGGGCCGAAACCATCAGAGAGCGCCCAAAATCGGCAGGGAAGGGGTTTTTGGCTACCGGATGCCGAAAAAGGAGCGGATCAGGGGGAGGTGCTCCCGGATGTCGCCTTCGGTGGGGGACCGCTCCCCGGGGTCCCGCTCGAGGTCGTAGACGGCCACCTTGCGGCCGAGCACGTCGAAGAGGAACTTTTCCGGGTAGCGCACGACCGAGATGTACCCCCCGCCGTAGGGCTGGATCGAGAGCTTGGCCGTGGCGGGCCGGGTGCGCGCCCCGTCCGCCCGGAGCCAGGGGGCGAACGATTCCCCCAGCAGGGCCCCGTGCTCCATCCCGAGCAGGTCGAGCACGGTCGGCAGCAGGTCCATCTGGCTGAAGCGCTCCGGGACTTCCACGCCGGCACCGAAGCGGCCGCCGGGGCCGGCCGGGGGGACGAAGAGGAGGGAGATCAGGAAGTTCTCCTCCCAGGCGCCGCGCTCGTTGTAGATGTTGTATTTGTGGATCGGGAGCGGCCAGGAGTGGTCGCTGACGGCCAGGAGCGACCCATGCGCGCCGAAGCGCGCGCGGAAGAGGTCGTAGCAGAGCCCGAAATAGGCGTCCTGAACGAAGGTGGTGTTCGACAGCCGTTCCTCGAATTTCCCGGGTTCGGGGAAAGGGATCTTGCCGAGGAGCGCCTCGTCGAGCACTTCGAACGGGGTGTGGTTGGTGGCCCCGGTGTCGAGGAAGACGAAGATCTTCTCTCCCGCGTAATGGGCGTCGAGGTGCTCGAAGACCCGGCGGTAGAAGATATCCTCCCGGTAGCCCCAGTCGAACTTGATGTCCCCCGTCCTCATGATCTCGTCGGACAGGACCTTCTCGAAGCCGGTCGATTGTGCGAAACGGACGATCCGGGGGTTGCGGCTTCCCCCGAAGAAATAAAGGGTGCGGTAGCCGAGCGAGCGGAACAGCTGCGGCAGGCAGGTGAGTCTGCCGATCTCCTCCGGGGTGTACTCGTCCACCAGCGCCCCGGCCGCGCTCGGCGGGACCCCGCAGAGGACGCATTCGTAGCCGCGCAGGCTCTGGACCGAGTTGCCGTACATGCGGGGGAAGAGGACGCCGTTCTGGGCCGCGCGCATCAATTGCGGGGTGACCCGGGGGCTGGTCAGCAGGCCGCTGAGGCTCTCCTGCTTGACGACGAAGACCGCGTCCCCCAGGGCGCCGGGGGAGAAGCGGGCGTTCGGGCGGGGGGTCTCGGACTGAAGGCGCGCGATGTGGCGCCCGTAGAGCGCGGCGTATTCGTTACGCAGGCTCCGGTCGCTGAGGAAACTGGAATAGACGAACCCGGCGGCCGAGCCCCTGACGGAAGCCATCGTCAACCCCTGGCAGAGGGCGGACAGGGCGATGACGCCCCCGAGGCCCAGGGCGACGGCGCGCGGCGCGCGCCTGGTGAGGCCGAGGAGCGGCGCGTAGGCGTGTTTCTGGAAGAGGGCGAAGAGGGTGATGAGGAGGAGGACCACCGGGAACCAGGGGGCGAAGAGCTTCCAGAGGGCCGGCAGCGCGTCGCCGAGGTTGTACCACATGAAATAGAAGTCGAAGTCCATCTTGCGGACCGATTTGTAGACCGCAAGAAAGAGGAGGAAGTGAAAGCCGACCGCCGCGAGGGTGGAGACACCGATGCGGACCCCCCGGTGGCGCCAGAGCCCCGGGAGGGAGGCGAAGAGGAGGTAGAGCGCGACCGGCGCCAGGATGACGCAGAGGAGGTTGATGAACAGGACCAGAGTGGAAGCCTGGAAGAAGGGGAGGTCGGCGACGAAGGTGTCCAGTTCCAGGCCGCAGTAGCTCCCGAACAGGGCCAGGTAGAGGCCGAAGACGCCCCACTCGAGCCTTTTATTCATAGCGCAACGCTTCCACCGGGTTCATGCGCGAAGCCCGCAGCGCGGGAAGCATGCCGAAAGTCAGGCCCACCAGCAGGGTGACGCCGAAACCGAAAACGATGGCCAGGACGGGGATCTCGATCCGGATGTCGGGGGCGAAAAAGCGGACGGAAAAGGGGGCGGCCACCCCGAGGAGGGTGCCCACCAGGCCCCCGCCGCAACTGAGGATCAGCGCCTCGACCAGGAATTCGGTCAGCAGCACCTTGCGGTGGGCGCCGATCGCCTTCTTGATCCCGATCTCCCGCGTCCGCTCGGTCACGGTGATGAGCATGATGTTCATGATGCTGATGCCGCTCGCGACGAGCGAGATGGCCGCGATCACCAGCAGTACCAGGGTCAGGCCGAGGCTGATCTTTCCCGCCGCCTCCAGGATGCTCGCGAGGTTGATGACGCTGTAGAAATCCTGGTCGCGGTGCCGGGCGACGAGGAGCCGCTCGATCTGCTCCGTGACCTCCGGGACCACCCCCATGTTCGCGGCCGAGACGTAGATGCCGTCGATCGAGTCGTCCGGCTTGAAATAGCGGACGACGGGGAGCGGCATGATGGCGCTGAATTCGGTCACCTCCGTCTGCCCGAAGGTGTTGGCCCTTTCCCCGAAGATGCCGACGACCGTGAAGCGGATGCCGTGGAGCGTGATCGAGCCGTCGTAGAAGGGGTCGCGCGCCAGGCGCCGCCGGAAGGGCTCGGTGATCACGCACACCTTGCTCCGCAACCGCATGTCGTTGTCGTCGATGAAGGTGCCCTCCAGGATGCGCAGGTTGCGCACCTCGCGGTATTCGGGCGTCGTCCCGATCAGGGTGACCCGGCGCGACACCCCGTCGAGCGTCAGGGTGGGGAAACTGGTGACGAGGGGGGCTACGTTGCCAACCCCGGGGACTTCCTTCCGGATCGCCTCGACGTCCCCCGGGCTGAGCCGGTCGGCGACGGGGGCCGACTCGTTGTTGATGGAGATCAGGTTCGTTCCCACCCCCTGGATCTGCTCCAGGGTGTAGGCCCGGCCGCTGATCCCGGCGATGACGACGAGCACCAGCGAAGCGGTGCCCACCACCATGCTCAGCGACGTCAGGACCGCGCGCCCCCAGTTGCGCAGGAGCGCCTGGCTGGCGGTGCGGAGGATCTCGAAGACGGGAAAGGAGGACTTCATCAGGATGCCGGCCGGCCGGGGCTCACGTCGAGCGGGTTGGTCACCACGACCTCCCCTTCCCGGACCCCCTCGAGAATTTCGATCTCCTCGGCGGTGACCAGTCCCGCGACGACGGTGCGTACGGCCGCCTTCGGCCCTTCCATCACCATGACCGCCCGCTTCCCGTCCAGGCTGAAGACGGCGCTGCGGGGGACCGTGAGCGCGCCCGGCTTCTGTTCGGTGGTGATTTCGACCTTCACGTTGAGGTTGGGGATCAGTTCACGCGGCTCCCCCTCGATGGAGCAGAGGACGTGGCCCACCGTGCGGTTGTCGAGATCCACCACCTGTTCGGCCGGCCTTTCGACCGTCCCGTTCCAGTGCCGGCCCGCCAGCCCGTCCCACTCGATCCGCGCCGGCTGGCCCTCGGCGATCCTCCCGAGATCGGGCTCGTCCACGTAGGCCCGGAGCCGCACCCGGCCCGGCTGGTTGATCCGGGCCAGGAGCTGGCCCTTGGCGACCCGGGCGCCGGGTTTCACCTCCAGGGCGAAAAGAACTCCGTCTCTCGGCGCCCGCACGGTTTCCATCCCGACCTGCCGCTCCAGGAACCCGACCTGCGCGGCCAGTTCCCGGACCTTCGCCCGTTCCCACTCCTTCTCCTGGGCCGAGTAGCGCCCGAGGAGGTCGCGCTTCTGCCGCTCGAGCCCCTCGACCTGCAGCCGGAGCCGGTCCCGTTCCCCGGCGAGGGCTTCCACCGACGCCCGCGCCACGGCCCCCCTGGCAAGCAGGCCCTCCTCCACCGCGAGATCTTTTTGCGTGCGCTCGAGGGCAAGGGCGGCCGCGGCGATCGAGGCCTCGACGACCGTGACCTCCTCCTCAGGCGGCCCGGTCTCGGCCCGCCGCGCCTGCCCCCTCGCTTCGAGCAGCGCGGTGCGGGCGTCGGCGAGGGCCGTGCGGGTTTCGGCCGATTCCAGTTCGATGAGGTGCTGCCCGGGGGCGACGCGAGCCCCTTCCTTCACGGGAATGCGCGCCACCACCCCGTCGACGGGGGCGTAGACTTCGCTCTGCTCCACCGGCTCGATGATGCCGTTGGTGTTGACGACCAGCCGGAGATCCTGGCGCACGGCGCGGGCGGTCTGATATTGCGGGGCGTCCGAGCCCCGGTTCAGAACGATCATCGCGACGACGAGGCCGACGAGGGCCACGACGGCGGCCGGAATGAGAATCTTGCGCATGACTCCGCCTCTCCGTAGTAAAAACGTAAGATTACCGTATCCTGCGGCGTTTGTGAAACCGGCCGGACGGGATCCTAGGGCTTCTGCTGGATCTTCAGCCGGAGTTTTCGGACCTCTTCCCGCTCCTCCAGTTTGGGGTCGATCTCGAGCGCGCGCCGGAGGGCGACCTCGGCCGCGAGCGTGTCACCGGTCTCGGCGCTGACGACGGCGAAGTGCAGGTGGAGTTCGGCGTTGCGCGACTGGCCCCGGACCGCCGCCTCGAGCAGTTCGACCGCCCGGTCGTTTCGCCCCGCGAGGTGGTGGATCCACCCCAGGGTGTCGGCCACGCTCGGGTTTTGCTTCGACAGGGCGTAGGCCTTTTCCGCCATCGGGAGCGCCTCCTCGAGGTTGTTCTTCCGCACCGCCAGGGCGAAGGCCAGGTTATTGAGGACCACGGCGTTGTCCGGGGCGAGTTCGAGCAGCCGGCGGTAGAGGGCGATGGCCTTGTCGTGCTCCCCCGCCGCCTCGTACAGGCCGGCCAGGAGCAGGCGGGGCGCCGCCAGCCGCTCGTCCCTCGCGACGGCCTCCTCGAGCGCCTGGATGGCCCCGGCCCGATCCTGGCGCTGCATGCGCGCGTCCGCCAGGATCGTCAACCGGGTGGTTTCCGGGTGGATCCCCTGGCTCGAGTAGGCCCGGGCGGAGAGGGTCTTGAGCCGCCGGGAGCCGAAATCGGCCGGCAGTTCGGTCTGCGGGTCGAGCCCCCGGTCGATCTCCGCGGCGGCCAGGGTGCGGGTGCGGAAGGGGGCGGAGAGCGGGTCCCCCACGATGACGGTCTGCCAGCTCAGGTAGGGGGTGGCCAGGTAGAACGATTCCACCAGGTTGAAGCCGGAAAGGTACGCCGGAAAGAGGATGTCGGGCCGGATCGCCCCCTCGAGGAACGGTTCGGCGACGTGGGCGCCGGTCCCCGTGACGCCGCCGCGGATGAAATCGGCCGCCAGGGTGGGCGCCCCTTCCGCCTCCGCCAGGCTCCAGGGCTGGTCCGATGCGACAAAGGTGCGGCCGTCGGCCCCCGCGAAGGTCCCCGCCAATGCGCCCGGGGCGAAATCGAAGTCGAGCCGGCGCCGGCGCACCGCGGGGTCGTTCGAGCCCCAGGAGTAGTACCCCAGCACCTTCCCGGTGGCGGCGAGCGCCTCGGCGGTTTCCTCGAGCACCACCCGGTCCCCCATCCCCAGGGCGGCCAGCCGGTCGGCCGCCGCCTTGAGCCAGAGGTCCCCCTTCTGATCGGGCGTCCCTTTCGCGTCGAGGAGGATCTTCCCCTCCCGGGAGGGGGCCGACCCGCGGTCGATCAATCCCTTGATCTCGTCGAGGTTGTAACCGTCCAGCCGGCTGACCAGGTAGATGTCCTGCTCGGCGTGCCGGAACTGCCTGGCCTCGCCGACGGGGGCGTCCCCGAGAAAATAGGGGTTGGGCACCGGTCCCTCGGCCCGGACCTGCTCGCCCGTCAGGCGGCGGTAGAGGAGGGCCAGTTCCGAGTCGACCCCCGCCGCGGTCCCCGCCTGCCCCGCGCTCCCCTCGATGCGCAGGGGGATCCCCCGGGTGAGCACGATATAGAGAATCCGGTCCTGGGCCCCCAGCCGCGTCAGGTAGGTGGCGATGGGGGTGGCGATCTGCCGGTCGAAATCCTCCCGCGAAACGGTCTCCCCCTCGGCGGTGCGGATCGCGATGACGTTGGCTTTGGAAACGCCGCGTTTTTGAGCGTAATAGAGGCCGGTCTCGAGCGACACCCGGCTGGCCTGGTTCAAGACCACGAGCACGTTGTCGGCCGTCTGGGCGCACAGGGGAGGGACGCATAACGCAAGCAGAAGCAGGATTCGGAGGATCATGAGGGGGATGATAGCACACTCCGCTTTTTCAAAATATTGATTCCGCGGGCCGGTGCCGATAGAGTTATCCTATGTACGAGAAATTTTACGGCCTCGCGGAACCGGCCTTCAACCTGACCCCGGACCCCTCCTTCCTCTTCCTCAACCAGCGCAGCCGGGAGGCGATCGAGCAGATCCTCTACAGCATCGAGCGCCGGGAGGGGTTCGCCGTGGTGGTCGGCGACATCGGCACCGGCAAGACCACCCTCTGCTGGGCCCTGCTCGAAAGGCTCGCGCGCAGGGAGATCCGCACGGCGCTGATCCAGAACCCGATGCTGTCCGAGATCGAGATCCTGAAGTCGATCCTGCAGGACCTGGGGGTGCGCCCGGAGGAGACCGACGGGGATCCCGATGATTCCCCCCACCGGATCTTCGACACCGAGTGGATGCGGGGGATGACCAAGAAGCAGCTGCTCGACCGGCTCAACATGTTCCTGGCCCAGCGGGCGGAAGAGGACGTCTTCACCGTGCTGATCGTCGACGAGGCGCAGAACATGTCGCTCGGGCTGCTCGAACAGATGCGGCTGTTGTCCAACCTGGAGACGGCGAAGAAGAAACTGCTGCAGATCATCTTCGTGGGGCAGCTGGAACTGGACCGGAAGCTGAAATCCCCCTCCCTGCGCCAGCTCAACCAGCGGATCTCGGTGCGGTTCGAGACCAAACCGCTTTCGCGGGAGGATACCGAACGCTACGTCAGGCGCCGGATCGCGGTGGCCGGCGGCGCCCCGCGCCTCCGTTTCGGCTCCGGGACCTTCCGCGCCCTCTGGCGCCACTCCAAGGGCTACCCGCGCATGATCAACCTCATCGCCGACCGGGCGCTGCTTGGGGGGTACCAGGAGAGGTCGGGCACGATCACCCCGCGCCTGGTGCGCCGCGCCGCCCGGACCCTCCGGGGGGAGGAGAATTCGGCCGGTTTCAAATCAGGGTGGTTCCGCCGCCTGGTCCCCTACGCGGTCTCGGCCATCGTCCTGATGGCCGTGGTCTTTTTCATGGTCTACAAGGGCCTGGCGCAGTAGCGGCTATTTCTGCGCCCCCCCGGCGACCAGCGCCGCGATCCGCTCCCCCGCCTTGCCGTCCCAGAGCGGCGGCACCGACCCCGATTTCGCCTCGCCCGCGAGGATCTTCCGCGCCTCGGCTTCGAGCCGCGCCATGTCGCGTCCCACCAGGATATTGCTCCCCACGGTCACGGTGATGGGCCGCTCGGTGTTTTCGCGCACGGTCAGGCAGGGGACGCCGAGGTAGGTGCTCTCCTCCTGGATCCCCCCCGAATCGGTGACGATGAAGGCCGCGTGCCGCTGCAGTCCCAGGAATTCGAGGTAGCCGGCCGGGTCGACCAGGTGCAGCCGGCCCGAAAGCTCGAGCCCCCCGATCTGCCCCAGCATCTGGCGCGTGCGGGGGTGGACGGGGAAGACGATGTCGATGCCGGCCGCGATCCGGTTGAGCGCCCCGATGATGGCGCCGAGCCCCTCCGGGTCGTCCACGTTCGACGGGCGGTGGAGCGTCGCCAGGGCGTAGCCCTTGTCCGGGTAGGGGGGCGGGACCGCCTGCGGCAGGAGCCGCACCAGGGTGTCGATCATCACGTTGCCGACCAGGTGGATCCGCTCCGGGGCCACCCCTTCGCGCACCAGGTTTTCGTTGCCGTCCGACGACGGGGTGAAGAGGAGATCGGCCACCCGGTCGGTGAGGACGCGGTTGACCTCCTCGGGCATGGTCCGGTCGAAAGAGCGCAGCCCCGCCTCGACGTGTCCGATGGGGACCAGGAGCTTGGCGCAAACGAGGGCGGCGGCCACGGTGGAATTGACGTCGCCGTAGACGAGCACCAGGTCGGGGCGGACGTCGAGGATGACCTTCTCGATCCGCACCATGATCTCGGCCGTCTGAGCCGCGTGGCTCCCCGAGCCGACCTCGAGGTTGAAATCGGGGGCCGGGATCCCGAGCTGGCGGAAGAAGACGTCGCTCATGGCGGCGTCGTAGTGCTGCCCCGTGTGCACGATCGTCTGGTCCACGCCGGCGCGGCGGGCCAGCGCGGCCTCCACCGGCGCCACCTTCATGAAATTGGGGCGCGCGCCCACCACGTGAAGTATCTTCATCCCATCTCCTTTGGCTTTCGACACGCTTTTCGGACCGGAAGGCAGTTTACTTGAACGATCTTTCGAATCCAAGGCCGCCCGTAATAGATTCCAATTTCCATTGCGGGGTTGCTACAATACCTCACCGGTCAAACTGCCGGGAGGCGGGGCAAAAAATGCATGCGGGGCGCGTTCCTGCCGATATGACGGTTGGCCGGGCAGTACCGATCAGGCACTGATAAGAAAGGACACATTCATGAAAATAGCCGTGGTGGGGTTGGGATACGTGGGGTTGCCGTTGTCGCTGCAGTTCGCCCGGGCGGGGGTCGAGGTCCTGGGCCTCGACGTGGACCGGGCCAAGGTCGAGGCGTGTAACGCGGGCAAAAGCTACATCAAGCATATCGAGGCGGCCGACATCGCCGAGGTGGTGAAGGCCGGGACCTTCAGCGCCTCCGACGATTTCAGCCGGGTGAAGGAAACGGAGGCCGTGATCATCTGCGTGCCGACCCCGCTCAACAAGAACCGCGAGCCCGACATCAGCTACATCGTCGAAACGGGAAAGGCGATCGCCCCCCACATGGCCAAGGGCTGTCTGGTGGTGCTCGAATCGACCACCTACCCCGGGACCACCGACGAGGACCTGCGCGCGGTCCTGGAAGCGGGGTCGGGGATGAAGGCGGGGGAGGATTTCCACCTGGCCTTCTCCCCCGAGCGCGAAGACCCGGGCAACCCCGACAGCAAGGTGGCGCTCATCCCCAAGGTGGTGGGGGGCTTCACCCCGGAGTGCCTCAGGAAAGCCTCGGCGCTGTACGGGAAGGCGATCAAGACCGTTGTCCCGGTGTCGAGCTGCCGCGCGGCGGAAGCGACCAAGCTGCTGGAAAACACCTTCCGCGCCGTCAACATCGCCCTGGTCAACGAGCTGAAGGTGGTCTACGAGGCGATGGACATCGACATCTGGGAAGTGATCCGCTCGGCCAAGACCAAGCCCTTCGGCTTCATGCCCTTCTACCCCGGGCCGGGACTCGGCGGGCACTGCATCCCGATCGACCCCTTCTACCTGACCTGGAAGGCGCGCGAGTACGGCCAGAACACCCGCTTCATCGAGCTGGCGGGGGAGGTCAATACCTCGATGCCCAACTACGTGGTGCACCGGGTGGCCGAGGCGCTCAATTCCCGGCGCAAGGCGCTGAACGGTTCCAAAGTCCTGATCCTGGGGATCGCCTACAAGGCCGACGTGGACGACGACCGCGAGAGCCCGAGCTACATGCTGATGGACCTGCTCAGCAAGCGCGGGGCCGAGCTCAGCTACTACGACCCCCACGTCCCGGTCATCCGCCCCTCGCGCGAGCACTCGCACTGGGCCGGCACCCGCTCGATCGCCTGGACCCCCGAAGCGCTCGCCGCCTTCGACGTGGTCCTCATCTCCACGCAGCACGCGGCCGTCAACTACCAGGACCTGGCCGATCACGCCGATTGCATCGTCGACGCCCGCAACGCCATGGACGGGATCAGTACCCGCCCCGGGCAGGTCTGGAAGGCCTAGACCCACTGCCGGGATTCCATGACTCCCATGGAATCCCGGCGTTTTTTGGTCTATACTAGTAAGGGATATAAGTAAGAAATCGAGGGATTCAGTATGACATCCACCGTCACCTCCAAGGGGCAGGTCACCACACCCGCAGAAGCCCGGAAAAAGCTCCGGATCAAACCGGAAACCCGGCTGCAGTTCGTGGTCCGGGAAGACGGGCGGCTGGAGGTGATCCCGCTCCTGGAATCATTGAAAAGCATGAAGGGGATGGTTCCGAAGCCTGCGCGCAGGCTCAGCCTGGAGGAGATGGACGAGGCCATTTCGAAGGGAGCGCGCCGGTGACAAGCCGATGACTCCTCCGCGAGTCAGAAGTGTTTCAGCGCCGGCTTCCCCAGCGGGTAAACGTTAAAGCCGATTTCGTGAAGCCGGGCGTGGTCGAGCAGGTTGCGCCCGTCGAAGAGGAACGCCGGCTTCTCCATCGATTCGTAGATCTTTTCCCAGTCGAGCCTCCGGTACATCTCCCATTCGGTCATGACGGCCACCGCATGCGCCCCGCGGGCGGCTTCATAAGGATCCTCGACGAAATCCACCCCCTCGAGCCCCGCGAGATCGATCTTCGCGTTCGCGAGCGCCTTCGGGTCGCTCACGGCCAGGTTTGCCCTCTCCTCGAGCAGCTTGCGGGCGACGTGGATGGCGGGGGACTCGCGCGTGT
>CAZWXG010000051.1:0-1282 GCA_964637825.1 uncultured Acidobacteriota bacterium
GGATCGGCCTCTTCAGCGGGGCCTCGCTTTCGGAGGACGTGGAGGGGCCGATCGCCTCGTTCGTCGGCAAGCGCGGCCCGTACATGTCCTCCAAGGCTTCCCGGAAGCTGATCCACGCGGGGGAAATGGACTTCACCGACGTCCACCTCTCCTCCTTCGCCCGGAACCTCATCTACGGGTTCTACGGCGGGATCGATCTCGCCGTGGTGGAGGTCTCGCGCATCCGCCCCGACGGCAGCGTGGTCCTGTCCGGTTCGGTCGGGGTATCGGCGGAAGCGCTGACCATCGCGAAGAAGATCGTGCTCGAGGTGAACACGGCGATCCCCGATTACACCGGGTTTCACGACATCGCCCTCCCGAGCGTTCACCCGAAGGTGGGCTGGCCCATCCCCATCGTCAACGTCGGCGACCGCGTCGGCCTCCCCTACGTGGAGATCGACAAGAGCCGGGTGGCCGCCATCGTCCACTCCGACAAGCCCGATTACCCCGTCAGCTTCAAGCCGACGACCGAAGTCGAGACCCGGATCGCCCAGAACGTCATCGAGTTCCTGATGTACTGCCACAAGACGTTCCACTGGGGCAGCCGCCTCCCCCCCATCCAGTCGGGGGTCGGCAACGTGGCCAACGCCATCGTCGGGGAACTCTACAAATCCCCCTTCAAGAAGATCCGCTTCTGGACCGAAGTGTTCCAGGACGGCATGATGCGCTACGTCGAGGACGACGAGAAGTTCGATCACGCCTCGGCCACGGCGGTCTCCTTCTCGGAGGAGAAGCGCCAGGAGTTCATGCGCCTCTTCACCCGGTGCCGCGAGAAGGTGGTCCTGCGGCCGATGTGGATGTCGAACAACGCGGAGATGATCACGCGCCTGTTCGTGATCGCCATGAACACCCCGATCGAGGTCGATATCTACGGGCACGTCAATTCGACCCACATCGACGGCTCGCGGGTGGTCAACGGCCTCGGCGGGAGCGGCGATTTCTTCCGGCACGCCTACCTCAGCATCGTCCACACCCCCTCCGTCCGGCGCCTGAGGGACGGGAGGGTCGTGAGCTGCGTGCTGCCGTACGTGCGCCACATCGACCACACCGAGCACGACATCCACTGCGTGGTCACCGAGCAGGGGTTCGCCCTGAACACCGAGATCCGTTCGGCGCGGCGCCGCGCGGAGGACATCATCTCCAAGTGCGCGCACCCCCATTTCCGGCCGGTGCTGCGCGAATACATGAAAATCGCCGGCGACGGCGACGAGCCGCGGCTGGCCAACATGGACCTGCTCAACGG
>CAZWXG010000051.1:1382-9981 GCA_964637825.1 uncultured Acidobacteriota bacterium
CTAGCGACCGCCCGAGAGCTGCCGCAGGTAGCGGTCGACGGCACGCGCCGCGCGCCGCCCCTCCGCGATGGCCCAGACCACCAGCGACTGTCCGCGCCGCATGTCCCCGGCGGCGAAAATTCCGGGCACGGAAGTCATGTACGACTCGTTCGTCCCGACATTCCCCCGCCCGTCCAGCCCGATGCCGAGTTCCTCGAACATCGGGTTCGGCGCCGCCCCCGTAAATCCCAGGGCCAGCAGGACGAGATCGGCCTCCATTGTGAACCCGGAGCCCTCGACCGGCTCGAACCGGGGGGGAGGCCCCACGCGCACGGCGTGCAGGTGCGTCACCTTCCCCCGGGAGTCCCCGGTGAAACGGGTGGTGGCGGCGCCCCACAGGCGCACCCCCCCCTCCTCGTGGGAACTCTCCGTGCGCAGCATCAGCGGCCAGAGCGGCCAGGGGGTCGCGGGCGACCTTTCCGCCGGGGGTTCCGGGAGAATCTCGACCTGGTGGACGGAGAGCGCCCGCTGGCGGTGGCAGGTCCCCAGGCAGTCCGCGCCCGTGTCCCCTCCCCCCAGGATCACCACCCGTTTCCCCGCGGCCTGGAGTTCGTCCTCCGGGTCGACGCGGCCTGAGGCCGAGCGGCGGTTCTGCCGGCAGAGGAAATCCATGGCGAAATGGATCCCCTCGAGTTCCCGGCCGGGCACGGTGAGGTCCCGCGGCCGTTCCGCCCCGCCCGCGAGCAGGAGCGCGTCGAACTTCCTGCGCATCCCCTCGAGAGGCACGTCCACGCCGACATGGGCCCCGGTCTCGAACTCGATCCCCTCCTCCCGGAGCTGGTCCAGGCGGCGGTCGATCGCCTCCTTGTCCAGCTTGAAATCGGGGATCCCGTAGCGCAGCAGCCCGCCGCACCGGTCCGCCTTCTCGAAGACCACGACGGCATGCCCCGCCCGGTTGAGCTGCTGCGCGGCGGCCAGCCCCGCCGGACCCGAACCGACGACGGCCACGCGCCTGCCGGTCCGGGTCCCCGGAGGCTCCGGGCGGATCCACCCCTCGTGGAACGCCCGCTCGACGATGGCGTTCTCGATCGTCTTGATGCTCACCGCCGGATCGATGATCCCCAGGACGCAGGAGGCCTCGCAGGGGGCGGGGCAGACCGTGCCGGTGAATTCCGGGAAATTGTTCGTGCTGTGCAGCGCCCGGATGGCTTCCTGCCAGCGGTCGCGGTAGACCATGTCGTTCCAGTCGGGGATGAGGTTTCCCAGGGGGCAGCCCCAGTGGCAGAAGGGCACGCCGCAGTCCATGCAGCGTGCCCCCTGGATGCGCAGTTCTTCCTCCGGGAGGCCCTGGTACACGGGGAAAAAGTCCCGAATGCGCTCCCCGACCGGCCGCCTTTCGGCCGTTTTGCGTTCGTATTCCAGGAACCCCGTCGCCTTACCCATCGATCCCCTCCCTTTCCTTCCGCTGCGCCCCGGTTTCCCGGCCGAGGGCGCTCCTGTATTCCTGCGGGAACACCTTGACGAATTTCGGGGCCAGCGAGTCCCACTCCTCGAGGACGCGCTCCGCGCGCGGGCTTCCGGTCAATTCCCGGTGCCGCCCGACGAGGCCCCGGACAAGCTCCGCATCCGCCGCGTCCATGGGGACCAGGTCAACGCTGGCCCGGTTGCAGCAGGCGGCTCCGAACGCGCCGCTCTCGTCGAGCACGTAGGCGATCCCCCCCGTCATGCCGGCCGCGAAGTTCCTGCCGGTGGTCCCCAGGACGACGACGGTCCCGCGCGTCATGTACTCGCAGGCGTGGTCCCCGACCCCCTCCACCACGGCGACGGCGCCCGAGTTGCGGACCGCGAAGCGTTCCCCCGCCATGCCGTTGAAAAAGGTCTCCCCCCCGGTGGCCCCGTACAGGGCCACGTTGCCGATGATGATGCTCTCTTCCGGCGCGAACAGGGACCCTTTGGGGGGATAGACCACGATCCTCCCGCCCGAAAGCCCCTTGCCGACGTAGTCGTTGGCGTCCCCTTCGAGGGTGAGGGTGACCCCCGGGGCCAGGAAGGCGCCGAAACTCTGCCCGGCCGACCCGGTGAAATGGAAGCGGATCGTATCGTCCGGGAGCCCGGCGGACCCGTGGCGCCGGGCGATCTCGCCGCTCAGCATGGCGCCCACGGTGCGGTGGGTGTTGCGGATCGGCAGCTTCAGCTCGACCGGGGCGCCGGTCTCGAGGGCCTCGCGCGCGTGTTCGATCAGCTGGTAGTCCATAGCCCGGTCCAGGCCGTGATCCTGCCGGATGAGGCAGCGCCGGCCGACCTTGCCGGGAACGGGCGGGTTGTGGAAGATGGAGGAGAAATCGAGTCCCCGTGCCTTCCAGTGGTCGATCGATTCCTGGATGTCGAGCCGGTCCACGCGGCCGATCATCTCGTCCAGGGTGGCGAACCCCATCTCGGCCATCAGCTCGCGCACCTCCTCCGCGACGAAGAAGAAATAGTTGATGACGTGCTCCGGCTGTCCCCGGAATTTGCTGCGCAACCTCGGGTCCTGGGTGGCGATGCCGACGGGACAGGTGTTGAGGTGGCACTTGCGCATCATGACGCAGCCCAGGGTCACCAGGGGCGCGGTCGAAAAACCGAACTCCTCGGCGCCGAGCAGGGCGGCGACGACCACGTCGCGCCCGGTCTGCAGCTTGCCGTCGGTCTGCAGCCGCACGCGGCTGCGCAGGTCGTTGATGACCAGGACCTGCTGCGCCTCGGCCAGCCCCAGTTCCCAGGGGATCCCCGAATGCCGGATGGAGGTCAGGGGAGAGGCCCCCGTGCCGCCGTCGTGGCCGCTGATCAGGATGACGTCCGCGTGCGCTTTCGCCACCCCCGCGGCGACCACGCCGACCCCTACTTCGGCCACCAGCTTCACCGAGATGCGCGCCTGCGGGTTGACGTTCTTCAGGTCGTAGATCAGCTGCGCGAGGTCCTCGATGGAATAGATGTCGTGGTGCGGGGGGGGGGAGATCAGCTGCACCCCGGGGGTGGAGTGGCGCACCCGGGCGATCTCCTCGTCGACCTTGTGCCCCGGGAGCTGCCCCCCTTCGCCCGGCTTGGCCCCCTGGGACACCTTGATCTGGAGCTCGTCGGCGTTGACCAGGTAATGGGCGGTGACGCCGAAGCGGCCCGAGGCCACCTGCTTGATGGAACTCCGGCGCCAGTCGCCGTCGGGGTCAGGGCGGAAGCGGGCCTCGTCCTCCCCCCCCTCCCCCGTGTTGGAGCGGGCGCCGATCCGGTTCATGGCGATGGCCAGGGTCTCGTGGGCCTCCCTGCTGATCGAGCCGTAGGACATGGCCCCCGTGGCGAAGCGCCGGACGATCTCGCTCGCCGGCTCGACCTTTTCGAGCGGCAGCGCGTGGGCCGCCTTTTTCAGCTGCATCAGTCCCCGCAGCGTGGAGCGCCGGCGGCTCTGGTCGTTGATGAGGCGGGAGAACTCCCGGTATTTTTCATAATTCGACGACCGCACCGAGTGCTGCAGGCTGGAAATGGTTTCGGGGTTGAACGAGTGGTATTCCCCCTCGGACCGGTAGTGGTACTCCCCCCCCATTTCCAGCTCCGCCTCGGAGTCGGAGGGGGGGCGGAAGGCGAAGTCGTGCCGGGACTTGACCTCCCCGGCCAGCACGTCGAGCCCCACCCCCTCGATTCTCGAAGGGGTGCCGGTGAAGTACCGGTCGATGACCGACCGGTCGAGCCCGATGGCCTCGAAGGCCTGGGCCCCCTGGTAGCTCTGCAGCGTCGAGATCCCCATCTTGGACAGGACCTTCAGCAGCCCCTTGTTCACGGCCTTCTGGTAGTTGGCGATCGCCTCCGCGGGTGCGAGCCCCCGGGGCAGCCACCCGCGCCGGTGGAGGTCCTCGATCGACTCGAGCGCCAGGTAGGGGTTCACGGCGCTGGCTCCGTATCCCAGCAGGAGGGCGAAATGCATCACCTCCCGGGGTTCCCCCGATTCCACGATCAGGGCCACCTGGGTCCGGGTCTTCTCGCGGATCAGGTGGTTGTGGACCGCCGTCAGGGCCAGCAGGCTGGGAATCGGGGCGTACTCCCTCTCGATCCCGCGGTCGGAGAGGATCAGCAGGGTGTACCCGGATTCGATCGCGAGGGAAGCGCGCCGGCACAACCCGGCCAGCGCCCGTTCCAGTTCCCCCCCGCCGCCGCCGACGCGGTAGAACATCGGGAGGGTGGTGGCCAGGAAGTCGCCCCAGGAAAGGCGGCGCAGCTTTTCCAGGTCGTGGTTGTCGAGGACGGGGTGGCCGAGCTTCAGGGTGTGGCAGTGCCGCGGGGTCTCGTCCAGGAGGTTGCGCTCGACCCCGATGAAGCTCGTGAGCGACATCACCAGCTCCTCCCGGATCGGGTCGATGGCCGGGTTGGTCACCTGGGCGAACTGCTGCTTGAAATAGTTGAACAGGAGCTGGGACCGGTCGGACAGGCAGGCCAGCGGGGTGTCGATCCCCATCGAGCCCACGGGCTCCCGGCCTTCGGCCGCCATCGGCGCGAGGATCATGCGGAGTTCCTCGTGGGTGTACCCGAACGCCCGCTGCCGTTCCAGGATCGATTCGAACTGGGTGGGGTGCCAGCGCGGGGGATCGGGGAGGTCGTCGATCGTCGTCTGGTTTTCCTCGAGCCACCGGGCGTAGGGGCGCCGGCCGGCCAGCCGGTCCTTGATCTCGCCGTCGGGGATGATGCGCCCCTCCTCCATGTCCACGAGCAGCATCCGTCCGGGCTGGAGCCGGCCCTTGAGCCGGACCTCCCCCGGCCGGACGGGGAGTACCCCGGCTTCCGACGCCATGACCACCAGGCCGTCGCCCGTGACGATGTAGCGGGCGGGCCGCAGACCGTTGCGGTCCAGGGTCGCGCCGATCACCTTCCCGTCGGTGAACGCGATGGCGGCGGGCCCGTCCCACGGTTCCATCAGGGAGGCGTGGTATTCGTAAAACGCCTTCTTGTGTGCCGGCATGGTGTCGTCCCCGTCCCAGGCCTCGGGCACCAGCATCGCCATGGCGTGGGGCAGGCTGCGCCCGGACCTCACCAGCAATTCCAGCACGTTGTCGAGGATGGCGGAGTCGCTCCCCCCGGGCATCGCCACCGGGAAGAGTTTCCCGATCTCCTCCCCGAACAGGGGGGATGCCAGGATCGACTGCCGCGCCTCCATCCAGCCCAGGTTCCCCTTCAGGGTGTTGATCTCGCCGTTGTGGCAGAGCAGGTGAAAGGGGTGCGCCAGCTTCCACGCGGGGAAGGTGTTGGTGGAGAAGCGCTGGTGCACCAGGCACAGGGCGCTTTCGGTCAACGGGTCGGCCAGTTCCCGGTAAAAGTCGGCGATCTGGGTGGCCAGCAGGAGCCCCTTGTAGACGATGGTCCTCGAGGAGAGGGAGGGGATGCCGAAGAACTGCCGGTCGCGCACCTCCGACCGTTCCACCTCGGCTTCGATCCGCTTGCGGATGATGTACAGCCGGCGCTCGAGCGACTCCGGGTCCATCCCCGGGGCGCGCCGGATGAAGACCTGCTCGATATAGGGCTGGGTGGCCCGGGCGACGCGGCCGATGGCGCCGGCCGTCAGCGGGGTGTCCCTCCACCCGAGGAGGTGGAGCCCCTCCTCGCGGATGACGCGTTCGACGATCCCTTCGCAGATCAGCCGCTGGTGCCGTTCCACCGGCAGAAAGACCATGCCCACGCCGTATTCGCCCGGCAGCGGAAGGGTGAAACCGCAGGAGGCGCACTCGCGCTCGAAAAACGCGTGCGGGATCTGGATCAGGATCCCGGCCCCGTCCCCGGTCACGGGGTCGCTCCCGCTGGCCCCCCGATGCTGCAGGTTGACGAGAATCTGGATCCCCTTCCGGATGATGTCGTGCGACGGCACCCCCTTGATGCTGGCGATGAACCCGAGACCGCAGGCATCCCGTTCGTAGGCCGGGTCGTACAGCCCCTGCCTTTCCGGAAAGCCCCCTCTGCCGTAAGGCTCTTTCATTCGAGCGAACCCTTTCTGTCGGACATGGTAGGATGCGGGACCGCCGGAACCCGGGCCTTTCCCGGCCCCCCCCCGGTCCCCGTAAAGATTTACTTGCGGAACCGCCCGCAATCAACCGCGTATTTCTTGATTTTATAATTCAGGATGCGCTCCGTCGTGTTCAGGAGCCGGGCGGCGCGGCTGCAGTTGCCCCGTGTCGTTTTCAGGGCGTCCAGGATGAGGTCCTTCTCGTAGGAGGCGACGGCGTCGCCGAGCGACACCTTGACGACGGTCTCGCTGGCCTCGGCGGTCTGGAGCGTCGGGGGGAGATGGTGCGCGTGGATCACGTTGCCGTCGCAGATCAGCACCGACCGTTCGATGGCATTTTCCAGTTCCCGGACGTTTCCGGGCCAATGATAGCTCATCAGCATGTCGATGGCCGGGGTGGAGATGCGCCGGATGTTCTTGCCGTGTTCCTTGGTGTACTTCTCCAGGAAAAAATCGGTGAGCGCCATGACGTCGGGCTTGCGCTCCCTCAGCGGGGGGATGAAGATGCTGAACACGTTCAGGCGGTAGTAGAGGTCCTCGCGGAACGTCCCCTCGGCGATCGCCTTCTCCAGGTCCTTGTTGGTCGCCGTGATCACCCGCGCCTTGATCTTGATGGTTTCCGTGCCGCCGAGCCGCTCGAATTCCCTTTCCTGGATGACGCGCAGGAGCTTGACCTGGGTCGCCGGGTTCAGGTCGCCGATCTCGTCGAGAAAGAGGGTGCCCCCCTCGGCCAGCTCGAAGCGCCCCTGCTTGCGCGCGTGGGCCCCGGTGAAGGCCCCCTTCTCGTAACCGAACAGCTCCGACTCGATCAGCGTGTCGGGCAGGGCGGCGCAGCTGACCTTGACGAAAGGCTTCTTGGCCCGGGGCGAATTGTAGTGGATGGCGTGGGCGATCAGTTCCTTCCCGGTCCCCGATTCGCCCCGGATCAGCACCGTGGTGCTCGTCCCCGCGACCTGGACGATCTGTTCGTAGACCTGGCGCATGCTGCCGCTGCTTCCCACCATGTTGGAGAAATCGTAGCGCTCGCGCAGTTCCTCCCGCAGCTGGGTGTTTTCGGCCACCAGCTTCCGGGTTTCGGCCTGCACGAGCCCCTCCACCCTCACCGCCTGCCCGATGATCCCCGCGATGACGCAGAGGAATTTGACGATGCGGTCGTAGTCGCGGTCCTTCTTGAAGCGCATGTCCACCCCGAGCGCCCCCACCGTTTTCCGCCCCACCATGATCGGCACGCAGAAGTAGGTCAGCTCCTCGCGGAGCCCCTTGCGCTGGGCCGCGCGGTTGAGCAGCAGTGGCTCCTTGCTCACCTGAGGCACGATGATGGGTTTGCTGCTTTCGACCACGCGCCCGGTGATCCCCTCGCCGAGGCGGTACTGCGCCCTCTGCCCCTCGGCGCTGATCCCGTTGGAGGCCTCGATATGCAGCTCGCCGTCCGCCCGCTGGAGCGTTACCGCGCTGCGGAACATCCCGTGGCGGCTCTCCAGGATTTCCAGCGCCCGGTGCAGCGAGTGCTTGAGGTTCAGCGTGCCCGAAAGGGCCTGGTTCAGCTCCAGGAGGGTGGCCAGTCTCTGGGTCTCGGTGGCGGGCGGATGGCGCATGGGTCCTCAATTACAAAAATGTAAAAACGAAAAATCATCCTACTGAAGTGTGGTACGGGCGTCAAGGGCGGGATTCGGGGAAAGATCCGGTCCGGGCGGCCTCCCCCCGCGCGGGGCCCCCCGGCCGCTTCAATAATTTCGTTTGCCTGTTCAAATAGTTGGATTATACTGGGGCGCCATTCTGGACAGCCGGGTGTGATTTCTGGTTAATGAACTGTAACAAAAAGAGATGTGAATTGGCTTCCCGGTTTGCTGCGGTTGGCATGGAATATGCTTTCAGGAAGGTGGTATTTTCAAAATCCAGGCTCCGGCCCTGAAACTCGGCTTTGAGCGCACGAATTTAATTCGCGGTCCCTTCCCGCGATGCCAGGGATTTTCGGGCGCTGAAGGCTCGGGTTCGGGGCCGGGCCTGGCAGCTTCCTCCGCAGGAACTCCCCCGCGCAGCACTCCGCCGTCGGCACCCCTCGTGTCTACTCCATTTCGGGGAAGATCTGGATGTAGGCTTCCTCGCGCAGTTGCGCGATGAAACGATCGTATTCGGGGTTGCGTTTCTCCTGGTACAGCTTGTTCCTGATCTCGTCTTTGACCTCTTCCAGGGGGCGTACCACGGGCGCCTTGCGGGCGTCCACCCGGTAGATCACGTACCCCTCCTCCAGCTTCTGGGGTTTGGAAATCCCCCCCTCCCCGAGCCCGGAGACCGCCCTGGCGGTGTCGGGATGGAGCTTGGCGCCGAGATAGCTCCCGATGCTCCCCCCCTTGTCCGCGGTCGGGCCCTTGGAATACTGGCTGGCGAGGGCGGCGAAGGGTTCCCCCCCGAGGAGCCGCCGGTGGAGGTCTTCGGCGCGGGCCAGGGCGGCCGCATCCCCGTCGGCGGCGGTGATCAGGATCTCGCTGAGGGTGATCTCCTCGGGAGTGGTGTACTCGGCGAGGTGGTTTTTGTAGTACTGCTCGATTTCGGGGGTGAGCAGGCTGATCCGGGCGTTGATGAAGTCGTTGACCAGTTCGCTGG
>CAZWXG010000051.1:10081-13708 GCA_964637825.1 uncultured Acidobacteriota bacterium
TCCAGGTGCCGGTTGAGCTCGGACAGGGTGATGATCTCCTCGTTGACCTTGGCGATGATGCGGTCCACCGTGCCCGCCCGGGCAAGGGGAAGCCCCAGCAGGAGGAGGGGGAGGATGGCGGATAGCTTTTTCATGGTGGTTGCCCTCTATAATCAGTGAAAGCCGTAAACCTCAATGTTATCCCAAAATCCCCCGGACGGACAGCGGATTGCGCTTCCCTACAGCCGGATCTCCTCCAGGATTCCGTGGATGCGGTCGAAGATCTGCGGGGGGGGGAGGCGGGGGACGTCGAGCGCCAGCAGCCCCTGGGGGGAGAAGGTGGCCCCGCTCTGGCGCATCACGAGCGCGAGCAGCTTCTGGGCGTCGACCCTGGAATGGTCCGCGAAGCGGAAGAAGACCTGGTCGCGGTTTTTCTCCACCGAGGGAATCTGCAGGGCGAGGATCTCCTGCCGCAGCCTCGCGTACCGGAACAGGTTTTCCACCGGTTCGGGGTAAGGACCGAAGCGGTCGCGCATCTCCCGCCGGAGGAGGTCGAGCTCCTCCGCGTCGGCGGCCGAGGAGACCCGCTTGTACATCCGCAGCCGCTGGCCCGAATCGGCGATGTAGATTTCCGGGATGCGGATGTCGAGGTTGAGGTTGATGGTGGCGGCGATCTCCTCCTCCGGTCTTTCCCCGCGCAGTTCCTCCACCGCCCGCTCCAGGAGCTGGCAATAGAGGTCGAAGCCCACGGTCTCGATATGTCCGTGCTGCTCCCCCCCCAGCAGGTTGCCGGCGCCGCGGATTTCCAGGTCGAGCGCGGCGACGCGGAACCCCGTCCCCAGGTCGCTGAACTCGCGGATGGCCGACAGGCGTTTGCGCGCGACTTCCGAAAGAGCTTCGTCGGAGGGGATGAGGAGGTAGGCGTAGGCGCGGCGGTCGCTCCGGCCCACGCGCCCGCGCAGCTGGTAGAGCTGGGAGAGGCCGTACAGGTCGGCCCGGTCCACGATGAGGGTGTTGGCCCGCGGGATATCCAGCCCGTTTTCGATGATGGTGGTGGCGACCAGGACATCCAGCTCGTTGCGGACGAAGCGGAGCATGATGCGCTCCAGCTCCTGTTCGTTCATCTGGCCGTGGGCCACCCCGATCCTGGCTTCGGGGATGAGCTGCTGCACCTTCGCCGCCGCGGAGTGGATGGTCTCCACCCGGTTGTGCAGGTAGTACACCTGGCCGTTGCGGGCCAGCTCCATCTCGATGGCGGAGCGGACGGCGTCGGGGCTGTATTTGAGCACCGAGGTCTGGATGGCGAGCCGGTTCTTGGGAGGGGTTTCGATCGTGGACATGTCGCGCATCCCCAGCAGGGCCATGTTGAGGGTTCTGGGGATCGGGGTGGCCGTGAGCGTCAGCACGTCCACCCGCGTCTTCATCCGTTTCATGCGCTCCTTGTGGGTGACGCCGAAGCGCTGCTCCTCGTCCACGATGAGGAGCCCCAGGTCCTTGAACTTCACGTCCTTGGACAGGAGCCGGTGCGTTCCCACGACCAGGTCGACCTGGCCCGTTTCCAGGTCCTCGAGGATCTGCTTCTGCTCCCGGGGGCTGCGGAAGCGTGACAGCAGCTGGGTGCGCACGGGGAAGGCGGTGAAGCGCCCGACCAGCGTATTGTAATGCTGGAAGGCCAGCACGGTCGTCGGGGCGAGCACCGCCACCTGCTTCCCGTCCATGACGGCCTTGAAAGCCGCCCGCATGGCGACCTCCGTCTTGCCGTAGCCGACGTCGCCGCAGAGCAGCCGGTCCATCGGCCGCGGGGCCTCCATGTCGGTTTTGACCGCTTCCAGGGCGTCCGCCTGGTCCCGGGTCAGCTCGAACTCGAAGGCGTCCTCGAATTCCCGCTGCCAGGCGGTGTCCGGGGCGAAGGCATAGCCGGAGACCGTCTGGCGCTGGGCGTAGAGCTTCAGGAGCTCCTCCGCCATGTCCCGCATCGATTTCCGGATGCGGGTCTTGGTCCGCGCCCAGCTGGTCCCCCCCAGACGGTCGAGAGTCGGCCGGGTGCCCCCCATGCTGCTGTATTTCTGGATCAGGTCGAGCCGCTCGACCGGGACGTAGAGCCGGGCGTCGTTCTGGTAGGTCAGCAGCACGAATTCCTTGGCCCCTTCCTGGAGCCCGATCGACTGCAGCCCCTGGAACAGGCCGATGCCGTGATCCACGTGGACGACGTAGTCCCCCGGCTTCAGGTCGCGGAAGTCGGAGAGGAAGAGGTTGCGCTGGGCGGATTTGGTTTTTTTCGGGCCGAGCCCGACATCGGCCTCGTCGAAAACGTCCGGGTTGGCCAGCAGGCGCAGGTTCGCCGCCGGCAGAAAGCAGCCCGCGTGCAGGGCCCCCATGCCCACGAGGACGCCGCCCGTGGGGCCCGCGGGCCCCGCTTCTTCCGTGCGGCAGAGGTGGGCGGGGATGTCGTATTCCTTCAGGATGTCGTGGAGGCGTTCGGCGCGCCCGAGGTTGGTGAGCACGAAGGCGAGGGTTTCCCCCGCGGCGCGGAATTTCCCGATGTCGGCGATCAGCTCCCGGATGTTGCCGTGGTATTTGCGCGTGGGCTGGGAGGAGAGGTAGACGCGTGAGGCTTCGGGGCCCGTGACGCCGAGTTCCTCCAGCTCGACCCGGTCGAAGCCGTCGGCGGCGGCGAGCAGGTCGTCGGCCGTCAGGGAGAGCCGCTCCGGGGCGAGCACCGGCTTCTGCGCCTCGGTCCGGTCCACGAAGCGTTCGTACAGGGCGGCGTGGTGGCGCTCGAGGGTGGAGCGCACCGCTTCGCGCTCGACCAGGGCGAGGCGGTGGCCGCGGACGTAGTCGAAAAGGGTGTGCTCGGGCGGATCCACCGCCGGGAGGAGAAACTCGCAGGCGGGGAACCGTTCCCCGTGCCGGGCCAGCGCCAACTCCTCCTCGAGGTGGGGCAGAAAAGGGGCGCTCCAGAGCGCGGGGGCTTCCTCGGCCCAGCGCCGGAGCCGCCCGGCCCCGGGGCAGTACTCCCTCATCGGGGCGATCTGGAGCGTCCCGGCCCTGGCGGTGGACCTCTGGGAATCGGGATCGAACAGGCGCATCGAATCGATGCGGTCGCCGAAAAACTCCAGGCGGACCGGCTGTTCCAGGTTCGGCGGGAAGATGTCCAGGATCCCCCCCCTGAGGGAGAACTCCCCCGGGTCGGTCACGGGGTCGTCTTCCAGGTACCCCGCCTCCCTGAGATGTTCGCACACCAGTTCCGGAGAGAGTTCCTCCCCCGGCTCGAGCGTCAGGCAGCCGCCGAGGAAACGCCCGGGGGAGTGCAGGCGGACCGCCGCGGCCCTGGCCGAGGCGACCAGGACGACGGGGCCGTCCTGGAGCAGGCGCCAGAGCGCCCGGGCGCGGGCGGCGGCGATTTCGGGGTGGGGGGAGAGCCCCCGGTAGGGGTCCACCTCCAGTTCGGGGAGGTGGACGACCTCGGGCGGCACGGGGGCGAGCAGGTCGAGACAGAAGCGGAGTTCCTCGGCGAGGGTCTGCGCCTCGGCGCCGGTGGGGGTGATGACCGCGAGCGGGCGTTGCCCGCACAGCGCCGCCTTGGCGAGGACCAGCGCCTTCGCCCCTCCCGCCGCCCCCGAGACGGTGACGGCGCCCGCGCCCCCG
>CAZWXG010000051.1:13808-16452 GCA_964637825.1 uncultured Acidobacteriota bacterium
TGCAGCGTGACTTCCGGGGGTTCGATCCCCTTGACGACGAGCGCCCCGCCGAAATCGTCCAGGACCTGCACGGAGGGTCTCACCCTCCCCGGGAGCCGGGACGGGTCGAGGGCGCCGGTCCGGACGGAAACCCGGAAGTTCGCGGCCCCCGTCCTGCCGATGATGTCGGGGGGGGCGAGGATCTGGATCGCAATATGCCCCGGGTTCGCGGTGAAGGCCGCGTTGTCCACCGCCACCGGGACCCGGGGGATGGTGTGGGTCCTGCGGCGCGGTCCGATCAGGATGTCGACCTGGACCGGCTTTCTCGCCGGGGTGCGGACCAGCCGGTCGGCGATGTTCAGGTTGACGAAATAGCGGACCGACTGCTTCTGTCCCCCGATCGAGATCGGGTCGGTGGGGATGTCGTTCAGGGCGTCCACCCGGGAACGGGGGCCTGAGATCAGGACCGTAGGGGGGGTCAGGGTCTGGCCGTAGACCTCGAAGCCCTCCGGGGGGGATTCGAGCACCGGCACCACGACGGGCACTTCCCGGGTGATGGTCTTTTCCAGGATGATGGAGATCCGGGCCGGGCTGACCTGCAGCACCCGGATGCCCGAACCCTTGGACACCTTCACGTGCTCCGGGGTCAGGGCGACGGTGTGCTCCCCCTCCCCGACCCCCTCGAGATCGATGACGCAGGAGGGGAGGAACTTGCCGAACCACATGTTGGAGAAGGGGGCCCCCCGCATCGTCACCTCCACCGTGGTCGGGCGTTCGTTGACGATTTCCATCTGGTGGGGGACGCGCAGCTCCAGGGGAACGGCGAGTACCCGCTCCGGTCCGGGTTCCCCCCGTACGAAGAGCCACAGGATCAGGGCCAGGAGCGTGGCCGTGGCCTTCAGGGTCCAGTTTTCCAGCGCGTATTCCCGAAAGGTCTTTTTCATAACGCTTCCCGGCGCGGCTTCAGGGCCGGATCGGGGGCCCGGTTTCCTGTCCTCTCGACGGCGGCGGAGAGCGCGGCGCGCAGCCCCGGGCCGTCGTAATTGCGGGTGATGTTCCCCCCGACGGCCAGCGAGATCGTCCCCGTCTCCTCGGACACGACCACGGCGACGGCGTCGGTCTCCTCGGTGATCCCGATGGCCGCCCGGTGCCTGGTCCCCAGCTCGTTGCTGAGGTGCGGGTCCAGGGTGAGCGGGAGAAAGCACCCGGCCGCCAGGATCCGGTTCCGTTGCACGATGACGGCGCCGTCGTGCAGCGGGGTGTTGGGATTGAAGACGGTGACCAGCAGGTCGTAGGTGATGACGGCGTCCAGGGCGATGCCGCTCTCGACGTAGTTCCTGAGGCCGATTTCGCGCTCGATGATGATCAGGGCGCCGATCCTCCGGGACGACAGGTGCGTCGAGGCCTGGACGATCTCGTCGAGCCCGTTGGCTTTTCTTTCCCGGTTGCGCCCCCAGATGGAGGTTTTCCCGATGCCGGCCAGGGCCCGCCGGATCTCGCTCTGGTAGAGCACGATGATGGCGAAGACGATGTAGGTGAGGATGTTCGACAGCAGCCATTCCACCGCCGTCAGGTTGTAGAAGCGCGTGACCCAGTAAAAGATGAGGAGGACGACGATGCCGAAGGTCATCTGCACGCCCCGGGTCCCCTTCATGAGCAGGAGGAAGCGGTAGATGATGTAGGCCACCAGCGCGATATCCACGAGATCGCGCAGCGAAACCGGCGTGGACTGGAAAAAACCCGGTATGGAATCCATGAAACCGCGTCACTCCCGAAAAACGTTCTGGAGAGGGGCCCGTCTCAGCTCGGTCCCGGCGCCCGCTTCCCGGCCCGCGCGATGGCGTCGGTGACATCGGCGACATCGCGGGCCGCGGCTACGTCGTGCACGCGGACGATGTGCGCGCCGTAAAGGATGCACGCCGCCACCGTCGCGCAGGTGCCCAGGACCCGTTCCCCCGCGGGCTTGTGCAGCAGGGCGCCGATGAACGATTTTCGCGACGTTCCGACGAGGACGGGGAAGCCCGCGGCTGCCAGACGGGGGAGATTCACCAGGATCTCGAGGTTCTGGGCCGCCGTTTTCCCGAACCCGATCCCGGGGTCCAGAATCACCTTATCGGAGGATACACCACCGGCTTCGGCGCGCGCAACCGCTTCCTGGGCCCAAGCGTCGATCTCCCCGAGAATGTCCGGGCTCGGCGGCAGCGATTGCATGTCGGAGGGCTTCCCCCGCATGTGCATCAGGACCAGGCCGGCCCCGTGCCTGGCCGCTTCCGTCGCGATGGCGGGATCGTTGGCGAGCGCGCTGATGTCGTTGATGATGGCGGCGCCGCACTCGAGGGCCGCGCGCGCCACGCGCGCCTTGGAGGTGTCCACGGAGACCGGGAGGGGGTATTTCGCCCCCCGGGCCAGGGCCTCGAGCACGGGAATCACCCGTCTCAGTTCCTCCTCCGCGTCGACCCCCCGGGAGCCGGGGCGGGTGGACTCCCCGCCGATATCGAGGATGTCCGCCCCCTCTTCGGCGATCCGCCACGCCCGCTCGGCGGCGTCCCCGGGGGCGAAATGCGCCCCCCGGTCCGAGAACGAATCGGGGGTGACGTTGAGGATGCCCATGACCAGGGTCCGTTCCCCCAGCTCGAGGGTCCAGTCTCCGGCCGCGAGGGTGAAG
>CAZWXG010000052.1:0-1694 GCA_964637825.1 uncultured Acidobacteriota bacterium
TTGATTCCCGGCTCGGTCATGTTTTCGAGCTCGAGGATCCCCTCCAGCCTGTCGGCCGGGATCAGCCCCCGGGAGAGGACGATGTCCCGGATCGAGGCGCCCGACTCGAGGTACTCCCGGGCGACCTCGGCCGCGGCCGCGTAGCCGATGTGGGGGTTGAGGACGGTTACGACGCTCATGCTCGCTTCCGCGTAGCGCCGGCAGCGCTCGGCGTCGGCCCGGATCCCGGCCAGGCAGAAGCGGCCGAAGACGCCCAGCGCGTTGGTCAGGATCGAGAGCGCATGGAGCAGGTTGTGGGCGACGACGGGCATCATGACGTTCAGTTCCAGCTGCCCCGCCTGCCCCGCCAGCAGGATCGTGCTGTCGCAGCCGATGACCTGGAAGCAGACCATGTCGAGCATCTCGGCCATGACGGGGTTGACCTTCCCGGGCATGATGGAGGATCCCGGCTGCCGTTCCGGGAGCCGGATTTCCGCCAGGCCCGTTTTGGGCCCCGAGCCCAGGAGCCGGAGGTCGTTGGCGATGCGGATGAGGTCCTGGGCGAGCGCGCGCACCGCCCCGGAAAGCTCCACGAAGGGGCGCAGGGACTGCATCGCCTCGAAATAGTCGTCGCATTCCCGGAAATCGATCCCGGTCTGATGGCGGAGCCGCTCCACCATCAGGGGGCGGTAGCGGGGGTGGGCGTTGACGCCGGTGCCGACGGCGGTCCCCCCGATCCCCAGTTCCCGGCTGCTTTCGGCCGCCCTCCGGATCGCCTCCCCGTGCTTGTGCATCGAGGTGGCGTAGGCGCCGAATTCCTGCCCCAGCCTGAGGGGCACCGCGTCCTGCAGGTGGGTGCGGCCCGACTTGACGATGGGGTCGAACTCCCCGGCCTTGTCGCGGAACAGCCCTTCCGCCCGGGCGAGCGCTTCCAGCAGGCGGGCCGTTTCGGCGCAGGCGGCGATGCGGATGGCGGTCGGGCAGACGTCGTTGGTGGACTGCGCCATGTTGACATGGTCGTTGGGGTGGACCAGGGAATAGTCCCCCTTCGTCCCCCCGAGCAGTTCGATCGCCCGGTTGGCCACGACCTCGTTCACGTTCATGTTGTGGGACGTCCCGGCCCCGGCCTGGAAGACGTCCACGACGAACCATTCCCGGAGCCGGCCCCCGAGGATCTCCCGGCAGGCCCCGGCGATGGCGCCCGCCCGCTCCCCGTCGAGCAGCCCGAGGGAGTGGTTGACCTCGGCCGCGGCCATCTTGATCCGGACGGTGGCGTCGACGTAGGCGGGGGAGGGTTTGAGGCCGCTGATGGGGAAGTTTTCCAGCGCACGGTCGGTCTGGGCGCCGTAATAGGCGTCCTCCGGGACCCGGCGCTCTCCCAAAGAGTCCTTTTCGATTCTTGTTCTCATGGGGTCGCTCCTCGAGGTGAATGGCGGCTGTTGACGGCATGGACCAGCTTCGCGATCGCCGGCTCGATGGCGATTTCGATCTCCGGGTCCTTCCGGGATCGTTCGAGGATGCGCGCGGCTTCCCCGGCCCAGGCGGCCGGCGGCGCCTCGGCTGCTTCGAGCCGATCGAGCGCCTCGAGCCCCAGGGCGCAGGCCGCGGCGGCGCTTTCGGCGACCGGGACGATCTCGGCCAGGATGAAGGAACGCTCCAGGACGGGCCCGGCCTTCAGGGCGCCGAGGCGCCAGCGCTCGAGCGACTCCCGGATC
>CAZWXG010000052.1:1794-3149 GCA_964637825.1 uncultured Acidobacteriota bacterium
CCGGTGCCGCACCCCGAGCCGCTCCAGTTCCGCGTCCACCGAGTCGAGCCGGCGGTACATCTCCTCGACGTCGGTGACCCCGGCGGGGGACCAGAGCCTTTCGGCGACGGCGGCCGCCCGCGGCCAGATCCGGGACTCGATGATCTCCTCGTCGACGAATTCGGCCCACATGCACGCCTCCCCCCCCAGGACCCGGCCCGTGTCTTCCGCCGTCAGCCCGGCGCCGGGGTCGATGCCGTAGTGCCAGCCGGCCGGGCGCATGTGGTCCAGGTAATAGCCCCGGGAGAGGATGCCCGGGTAGCCCAGCTTCAGGGTTTCGGCAAACCTGGGGGGCAGCCGCCACGTCTGCACCGTCACCGTCGTCGGGACCGAGGGGTGCACGATCTCGTCCCACCCGACCATCTTCTTGCCGTGCCGGGCCAGGATCGCCTCGAGGCGCCGGGTGAAGTAGGCCTGCAGTTCCCGGTTGCTCTTCATCCCGTTCCCGGCCTTGAACTCCCGGATGCGCACGCTCGAGTTCCACTGCTTCCCGTTGACCTCGTCCCCCCCGACGTGGAAATACTCGTCGGGGAAGAGCGGGGCCATTTCCCCGATGAAGGCGTCGAGGTGAGCGTAGACCTCCTCCCGGCTCGGGTCCATGGAGGGGTCGAAGACGCCCCAGGAACTCTCGACCCGGTAGGGGCCCGGGGCGGCGGCCAGTTCGGGGTAGGCCGCAAGCCAGGCGGTGGTGTGCCCCGGCATTTCGAATTCGGGGAGCACGCGGATGCCCCGGTCGCGCGCGTAGGCCACGACGGCCCGGATCTGCTCCTGGGTATAGTACCTTCCTTCCCCCCCGATTTCGTGCAGGCGGGGGAAGCGGCGGGACTCCACCCGGAACCCCTGGTCGTCGGACAGGTGCCAGTGAAAGACGTTCATCTTCACCGCGGCCATGGCGTCCAGGTTTCTCAGGATGACGTCCACGGGCTCCCAGTGGCGGGCGACGTCGATATGGAGCCCCCTCCAGCGAAAGCGCGGCCGGTCCTCGATCCTGAGGCAGGGAAGAAGGTACGATGTGGAATCGAGGGCGACGAGCTGCGCGATCGACTCCAGGCCCCGCAGGACCCCCACCGGGGAGGGGGCCTCGAGAAGGATCGACCCGGGGGAGATTTCGAGGAGGTACGATTCGTCGGTGCCGGGCGTCTGGGCTGGTTCCCCGTCCTTGCCGCAGCGCAGGATCAGCGACGCCGGCCGTGGATCGGCTCCCGGGGCCCGCGGGGGAAACCCCGTTCTCCGGCGCACCCTCTCGAGCAGCCGCCCGGCCGCGGCCGTTACGCGCCCGTCGCGGCAAGCCTCCAGGGAGAGAGTCAGGTTTCCGG
>CAZWXG010000052.1:3249-7393 GCA_964637825.1 uncultured Acidobacteriota bacterium
GCCATGAAACAGAGGGCAAGTAACAGGCTGCGCGCTTTCATGGAACCTCCCGGCGCGCCCCCGGGTCGGGAGACGCCACAGGCTCCATCATAGCCGAGTCGGCCCCATTTTTCATTCCCGATGAGGACGTCCAACCGTGTTGACACGGCCGAGCCCTGTCGGTTACCTTGCCCTCGATCGGGCGGCGTAGTGCAAAGCGCGCCCCGGCCAATCAGCCAAAAGGAGGAGATCGTGGAACAAGAGATATCGATCACCGGCGAGCCGACCATCAGCCCGGAGACCTGCCTGTTCAAGGTGGACCGCCCGGTGTATCCGGGGGGAGCCGCCTGGTTCGGGAGCCGGGAAGCGGCCGGGCTTTCCCCGCTCGCGCGGAGGATTTTCGAGATCGCGGAGGTGGAGAGCGTTCTGATCGCGGAGGAGCGGATCACGGTCACCAAATCGGGGACCGACCCCTGGCCCGTCATCGGACGGCAGATCGGCGCCAGGATCCGGGAACACATCCGCTCGAACGATCCCGCCGTCAGCGGGGAATACGAGGCCCGGATACCGCCCGAGGCGGAACTCAGGAAAAAAGTCGAGGAGCTGCTGGAGCGGGAGGTCAATCCTGCCCTGGGGGCGCACGGCGGCTACGTCGAACTCGCCGCGGTGCGGAAAAACTCGCTCCACCTCAAGCTGGGCGGCGGGTGCCAGGGGTGCGCCTCGGCCGGCATGACCATGAAGCTGGGGGTCGAAAAGGCGATCCGGGCCCGGCTCCCCGAAGTGGGGGAGATCCTGGACACGACCGATCACGCCGCCGGCCGCAACCCCTACTCCGGGTCGTGAGGGCCCCAAACCCGGGAAATCGGGGCTTCGGGGCGCCCGATCGCGCTCGCACCGCGATTAATAGAGGGTTTTTGTAAAATCTTCATTGCTTTTTTCGGGAATTTACGGAAAATGACCATAGCCTGTTTGCTGTGTTCCAAAAAGTTCATAATAAAATTTTCGGGAGGAGATTAATGGCTGGAAAAGTGATGACGAAGGCTCAGTTGGTTTCTCTGATAGCTGACAAGGCGGACATTACCAAGGCAGCGGCAAACCAGATTCTCGAAATCATCGCCACCACGGCGGTGGTCGAGACCAAGAAAAACGGCCAGTTCATCATCCCTGGAATTGGCAAACTCGTGAAATCGCATCGCAAGGCGAGAATGGGACGGAATCCCCAGACCGGCGCCGCCATCAAGATCCCGGCGAAGACTGTGGTGAAGTTCCGTGTTGCCAAGGCCTGCAAGGACGCCGTCGTCCCGGGCAAAAAGTAACCGGACTTCCGCGGATTTTAAAATCAGGCCTTCAGGAGTCCTCTCCCGAAGGCCTGATTCTTTTGGCCCCCCTGTTTCCCCTCCCCGTTCCCGGCAAAAGTCATTCGATATATAAAATTTGATTGTTTGCGGATCTCCTTTTTTTTATAATACCCCGGTTCGCCCCTCGCCCACTCCGGATGTGCCCTGAAGGTCCGGTCGCCCGCTGCTCTTGCGGGCGCGGGCGGGAGCTTGTCCGTCGCTTCCGCATCCATCCGTTGGTTATGGCAGTGAACCGATCCTTCCGGGAGGAAGGCTATGAAAGCAGGTCAGGGGAAACTCAAAGAGGGAACCGTCCTGGCCCGGCGGTACCGGGTCGAAACACTTCTGGGTAGCGGGAGAGCGGGAGAGGTCTACGCCTGCCGGGACCTGTGCGACAGTTCGGGAAACCTGGTCCTCCGGATGCTGGGGCCCGTGGATCCGGCCGGGGAGGAGGGGCGTGCGCTCCGGAGCACCTTGTCCCTTCTCGTGCGCCTGAGGCATCCGGGCCTGGTTCCTGTTTTGGATTTCGGGATCGCCGAGGGCGCGGGCGCGCTGTTCATGACGGAGGAGCGGGTCGAGGGGGCGAGCCTGTGCACCCTGCGCGGGGCCCTGGCCCCGGAGAGGGCGCTCGCCCTGGGCGCCGAAATGGCTGCGACGCTCCACCACCTGCACGGCAGGGGGATGGTGCACGGGGATTTGCGCCCGTCGAACGTCCTGCTGGCGGGGGAGGGGGAAGGGGCGCGCCCCGTCGTCCTGGGCTACGGCCTGCGGCGGTTCCTCCCCGATGGCGCCCACCCCCTGTCCCCGTCCTGCGTCGCTCCCGAGGTGCTGCTGGGAGCGCGGCCCACGGCCCGGTCCGACATCTATGCCCTGGGAGTCCTGGTCTACCTCCTGATCTGCGGGCGTTTCCCCTTCGAAGACGACGACGAGGGGTTCCTGATCCAGAAGCAGCTCCAGGCGGGGGTGGACCTGCGCCCGATCGAGCGCCTGCGCCGGGGGGATGCCCTGGCCCCGCTGCTGGGCAGGATGCTCCAGAAAGACCCCGAGAACCGGACGGTCACGGCCCTGGAGGCGGCCGCCGCCATCGGGGGGCTCGTCCGCTCCGACGGGCCGGTCTGGGAGCCGGAATGTCGTTTTTCGGCCGCTCCCTTCGTGGGGAGGGAGCTCGAAATGGAGCGGATCCAGGCCCGCGCCCGCGGGGTGAGGGAAAGCGGGCGGGGGTGGACCCTTTTCCTGACGGGAGAGGCGGGGGCCGGGAAGACCCGGTTCATGGAGGAGTTGAGAAGCCGGGCGCTGCTCGAGGGATGGCACGTGGCCGAGGGCGCCTGCGGCGTCCGGGAGGAATCGGCCTACGGCCCCTATCGCCGGGTCCTGTCGCAGCTGGACCCGGAAGGGGAGCCCTTCCTTTTCGAACAGACGGCCCGGACCGGTCCCTCGGATCCGGGGGAAGGGGCGTCGGGGTACGCCACCGGACAGTTCCAGGATCAGCTGACCCGGGAGCTGTTACGCCGGCTCGGGGACGCGCCGACGCTCGTTCTGCTGCACGATTTTCACCACGCCGACCGCTCCAGCTGCGCCGTGCTCGACTACCTGAGTTCCGACATCCAGGCCCACCCCGTGCTCCTCTGCGTCAGCCTCCGCCCGGGGGAGGAATGTCACGGGAACCTGGAAGGAATCATGGAATCGGCCGAGCGCAATGAAAGGGGGGAGGTCCTCACGCTCGAGCCCCTGGACCGGGAGAGCCTCCGCAGGATGGCCGAGGGGATCACCGGTTCGAACGATCTGCCCGCGGCGCTGAACGACTGGCTCTACCGCGCCGTCGGGGGGAATCCCTTTTTCCTGGAGCAGATGCTGAAGCACCTGCTCGAACAGGGGGCCCTGCGCCGCGGTTCGGGGGCCTGGAGGTTCTTCGAGGAAAACGCCCAGGCCCTGGAGGTGCCGGCCGAGGTCGGGTCGGTCCTGACCGAGCGGCTGCGATACCTGCCGGCGCCGGCGAGGTGCCTGGCCGACTGGCTCGCGCTCTGTCACCGCCCCGTGGCCGCCGGATCCCTCGCCCTGGCCATGTCCTGGCGCCCCGGGCAGGTGGCCGGGGCGGTGGCCGAACTGAAACGGCGCCAGATGGTGAGGGTCGAAAGCGCGGGAGACCGGGAGGAGGTCGATTTCAGCCACGACCTCATCGCCGAGGTCGTACGGCGAAACCTGCCGAAAGGGGGCGCGGCGCGGATGCACCGGAGGATCGCGGAGGCGATCCTCGTGGAGCACGGGGAGGCCGAGCGTCTCCACGAACTGGCCCGCCATTATATCGAGGGGAGGGCGGGCGTCTCCTCGATGCGCGTCGTGCTGGCCTCCGCGGCCCAGTCGCGGGCCGAATTCGCGCACGAAAACGCCCTGCGCTGTTTCGAGCACGTCTTCGGGCGCCCCAACGGCCTGACGGACGAGGAGGCCTGCCGCGCGGCGATCGACGCCAGCGACACGATGTTCGCCCTGGGCATGGCCGGGCGCGCCCTCGGCCTCCTCAGGAAGGTGCTCGCCCGGCACCGGTCGGTCGGGCCTGAAGCCCGCGCGCGCATGTACATGCAGCTGGCCCTGGCATGCCAGCATATCGGCAACATCCGGATGCAGGAAACCTACTGCCGGAAAGGTCTGGCCGTGTTCGGCCGTCGTCCGGCCCCCGGCCCCAACCTGACCCGGTCGATGCTCTGGGCCGAACTCGCCTTCATCGCCGTGCTCCAGTCCAGCCCCCGCAAAGGTCTGAACTGCCTGGACCGGGCCGTCGAGGCGTGTCCGGAAGAAAACGCCACCGCCCTGAGGGGGCGGATTCAGAATTT
>CAZWXG010000052.1:7493-11975 GCA_964637825.1 uncultured Acidobacteriota bacterium
CATGCGCACCATGTCGCTGCTGAGCTGAACTTTTTCCTCGGCCGGCTGCCGGAGGCCCTGCGACATATCGAAGAACTTTCCAGGTACGGCACCGCCGAGGCCCCTCTCTATGAGCATGAACTGGCGGAGGCGCTCCGGGCGCGCATCATGGCCGAGCAGGGGCTGGAAGAGGCAGCGCTGCAGAAGCTGGCGGCGCTCGATCGCGCGGTGACCCGGAAACACTGGCCCTACCAGATGTGCATCATCCGGCTGCATATTGGCGAGGTCCTGCTTCAGCTGGGGAGGGCGGGGGAGGCCGAAAAATATGGCAGAAACGCCCTCCGGCTGGCCCGGGGCATGGGTGCCGGGCCGCTGATGCAGCGGGCTCACCTCCTCCTCGGTACGATCTATTCCCCCTGCCGCGGCCGGTCGGGGGAAACCGTCACCGACAGAGCGAAGGCGGTCGAGCAGCTTGGCCTGTGCCTCCGCAGAGACCAACCCTTTGCACACCAGGAATCCCTTTGGCGCGCCCACGCGGAACTGAGCCTTCTGTATGGTGAAGAGGGGGACCTGGGGCGAAGTTTCGAGGCCGCTGAGAAAGCTTACGCCCATCTCTGCAGGCTGGAAGACCAGCTTCCACCGGAGGCGCTGGTCTCTTTCTACACTGTCGCTGACAGGAGCCGGCTGAAGCTGGAACTCCTTGGTGCCATCGAAAAGGGGCGGGTGCGGCGGCCGATTCCGGCGGGGTTCGAGGAACCGGGCCCTATGGACCGGAATGCCCGCACTCTGCAGCGCCTGGGCGCGGCGATCACGTCCGCGCAGGACCTGGACGATCTGCTGGAAGCGCTCCTGGATCCACTGCTGCCGGCGATCGGGATGACGCGTGCTTTCGTTTATCTGTGCGAAGAACCGGGTGGGAAGCTGCGGCCTGTCAAAGCGAGGGGGCTCGGCGCGATCGATCTGGCCGAGCGCGGTTCGGTCCATCGGGAGGTCGTGGAGGCGGTTTTCCGCGAGGAGATCCCCCTCATCAGCGCCGATTGCCGTCGGGATCCCCGGATCGGAAGCACCCTCACTCGAAGCGGAGGAGGGGGGAGCCTGATGTGTGCTCCCCTGAAGGCTCCCGGCAGGGTGATCGGGGTCCTGTGTGCCGAGCATGCCACCCCTGCGGACAGCATCTCCGAGCCGGTGATCAGTCTGTTTGCCACCGCCTGTTCCCTGACGGCACTGGGGATCGCCCACATACTCGTGCGGCCGCATTCGCCCGTAGTCCATACTCATACGGCCGGTGCGCGGTCCGACGCAAATGATCCTTATCCGGAGATCGTGGGGAAGACGCCCGCGATCCGGGCATTGAAAGAGCGGATCGAACTGGTCGCGAACTCCGGGCAGGATGTGTTGATCACCGGGGAGAGCGGCACGGGAAAAGAGCTGGTGGCACGCGCCATCCATCGATCAAGTCCGGGAAAGAAGGGGCCGCTGATATCGGTGGACTGCGGCGCTTTATCCGAATCACTGGTGGAATCGGAATTGTTCGGCTACCGCCGGGGAGCCTTCACGGGGGCATTGGAGGACAGGCCCGGGTGTTTTGAAGCCGCAGATGGGGGAGTCCTTTTCCTCGATGAAGTCGGCAATCTGCCCCTAACGATGCAGGTCAAATTACTCCGGGTGACGCAGGAACGGGAGGTGCGCCGGATCGGGGAAATGCACACCCGCAAATTCGATATCCGGATCATCACCGCTGCCAACCGCAATCTCCTGGATGAGGTGCGCGCGGGCCGCTTTCGCGAGGATCTCTACTACCGCATCAGAATCCTGGAAATCCATCTTCCTCCTTTGCGCGAGCGCAGGGAGGATATTCCGCTGCTCATCGACTGGTTTCTCGAATCGTACGCGAAGGAGAAGGGCTTGCACAAGCACGTGCGTCCCAAGGCCATGGATCTGCTCCTGCGCTATTCCTATCCGGGGAACGTGCGCGAGTTGGGGAGCATGATTCGGGGGATCTATTACAACGTAAAGGGCTCCAGCATCGACGTCGGGGACCTGCCCCCGGAGGTTTGCTGCGGACGGTTTTCCGGACCCCTGGTCGATCAGGATCCAGCCGAGATGATCTATCGCGCCATTGTCGCAGGACAGGGGGACTTCGATGGACTGGTCAAAATCCCCTTTCTCGATCACCGGATCGGTGTCGCCGTCGTGCGCGGGGTCGTCGCGAGAGCGCTGCGGGAAACGTTCGGCAACTACACCAGGGCGTTTTGCCTCCTCCGGGTGCCCGAGCGGCGTTACCCCTCCACTCTTCAGTTTCTGAAGCGGCACGGGTGTTACGTGGACTATCGCCCTTTCAGGCGCCGTGGGGGCGAGGGGGACGAGACCTGACACGCATCCGGGAGGGGTTCAGGGGCGCTGGGTGAAATCGATGACGTTATCTCCCTGGGGTATCTCGGCGGTCGCCGATTTGATCGATTCCAGGGCGGCCTGAAGGAGGGTCGTGACGGTGGCGCCGTCCTTGGGGTGAATGGCGATGCCGGCCTTGAAATCGACGGCAATCCCCTGGACCGCATTGGTGACTTCGCGCCTGATCTGCTGCCTCAACCGGTCGGCGCAGCGGATCGCCTGCTCCTCCCTCATCCCGGGGAGGAGTGCCACGAACCCCTGGTTCCCATAACGCACCAGGGTATCGGTGCCCCGGAGTTCCGGCTTGATGCAGTCGGCGATCCTGCGGAGCAGGGAATTCCCCTGGTGGCCCCCGTAGAGGCGGGCGATCTGGCTCAAATTCTTGATCTCCAGGTAGATCAGGGCCAGGGGAGCCTTGCTGGCGGCCGCCGCGGCAAGGAGGTGTGGGCCGATGGCCGCAAGGTAGGAGACCCTGTGGACCTGGGTGGCGGGATCGAGCAGGTCCGGGTCTTCCGAGCCCTTGCGCTTTTTGGCGTCGACGATCAGGGGGGCGACGAGGTCGGCCAGCATCTGCAGGTGGTCCTGGTGCTCCTGGGTGTAGAAGCCCTTTTCCTGCGCATAGAGCGAGAGAGCGCCGAGGGGCTCGTCCTCGTAGACCACGGGGACCGCCAGCGCATCGGTGAGGGAGCTGAAATCGCCTGCCAACCCCGTGAAATCGAGCGCGGGGCCTGTGTTGCGCATGGGGCGGCGGTAGGCGGCCACCCAGCCGCTGATTCCCATTCCCATTTCCATGCCGTGCGCCCGGAGAAGCTGGGCATGGCGGCCGGACGCGGAGGCGGCCTCGAGGCGGCCTTTTTCGTTGGCGAGATAAAGCACGCAGGTGCTGAAGGGCAGAAAGGGCTCCAGCTGGCCGAGCACTACCGGGAAAACATCCTTGAGTTCAAAATAGCCGGACATGGTATTGCAGAACTCGGCGATGCGGACGAATTCCGCCGGCAGGTCGATCGCCGGTGTCGCAAGCATCGGGGCAACGGCCCCCGGGTGGTCGGGCTGGAAATATTTGCGGAAGGAGAGTTCCGGGGCGCTGTCCGATTCCCGGATGGCCTCCTCCTCCAGTTCGTGGATGTGCTCCACCAGCAACTGCACCAGTTTGGGATCGAAAAAGCTCCCCGATTCGGAGCGCAGCACTTCGAGGGCTTCCTCCGTCGTCATGGCGAGCTTATACGGCCTGGAGAAGCGGATGGCGTCGAAGGCATCGGCGACCGACAGAATCCGGCCTCCCAGGGGAATCTCTTCTCCCTTCAGCCCGTCCGGATAACCGTTCCCGTCCCAGCGTTCGTGATGGCAGCGCACATACCTGGCGACCGGGAAAGGGAACCGGACCTGCTGCAGGATTTCGTCCCCGGCGGGCGCATGCATTTTGATCTTTTCGAATTCCTGGCTGGTCAGTTTCCCGGGCTTGTTCAGGATAAAGTCATCCACGGCCAGCTTGCCGATGTCGTGCAGGAGCGCGCCCGTTTCGATCGCCTTCAATTCGTCGGGCTGCTGGACGCCGCAGAACCGGGCCAGCCCCATCGCGTAGACCCTGACCCTGCGAATATGGCCGTAGGTGGTCTGATCCTTGGCGTCCACGGCCAGGGCGAGCGATTCCACGGTCCTTAAATATAAATCTTCCTGGTCTTTGAGGTGCTTCTCCGCTTCCAGGATACGGGCGTTGTTGGCGATGATGCGGGACCGGTTCTGTTGATGGTATCCCCAGACCAGGCCCAGGAGCGGGGCCAGTGCGATGGGCAGGAACTCCTGCCATCGGTGCAGGATCACGAAGGAAGTGGCGATCCCCGCCGATGCCGAAAATTCCATGGCCAGCGGCATCATTGTCTTAGTCCAAAATTTTAGTACGTTCTCTCCGATTGACCAGGAGATGGCAATTGCAACCAGGCTGGAATTGGCCGCGAAGTAGGTAATGGTTAAAATGGCGGAGCCCACGACAATATCGAGGATCTGGTCGTGGCCCCCGATCATCTTGTGATAGACGAAGCTGTAGAGCCAGGCCACGCATATCGTGCTGGATAGATTAAAAACAATCTGGTACGTCGGTATTTTGGGGCGTTT
>CAZWXG010000052.1:12075-14799 GCA_964637825.1 uncultured Acidobacteriota bacterium
TCCCATTTCATGGATTTCTGCCGAATATCATAAGTGACCATATCGACAGCGGAACCCATAAAATTTATGAAATCCTCTCGGTTGGGAGCCAAAAAAGAGAAAGGCAGGCCGAGAGACCTCGACCTGCCTTCCGTTCATCCAACGTCCCTAGGGCCGGGCAACTGTCCAAAATACTCCAGGCGTTTCACGGCTTTCGAGAATTTCAATTTCAGTCTGCATTTGAAGTCTCCACTTGGTTTTGAGTGAGCCAATGATTCTTGTTGACCACCGGCTACAGCCAAAGAATCGCACTTGCCATAGTCACCCTCCTTCTCAAGCGTGGGAGTGGCAATTGACAATCTCCGATTAAAAGCACAAACACACCCTCCCTTGGCCTTTTAGGACCAAAAGGTCTGCGTTTGTAACACTATGAGGTCGATCACAGGAAGGTTCAGCGCCCATGCCGCCGACCGGAAAAACTCCTAATGGATCCGGCCGACCTGCCGATAAATGCGAACAGGATTTATCGGCAAAAACCACAGCCTGCAAGGCAGAGCCTTTATCAACCCCAGGTTAGCGCTCTTACTCAGATTGGTAGTAGCACCGGGTCCCGCTTGAACTTTCGCCAATGGGCCAAGCGCTCTTCAAGGTGAGAGAGCTATTCGAGAAACCTGCTGTTACCCACGGATCCGCCAAACCCGAAAGCCATTTAGCGCCCATGCCATAACTCCCGGCAGCGTCTCCGCTTACGACATATTTACTGATGGTGCCAATCTAACAGCACGTTTGCAGGCCTGTCAACCATATTCAATACGGGTGATTTCATTTTTTATTGGGGGCCTCAGACCGGAAATCTTGCCGTCAAAGGCTTTTCAGGGCATGCGCCGAGCGGGTGCGGTCAGGGGAGGTATTCCCAGAACTCGGTCCGGATCCATCGTACGGCCCGGCGGAAAGCGATGGCGAAGACGGTGCGCTTGCCGCAGAGGATCTTCCCGACTCCCGTCATCCCCGACTTCAGGCTGCCGTCCGAATTGGTCAGCTCTCCGTGGACGACGACCGTGCGCTCCGTCCCGGTGGCGGCGGCGACGGGCGCAATGGTTTTGACGTGAGCCTCGTACCATCGGTTGGGATATCCCCGCACCTTGAGGCTGATCGGCATCCCCAGGCTCACTTCGCCGATCTCCTTTTCGGGGACCGGCATCTCGATGAGCATGGTCCCTTCGCTGACGATGTCGCAGAAGGGATCCCCCTTGTCCAGGTATTCCCCGATCCGGTTCTTCAGGTGGGCCGTGGCCACGATCCCCTCTATGGGGCTGCGGATCTTCAGCAGTTCCTTCTGCTGTTCGAGGATGTTGAACTTTTCCTCCAGTTTCGATACCTGGGAGGCGCTCGCGCGGAGCGATTCCTTGCGCGCTCCCGCCAGCAGGATGTTCAGTTGGCTTTCCGCCTGGGCGAGCTCCTTGCGCTTGATATCCCGGTTCCGGTCGGTCTGCTCTTCCAGGATGCTCAGCTGCCCCCTGGCTTCGGCCAGTTCCTTCTGTTGAACCTCGAAGGCGGTCCGGTCACGGTCGGCCTCGATCCGGGCGATCAGGCCCGAATTCAGAAGGCTCAGGGTCCTTTCATAATTCAGCTGCGCGTTTTTCAGCTCCGACTCCCGCTTGGAGATGGTTTCCCGCAGCAGGGCCCGTTCCTGCTCGACCCGGGCGGCGTTATACAACTCGGCCCGTTTGGTTTCCACCTGCCGGCGGGCGGTTTCGATCTCCTCCGGGCGGCTCCCCGCCTTGAGCAGGTCCAGGGACGCCCGCTGCGACGCCAGTTCCCCCCGGGTTTCCTCGTAACTGTTGGACAACTCCAGATTTTCGATTTCCGCCAGCAGCTGTCCCGCCTGCACGCGGTCCCCCTGGTCCACGTGGATGCGCTTCAGGTTTCCGACGACCTGGGGGGTTACCGAAACCTTCTGCTCCGCCGTGATGGCGAATTCGCCCGAAATCTTGAGCTGCCAGGGGAGGAAGCCCACCAGGAGCGCAAGGAGGAAGAAACCCATGTAAATCAGTGGTTTCTTCCGGATTCGGATGATCATGCCCGACAACAGCCGACGCGAGGTCTCGACGTTCTCCTTGCGGGTGATCGGGACGGTGGCCAAAAAGAGCGCCGAGGTGGCCAGAATGCCCCAGAACCGGTATTCCTGGATGATCCACCCCCCGATCCGGTGCAGCATGACGGCGACGAGGACCACGGTGAACAGGGAAGAGGCGAGGCCGTACCAGACCAGGATCCGCCGTTCGCGCCGGTTCGTTTCGCTTTCCGGTGCGGGCGTTCCGGTGATGAATCCCACCACCCTGTTTTTGAGGTAGGCGAGCGCCTTGGGTCTCAGGTTGGGGACCTGGACGTAGTCGCTCAGCATGTAGTACCCATCCAGCCGGATCAGCGGATTGAAGTTGAAGAGGGTCTGAATCCCCGAAAAGGCGATGATGATGAGGCACACCTGGCTGGCCAGCGTCTCGGGCGCCAGGATCCTCCAGGCGATGGTGGCCAGGGCCCACAGGAAGATCTGGATGTAGCCTCCCGCCACCGAGACCAGCAGCCGCTCGCGCCTTCCCATCATCCAGGCGTCGCTGACGTTGCAGTAGAACGCCGGGATGAAGTACAGGAGCATGACGCCCATCTCCTCCACCCGGCCCCCGTGATGCTTGAGCGTGAGTCCGTGCCCGAATTCGTGCACGGTGACGACGGCAAAGATCACCA
>CAZWXG010000052.1:14899-16407 GCA_964637825.1 uncultured Acidobacteriota bacterium
GGGTGGTCCAGCAGCAGCAGCTGGCGCAATTTCCCGACGAAGTCCTCCAGCTGGAGCTCCAGGACCTCGGTCCGGTGTTTTGCGGAGGCGATGGCGGCGATGGCGGCCAGGTCCCGGCTGCCGTCCAGAAGCTCGAGCACGGATGCCTGCACCGGGGTGAAGCGGTAGAAGCGGCGGGTGACGGGGTCCTTGACGATGACGCCGGAAGTGCCTTCGGGGGAGATCTCGAGATCCGTTCGCAACTTCTCCGGCGCTGGTGTCATCTCGGGCCTCGGCGAGCGGTTGGACATCGCGGCGACATTATCCCGCCTGGCTGCGAATCATAGTCAATAGACGGCTGCCATTGCAACAGTTATGTAACCTTTTCGTGCAATTGACTGGCGAATGGAGGTATTGTATAAATCGCGGTTCAGCCGGTAACAGCGTAATCATGGAGGAATGGATGATGGGGAAGAAAGTTCTGATGGTCTTTGCCGCACTGATTCTGATGTATGGCCTGATCGCCTGCGGGAAAAAGGAGGCGGAGCAGCAGGAAGAGGCGGCCGCGGAGCCGGCGGCGCCCGCAATCGTGCCCGGGGAAATGGTGCTCATCCCGGAAGGGGAGTTCGTCCTGGGGACGAACGACAAGGAATCGATCGCGTATCCCGAGCAGAAGGTCAAACTGCCCGCGTTCTGGATCGACAAATACGAGGCCACCAACACGGAGTTCCTGGAGTTCTCGATCAAGAACAGCTACGCGGGGGAGGGGGCCAAGGAAGGGCGCGACTGGAGACTCTTCTTCACGGCCGAAAAGGGGATGTTCCCGGTGGTCTATATCACCTGGAACGACGCGGACACCTATTGCAAGGCCCAGGGGAAGCGGCTGCCGACCGAGGAAGAGTGGGAAAAGGCCGCCCGGGGCACGGAGGGGTTCGTCTACCCCTGGGGGAACGAGTGGAAGGACGGCATGAGCAACACGTATGAGTCCGGACCGGCCAAACCCGTGGCCATCGGGGAATTCAACGACGTCAGCCCCTTCGGCGTGCACGACATGCTGGGCAACGTGCAGGAATGGACCTCCTCGTGGTACTCCTCCTACAAGGGGAATCCGAAGCGGGACGCGAAGTCGGGCAAGACCCTGCGCGTGGTCCGCGGGCTCGCGTCCCGCTACCGCGGGAAGATGGGGCATCTTTACGACCGGTCGGCGCAGCAGCCGAGCGCGCTCTATGATTTCGGCTGCCGGTGCGCCAAGGACGCCACTCCCGAGGATGTCGCCCGGGCCGCCCAAGCCAGGTAGGATCGGTTCAGGTCAGGCGCCGGGAAGGACTTCCGGCGCCTGACGCGGTTCCCGCGCCGCGCTACAGGGCCCTCAGGATAAAACACTTCAGGTAATACGTTTCCGGCATTCCCGCCAGCATCGGGTGGTCGCTCGCCTGTCCCCGTTTTTCGATCAGCTGCAGCGGACGCCGGCAATCGCGCGCCGCCTCCGCGATCAGGTCGAAGAAGTCGGCCTCCGACATGTGGTAGGA
>CAZWXG010000053.1:0-6607 GCA_964637825.1 uncultured Acidobacteriota bacterium
ACGAAGTCCTCTCGGGGATCAGCCTGCTCGACACCGCCCGGGGCCCGGCGCACTCGGCCTGCGGCCGTTCGCGCGTTCATTTCCGTGCCCTGGCGCCGGACGAAAGGGAGTGGTACCTCGACACCGGCGAATACCTGGACAAGGCGGGGGCCTACGGCATCCAGGGGTACGCCGCGCTCTTCATCGACCGGATCGAGGGGTGCTATTTCAACATCGTCGGGTTCCCGGTCGCGGCCTTCGAATCGCTCTGCCGCGATGCCTCGGTCGATCTGCGCTCCCACCTCGCCATCGGCCGGCAGGACTAGCCTACCCCCAGCCCAGTTTCTCGCGCAGCAGCTTGAAGAAGTTGTTGCCGAAGGGGAGCATCAGGTTCAGGGACGCCTCCGCGCGCCGGATCCGGAGGCAGTCCTGGGGCCGGAGCGGCATCCCGACCTGGCCGTCCACCGTGAGATAGACGTCCTGCCCGCGGCGCAGGCACACCTTCAGTTCGTGGCGGTCCGGGATGACCAGCGGCCGGTTGGTGAGGGAATGGGGGCAGATCGATTCGATGATGATGGCGCCCAGGGTCGGGTAGAGGATGGGGCCCCCGGCCGCCAAGGAATAGGCCGTGGATCCCGTGGGGGTGGAGATGATCAGCCCGTCGGACCGCGTCAGGAGCACCGGCTGGGAGTTCGCGCTCACCTCGAGATCGATGATGCGCGCCAGGGCCCCCTTGTTGATCACGGCGTCGTTCAGCGCCCGGTAGAGGGCGATCGATTCTTCGTCCCGGATCACCTCGACATCGAGGAGCATCCGCTCCTCGATGTCGTAACGTCCGGCGATCAACTCCGCCATCGCCGTGTACATCTCGTCCAGCTTGACTTCGGTGAGGAAGCCCAGGGATCCCAGGTTGATGCCGATGATGGGCACCCCGCTCGAGCCGATGAGGCGCGCCGCGTGCAGCAGGGTCCCGTCCCCCCCGAGCACGATCAGCGCGTCCACCCTCCCGGCCAGGGTGTCCGACGAGGCTACCGCGGCGTCCACGACGACGTGCTCGGCGGAGTCCTGCTCGAGCAGGACCTCCACTCCCCGCGCCTCGAGCCAGGGGAGGATCTCGCGCACCACGTCGCGCACCCTCGCGTCCTGCTTCTTCAGTACGATTCCCATGCTTTGTATGCGCCGGTTCATCATCGGGATCATAGCCCCTTTGTCCACTGGAGATACAACAAAAATTCCACGTTCCCCCCCGCGCCGGGCAGCGGGGATACCGTGTCCCCGACCACGCCATATCCGGCGGCGGCGGCGCACTCCTTGACGGCGCCCAGGGCCCGGACCCGCACCGCGGGATCCCTCACGATGCCCCCCTTCCCCACCTCCCCCCGGCCCGCCTCGAACTGGGGTTTGACCAGCACGACGACGTCGACCGTCCGGACCGCGTCCGCCCCCGGCTCCGACGGGGGCCCGGCCGAGTCCAGGGCGGATCCGAGCACGGGAAGGATCTTGGTGACCGAGATGAAGGACAGGTCCATGCAGACGAAGCCGACGTCCCCGGGGAGGTCGCCCGGACCCAGGTTGCGCACGTTGAACCGGTCGCGCACGACGACGCGCGGGTCGCTCCGGAGCTTCCAGACCATCTGCCCCCTGCCGACGTCGAAGGCGAACACCCTCAGGGCGCCGTTCTGGAGCAGGCAATCGGTGAACCCCCCGGTCGAGGCGCCCAGGTCGGCCGAGACACGGCCTCCCACCGCGATCCCGAAATGGCGCAGCGCGCCCTCGAGCTTGGCGCCCGCGCGGCTGGCGAAGGGGAGCAGGCCGAGGATGCGCAGCACGGCGGCGCCGTCCACCTGCTGTCCCGGCTTCTCGATCTTCCGCTCGTCCGCCAGCACCTGGCCGGCCAGCACGAGCGCCTGGGCCCGGTGGCGGCTCTCGGCCAGCCCGCGCTCCACCAGCAGCTGATCGATGCGGCGCTTCACGGGCGGTCAGGCCGTACGCCGGAGGAAATATCCGGCCAGCGCGCGCAGGGCCTGTGCACCCTCGCCGAAGCCGCGGATCTCCTCCAGGGCCGCTTCGACCAGTTCCCGCGCCTTGCGCCGGGAGGCCTCGATGCCGTACAGCGCGGGGTAGGTCGCCTTCCCCGCCTTGACGTCCTTCCCTGCGGTCTTGCCCAGCGCCTGGCTCGTCGCCGTGACGTCCAGGATGTCGTCCACGATCTGGAAGACCAGGCCGATCCGGGCGCCGTAGCGGTCCAGCGCCCCCAGTTCCCCCTCCCCGGCCCCCGCGGCCAGGGCCCCCGAGCGGACGCACGCCCGCAGGAGCGCCCCCGTCTTCGAATGATGGATGTATTCGAGCGTCGCCGCGTCGAACGGCTTCCCTTCCGACTCCAGGTCCGTCACCTGCCCGCCGATCATCCCGTCGACGGTCCCGGTCGCGTTCGCGATCTCCCTCACGATCCGGACCCGGGCGCCGTCGGAGACCCCCGGCAACTCCGCCAGGAGCTGATAGCACCGCGTCATGAGGGCGTCGCCGGCCAGGATGGCGATGGCTTCCCCGAACGCCTTGTGGCAGGTGGGAAGGCCCCGGCGCAGGTCGTCGTTGTCCAGCGCCGGCAGGTCGTCGTGGATCAGGGAGTAGGTGTGCATCATCTCGATCGCCGCCCCCAGGTGGAGCAGGGTGTCGCGGTCCCCGCCCACGCTCTCGCCGGAAGCGAGCACCAGCACGGGGCGCACCCGCTTCCCCCCGGCGAACACCGAATGGCGCATGGCCCGGTGGATGGTCGCCGGCGCCTCCCCTTCGGCCGGGAGCAGCCGGTCCAGGCAAGCGTCGACCGCCTGCCGTGTTTCCGCAAAATATTCCTTGATCTCCATGATGTCCATCCGGCGCTCGGCGGCGGGACCGGGCCGTCCCGACCGCAATCGCAAAAAGTTCAGGCCTCGGGGGTTTCCTCGAACGGCGCCGGCTCCATCCCGCCGTCCGCGTCTTTCGCCAGGATCTCGACCTTCCGCTCCGCCTCGTCCAGCTTGGAACTGCAGTAGCGGCTCAGCTTCACCCCTTCCTCGAACAGTTCCAGGGCCCGGTCGAGCGGGAGGTCCCCGGCCTCGAGCCGGGCGACGATATCCTCCAGTGACTGCAGGGCCGATTCGAAATCCTTGACCTTCGGTTCCATGGCTCCCCTGTTTTCTTTGACGGTTGTGATGGACGCCGGGCGCCCCCCGCCCCCCTCACCGGAGGGAGGCGACCACGCGGCAGTCGAGTTCTCCCCGCGCCAGGGTGACCCGGACCGGGTCACCCGCGGCCACCGCCGACGCGTCGCTGACGATGTTCCCGTCGCCGTCGCGGCACAGGGCGAACCCCCGGCCGAGGATGGCGAGCGGGCTCAGGGCGTGGATCCGGCCCGCGGCGATTTCAAACCGCGCCCGCCGCGCCTTCAGCAGGCTCGCGGCCCCCGCGGCCAGCCGGTACCGGCCCTGGGCCAGGGACTCCCGCTCATGCCGGATGTAGCGGGACAGGTCCACCGAATGGAGGCGCGCCGAGAGCACCCGCTCCTCCTGCCTGAGCGCCGACCCGTAGCGCCGCATCGCCTGGAAGAGGCGCAGCCCCCCTTCGTCGAACCTCTGCTGGAGGTCCCGGATCAGGTGGGGCGCCACCGCGAAGGCGCGGCTGCGCGCCAGGCGCTCGACGAGGAGCCGGCGCAGGTCGATCCCCCGGCGCGTCGCCTGGTCCAACCGGCCGCGCAGCGCCGCCACCTTCCCGGCCAGCTCCCCGCGCGCGGCCGAAACCATCTCGGCCGCGGCCGAGGGGGTCGAAGCGCGCAGGTCGGCGGCGAAATCGGCGATGGTGTAATCGGTCTCGTGCCCCACCGCGGAGATCAGCGGGAGGCGCGACTCGTGGATGGCGCGGGCGAGCGCCTCCTCGTTGAAGGCCCAGAGATCCTCGATCGAGCCGCCGCCGCGCCCGACGATCAGGACGTCGATGTCGGACCGGGCGTTGAGGCAGCGGATCCCCTCGGCGATCTCCTCGGCGGCCCCCGCCCCCTGGACGCGGGCCGGGTAGATCAGCACGTCGAGCGGGGCGTTGCGCCGCTTGAGCGTCCGCAGCATGTCCCGGATCGCGGCCCCGGTGGGGGAGGTCACGATCCCCACCTTGCGCGGCAGGAGCGGGAGCGGCTTCTTGCGCGCCTCGTCGAACACCCCCTCCAAAAGGAGCTTCTCCTTCAGCCGCTCGTAGGCCAGCTGCAGCGACCCCTGCCCCACCGGTTCCATGTACTCGGCGATCAACTGGTAGTCGCCGCGCGGCTCGTATACGCCGAGCCGGCCGCGCACGAGCACCTCCATCCCGTCCTCGGGGCGGAATTTGAGGTACATGTTGTGGTTGCGGAAGCAGGCGGCCTTGATCTGGGCGCGGCCGTCCTTGAGGGAAAAATAGAGGTGGCCGGAGGAGTGGCGCTTGAAATTCGAAATCTCCCCCTGGATCCAGAGAATGCCGAATGCATCCAGGGAGCGCTTGATCTCTGCCGTCAGTTCGTAAACGCTGAAAATTTTCCGCTGCGCCGTCGGGTCCACCGCTCATGTTTATCATGAAGCGGCGGGTGAAACAACAGCGGGATGCGGCGCTTCCGGTTTTCGCCCCCCGCGACGGGGAACACGGGCAATTACAATGAATTACAATTAAAAACATTTGGGTGACAACCCCCCCGGGCGCCCGGTTTAGGATGGCGCCTTTATTTGGGGAGATCTGTATGAACCTGTTCGGCCCGCAACTGTCCGATTACGAAAAATTCGTCCAGACCGGAAACATCTCCTATCTCTACGAGATGAACGGCTTCGACCTGACCATCGTCATCGCCTACTTCACCGTCCTGGCGATCCTGAGCTTCTACGGCCTGCACCGCTACAAGATGGTGTTCCTGTACCGCAAGCACCGCAAAAAGGTCACCGCGCCGCTCGCCCGGTTCGCCGAACTCCCCCGGGTCACCGTGCAGATCCCCTCCTACAACGAGATGTACGTCATCGAGCGGGTCATCGACGCGGTCTGCGCCTTCGACTACCCCAGGGAAAAGCTGGACATCCAGGTACTGGACGATTCCACCGACGAGACGCAGAAAATCGCCCGCGACGCCGTCGCGCGCTGGCGCGACCGCGGCCTGGACATCGACTACATCCACAGGAGCGACCGGACCGGCTTCAAGGCGGGGGCGCTCGAAAACGGCCTCCGCACGGCCAAGGGCGAGTTCGTGGCCGTGTTCGACGCCGATTTCGTCCCCAACCCCGACTTCCTCCAGAAATCGGTCCACTACTTCACCGATCCCGGGGTGGGGATGGTGCAGGGGCGCTGGGAGCACCTGAACCGGGATCACTCGTTCCTGACCCGGACCCAGGCGATCTTCCTCGACGCCCATTTCATGCTCGAAAGCTATACCCGCTTCCTGAGCGGGCGCTTTTTCAACTTCAACGGCACGGCCGGCATCCTGCGCCGCAAGGCGATCGAGGACGCCGGGGGATGGGAGCACGACACCCTGACCGAAGACCTCGATTTGAGCTACCGCGCCCAGATGAAGGGGTGGCGCTTCGTTTTCCTCCCCGACCTGACGGTCCCGGCCGAACTGCCGGTGGAGATCAACTCCTTCAAGACCCAGCAGTGCCGCTGGGCCAAGGGGGCCATGCAGACCGGGAAAAAGACGCTCCCGCACGTGCTGCTGGGGAATTTTACGCGGGGTCAGAAGATGGAGGCCTGGTACCACCTGACCGGAAACATCACCTACCCGCTGATGGTGGTCCTGGCGCTGCTGCTCTGCCCGGCCATGATCATCCGCTACAACCAGGGGTGGTTCGAGCTGGCCACCATCGACCTCCCCCTCTTCATCCTCTCCTTCAGCAGCGTCACCACCTTCTACATCGTGTCGCAGCGGGCGCTGCACAAGGACTGGCTGAAACGCATCCTCTACCTCCCCGGGCTGATGGCGGTGGGGATCGGCATGACCATCCCGGGATCCAAGGCGGTGCTCGAGGGGGCGTTCGGAATCAAGTCCCCCTTCGTGCGCACCCCCAAGTTTTCCGTGGACGCCCGCGGGGGCGAGTGGATGAGCAAGAAGTACCGCTGCGATATCGGGCTGCTGACCCTGGTGGAGATCCTCTTCGGCGCCTATTTCACCTTCGTGGTCGTCTACGCCTGGAACGCCGGCATCTACGGCGTCATCCCGTTCCTCTTCCTCTTCCAGTTCGGTTACCTGTACATGGGACTGTGGGCCATCGCCCAGAGTCTCAAGCGCTCGGCCCTGGGGGAGGCGTTCGAACGGCTCTCCGCCTCGCTCGGGTTCAGCCGCATGACGGGGCTGGACTAGGCGCGCGCCCCGCCGCGGCGACGGCCGCTTCCAGGTCGACGCCGGTCAGGGCCCGGTAGTCGGCCGGGGTGTCGACATCCTCGACGACGGCGGGTTCCGCGGTCGGCACCAGGGCCGTGACCGGGCGGTAACGCAGGATGATCCCCTTGGGCCCCTCCGCGAGGGGGGCCTCCATGAACTCCCGGAAAAGCGCGCGGTGGAAGATCGCCGGGTGCCCCCTCCGCTCACCGTAGAGCGGGCACGTGACCGGGGCCCGGTCGGCGAGGAAGCGCTCGGCCAGGCGGCGCACCA
>CAZWXG010000053.1:6707-13736 GCA_964637825.1 uncultured Acidobacteriota bacterium
CGGGGCCCGGTCGGCGAGGAAGCGCTCGGCCAGGCGGCGCACCAGGCCTGCCGACACGGCGGGCTGATCGACCGGCCAGATCATGGCGGCGAGGCACCGGGGATCGAGGCGGGACAGCGCCAGCTGGATCGAGGAGAGCTGGCCGCGCCCCGGGTCCTGGTTCCGGAGGATCTCCACGGGCCACTCGCGGATGGCCGGCTCGATGTCGGCGGCCGCGTTCCCGACGACGACGACGGGGCGCGCGAGCCCCACTTGCCCCAATACCCCCAGGACGTGCGTCAGGAAGGTCTCCCCCCCCAGCGGGAGGAGGGCCTTGGGGTAGCCCATGCGCGAGGAATCCCCGGCGGCGAGGACCACGGGAACGATCGACTCGAAAGACGCGGGGACCGGATCCATGCCCCCGACCCTACGCCTTCCCCAGCGCCTTGAGGACCTTGTCGGGCGTCGCCGGGGGGTCGACCCATCGGCCGATCGCGTTCTGGATGGCGCAGATCACCAGGTGGGTGTTCGCCAGGCTGTGGCTGATGCCGTTGGCGCCGTAGGCCGCGTTCCCCGCCCGCGTCTCGAGCAGTTCCTTGTCCACGCGCGGCATGTCCAGCATGCCGACCTTGCGGTAGTCGAGCATGTTGGCGTTGAGCTTGACCCCCGTCGCCCGGTCGTAGAAGAAATCCTCCTGGAGCTGGCAGCCCGCGCTGAAATCCATGACCTGGTCGATCTGGCTCTCGAGCGAGGTCCGGCGGATCACCTTGCCGGTGTCGGCCGCCACCCCGAACCGGAGGATCTCCACCTCCCCGGTCTCGGCGTCGACGGCGACCTCGCACATGGCGACGTTCATCGTGTCGAGCAGCTTGCCCATACCCACGGCCCAGAGCGCCGTCGGGGGCCGGCCCGAGTAGGTCGCGAACAGGTGCGCCCCCCGGGTGGCCCGCGCGAGCGGCACCGAGCGGGACGGGTCCGACTTCACGCACACGCTGCCGTCCCGCAGGTCCAGCTCTTCGGGCGCGCACCCCTTGAGCGGGCTCGGCTCCTCTTTCGCCGGCGGCCCGAAACCGGCCGGGGCGGGGGGATTTTCGGCGTTGCGGACCGCGGCTTCCAGGATCCGCTTCTTCAGGAGGTTGGCGCACTCCTTCGTGACCCAGGCCGAGGCCGTGGTGCCGTCGCTGCCGCCCCCCACCGGGGCGAAGACCTCCCCGGGATCGAAATCGATGACGACATCCTCGTACCGCAGCCCGAGTTCCTCGGCGACGACCATGGCGTTCCCTTCGACGGCGTAGATGCCGGTACAGGGCCCCTGGGTCGGCATGTGCACCCGGCCGTCGCGCAGTTCCAGTTTCGAGTTGTATCCCGAAAAGGAGTGCCGGGGGCACATCTGGTAACGGAAACCGGCGCCGTGCAGCCTCCCGTCGGGAAGCGTCCGTTCCCCCGCGCGGTGCCATTTCCAGTCCATCATCCGCTTCCCCGCCTCGATGCACGCCCGGTAACTGGGCACGGGGTCGGGGTCGTCCTGGCCCGTGGGCCCGTGCAGGTTGAGGGTCGCGACATCGATCGGGTCCTTCCCGAGCTTTTCGGCGATCAGGTGGAGGGCCACGGTGAGCGCGTCCCAGTTGAAGGGGCAGTGCTGGCCGCTGGTGTACATCCGGCCGCGGTTGCTGTGGACCACCTCCATGACCTGGCGGATGTTCGGGCAGCGGGTCGTGACGTAGGGTCCGTACCCCTGGTCCCCGGAGGTGCCGAGCGTGGACACCGGCGGGACCCCGGCGTCGGATATGGAAAAATCGTCGATCGCCGTGATCCGGCCGTCGCTTTGGAATCCCACCTTCACGTGCATGAAGCGCTCGTTCATGTTGAAATCGTACATCTCCCGGCGCAGGAGCGTCATCCGGACCGGACGGTGCGCCCTCCGGGCGAGCAGCGGGGTGATCTGCTGCGATTTCCGGAGGCCCCAGTCGCAGTACCTCCCCCCCTGGAACAGCCCCTCCTGCTTCACCTTTTCGGGCGGCAGCCCGTACATGCGCCCGACGGAGTCCTTCCCCCCGCTGGCGGTCCAGACCGCGCCCTCGATATGCAGGCTCGGCCGCTGCGGGTCGTGATAGGGATCGTTGAACCAGGTGGAGACCGACGCCGGGGGATTGGGAATGTGGCCGCAGAAGGCGGGCATGTAAAAGTCGTATTCGACGACCTGGTCGGCCTCCCGGAAGCCCGCCTCGACGTCCCCCTGGCTGGCGCTGACCACCGTCACGTTCCCCTTCCCCTTGGGATTGGCCCGGATGACGGGTGCGTCCGGTTTTCTCCCCTCCCGGATGTCCACGATGTGCGGGAGCACCTCCCACCGGGGGGCGAGCGCCTTGAGGGCCTCGTCGCAGAGTTCGGCGCTTTCGGCGACGACGATCACCGCCACCTCGTCGTCCTCCATGTCGGCGACATTGTCGACGTAGGCCTCCCCCGCTCCCCCGGGACCCGGGCGGGCGCCGAAGTTCTTCAGCTCCTCGTCTTCCCAGGTCAGCACGTCGACGACGCCCGGAATCGCCAGGGCCGCCGCGACGTCGACCCCGCGCACGACGGCGTTCGCGTAAGGGCTGCGGAGAAATTTGGCCTCCAGCATACCGTCGTAGACGTAGTCGGCGCCGAACTTGGCCATCCCCGTGGCCAGCGCGTATGACAACCTGCCGGGCAGGTTGGGTTTGCCGACGACCCGAAAGCCCTCTCTCTGTCCGTTGATTCCCGCCGTATCCGCCATCCCGACCCTCCCTTCGATGCCCCCCGGCGAGACGATCACCGGGGACGCCATCGTGCGGGCTGAGTGTGGCATGTATTCCGGAGGGCATGCAAGCATTTACTAACCGGTCGTTTATGGCGCGAGGGGGACACGGGTGACTGTCCCCATGTTACAATCGCCCTATGAGATGTCTGGCGCGCCTGTCCCGTTTAGGATCCTGTCTTGCCCTGGCCGCGGCGCTTCTCGCTTCCCCCGCCGCCGCGGCGGAAGGAGTCGAGGGGCTGCGCGCCGAACTGGAGGACATTTTTTCCGACCCCCGTCTGCGGGAGGGGCAGTGGGGGGTGGAGGTCGTCGCGCTCGCCCGCGGCGAAACGGTCTACGAAAAGAACGCCCACAAACTCCAGACCCCCGCCTCCAACATGAAGATCCTGACCGCCGCCGCCGCCCTGCTGCGGCTCGGCCCCGACTACCGCTTCCGGACGCACCTGGCCGCCGACGGCCCCGTCGTCGACGGCCGCCTCGAGGGGAACCTGATCGTCACGGGGTTCGGCGACCCTTCCAGTTCCTCGAGGATTCCGCCCGGCGACCCCTTTCACCCCTTCCGCCTCTGGGCCGCGCGCCTCCGGGGGATGGGGATCCGGGCCATTGAGGGGAACCTCGTGCCGGGGGGCGCCCCCCTCCCCGCTCCGGCCCACGGCAGCGGCTGGGCCTGGGACGACCTGAAGGAGGGGTACGCGGCGGGGGTGAGCGCGCTGCAGTTCAACGAAAACCTGGTGACGATCAGGGTGTCCCCCGGGCCCGCCGTCGGCTCCCCCCCCTCGCTCTCCGTGGAGCCCTATTTCGGCTACCCCGCCGTCTTCACCGAAATGGTCACCGGGGCCCGTTCGGCCCGCGCGCGGATGGAGATCGCCGACGGCGGGACGGGGGACGCGATCACCGTCCGCGGTACGGTGCCGCTGGGCGGCCCGCCGCTCGAGCGCACCGCCTCCGTGAAGCGGCCGGTCCGCTACTACCTGTCGGCCCTCAGGCACGCGCTCGGCCGGGAGGGGATCGACGTCTCCCGGTGCCGCGTCGGGGAGGAGGGATCCGGGGGCGCCCCCGCCCGCACCCTCTGGACCCACCATTCCCCGCCCCTGTCGGAACTCCTCCCCCCGATCCTGAAGCAGAGCCTGAACCTCCCGAGCGAGACCCTCCTGCGCGCGCTCGGCATGGAAATCGGGGGGGAGGGGTCCGCGGCCCGGGGGATCGCCGTCGTGGAGGAGACGCTCGCGGCGGCGGGGATCCCGAGCACAGATTATGCGTATGCCGACGGCTCCGGCCTCTCCCGGATGAACCTGGCGAGCCCCAGCACCCTGGTGCGCGTCCTCGGGCACATGCACCGGCATCCCCGGTTCCGGCTCTGGTACGACGCCCTCGCGGTCGCCGGCGTCGACGGCACCCTCGAGACCCGGATGCGGGGGACCGCGGCGGAAAACAACGTCCGGGCCAAGACCGGCACTCTTTCCCGCGTTTCCGCCCTCAGCGGGTACGTGCGGAGCGCCGACGGCGAACTGTTCGCCTTTTCCATGATCGCCGGCAATTTCCTGGCCCCCGCGAAAACGGCCGAGGAGATCCAGGACCGGGCGCTCCTGCGGCTGACCCGCTTCCGCCGGGGGCCCGGCCCGGGCGCCGGCGCGGCCTCCGGGCAAGGGAGGGTACGATGATGCCATGGCTCCTGCTTCTGGGTCTTCTGGCCTCCGGGGTCCCCCAGGCGGAGTCAGGGGGGGCGGGGCGGAGCGCCTTTTTCGCCTTCGCCGACCGGGAGTACATCTTCACCGTGGAAATGGTGAAGCCGGGGATCCCGCTGCTGAACTTCGTGTCGATGGCCGACGGGGAGGCGCGCCTCCTGGCCCGGAACGTGCGGCTCGAGATCGGAAACCGCCGGGCGCCCTGCCGCCTGCTGGCGGTGGAGGCGGGCGACTTCCAGCAACCCATGATGGTCCCCGCCCTGACGATACGCCCGCGCTCCTCCTTCGGGGTGCGCCTGGAGGGGGATTTCGGTCAGGAGGTGGAACTGGAAGGCGCCTCCATACGGATCGGGGACGAGGATTTCCGGCTGGCCCCCCTGACCCGCCAGGCGTTCGAGATGCTGGTGCTCCGGGTGAACCGGCTGAATCTCGGGTCGCCCGATTTCCGCGAGGACTGGCGCGTGCTCGGCCTGGAGCCCCTGGGCCGGCGCCTGGCGGGGCGCAAATGAGCGCCCCCGGCTTGTACTTTCGGCGCGGACTGCTATACTCCCCGGTTATGACACCGGGAAACGGCACATTTCACGGAACCACCATCCTGCTGATCCGGAAAGGGAACCGCACGGTGATCGCGGGGGACGGCCAGGTCACCCTCGGGGACACCGTCGTCAAGAAGAGCGCGCGGAAGATCCGCCGCGTGTACAACGACCGCGTCCTGGTCGGTTTCGCGGGCGCCACGGCCGACGCCTTCGCCCTCTTTTCCCGGCTCGAGGCCAAACTCGAGCAGTTCCAGGGGAATCTCAGCCGGGCGGCGGTGGAACTGGCCCAGGAGTGGCGCACCGACCGGGCGCTGCGCCACCTGGAAGCCTTCCTGCTGGCGACCGACGGCAAGGCCGTCTTCCTGATTTCGGGGACGGGCGACGTCATCGAACCGGACGACGGCATCCTCGCCGTCGGTTCCGGCGGCGTCTACGCCCTGGCTGCGGCGCGCGCCCTGTTGCGCCACAGCAAGCTGCCTGTCGTGCGGGTGGCCGAGGAAGCGCTCAAAATCGCCAGCGAGATCTGCGTGTTCACCAACAGCGAAATCATCGTCGAGGAATTGTAACCGGCACCGCGCGGGCGATCCGCAGGCCCCCGGGCGCGCGCATCCTCCCCGTTCGGGCATTTTCGGGAAACGGGATTCCATGAAGAAGAGGTCCACGGGCCGCAAGCGGCCCCCACGCGGCCTGGACGAAATGTCGCCCAGGGAAATCGTGAGCGAACTCGACCGCTATGTCGTCGGCCAGCAGGCGGCCAAGAAGGCGGTGGCCATCGCCCTGCGCAACCGCGTCCGCCGGCAGAAGCTGGACGAGGAGATGGCCGAGGAGGTGATGCCCAAGAACATCATCATGATCGGGCCGACCGGCGTGGGCAAGACCGAGATCGCCCGTCGCCTCGCACGGTTGGCCAACTCTCCCTTCCTGAAAGTGGAGGCGACCAAATTCACCGAACTGGGGTATGTCGGACGCGACGTGGAATCGATGGTGCGCGACCTGGTGGAGATCGCCGTCGACATGGTCCGGGGGGAGAAGATCGCCGAAATCGAGGGGAAGGCGGAACAGAACACCGAGGAACGCCTGCTCGATCTCCTGCTCGAAACCCTGCAGAGCGTCCCGGGGGAGAAAAGCGCCCTCGGCGACGGCAAGGACCTGGCCCGGCTCGAGAAGGCGCGCGAAAGCCTGCGCCGGCAGCTCCGGGCGGGAAAGCTGGACCAGCGCACCGTCGAACTGGAAGTGCGCGAACACCCCGTCAACCCCGTCGCCTTCCAGTTCTTCGAGGGCTCCAGCCTGGAGGAACTCCAGTTCAACATGAGGGACCTCCTCTCGGGCCTGGCCGAACTGAAGGCCAAGAAGCGGCGGATGCCGGTGGAGGAGGCGGCCGAGTACATCATGCAGGAGGAGGAGCAGAAGCTGGTCGACATGGAGCAGGTCGCCCGGCAGGCGCTCGACCGGGCGGAGCAGGGCGGGATCATCTTCCTCGACGAGATCGACAAGATCGCCGGCCGCGAATCGGGGCACGGCCCCGACGTGAGCCGGGAAGGGGTGCAGCGCGACATCCTCCCCCTCGTCGAGGGGACGACCGTAAGCACGCGCTACGGCATGGTCCGGACCGACCACGTCCTCTTCATCGCGGCGGGCGCCTTTCACATTTCCAAGCCGACCGACCTCATCCCCGAACTCCAGGGCCGCTTCCCCATCCGGGTGGAACTCGGCGCCCTGGGGGAGGACGATTTCGTGCGCATCCTGAAGGAGCCCCGGAACGCCCTGATCAAGCAGTACATCGCCCTGCTCGGCACCGAGGGGCTGAGGCTCCGCTTTTCCGACGACGCGCTGCGCGAAATCGCGCGCCTGGCCTGCACCGTGAACGAAAACATGGAAAACATCGGCGCGCGGCGCCTGCAGACCATCCTGGAGGCTTTGCTCGAAGACCTCTCCTTCGAGGGGAAGCAGCGCAAGCCGAAGGAGGTCAGGATCACGGCGGGTTACGTCCGCCGCAAACTGGAAGACATCGCCCACGACCGGGACCTGAGCCGGTACATCCTCTGACCCC
>CAZWXG010000053.1:13836-16386 GCA_964637825.1 uncultured Acidobacteriota bacterium
AAACTGGAAGACATCGCCCACGACCGGGACCTGAGCCGGTACATCCTCTGACCCCCATGACGACCCGATGCGGCGGAATATCCATACGGGCGGGGAGGGCGGCGGCCGCCGCCCTCCTGGCGCTCCCCTTCATCGGGTGCGCCCGGATCGCCGATCCGCAGCCGCCCCTGCTGCGCCTCCCCGCCCCCCCCACCGACCTGGTGGCGCACCAGGCGGGGATGGAGGTGGTGCTTGAAATCACCCTGCCGGAGCTGAACAGCGACGGGTCGCCCGCCGTGACGACCGCGCGGGCGGAGGTGTTCCGGATCACCGAGACCGGTCCGCAGCCGCACCCTCTCCCCGGCAGGGACTTCCTGGACCAGGCCGGGCGGGTCCTTTCCCTTCCCAGGGAACGGTTCGCCGAAGTTGCCGCCGGAGAGTCCCTGGTCCTGCGCGACCCGATCGCGGCCGCCCCGGGCGGGTACCCCCCCCTGCGCTACGCCGTCGCGTTCGTCGATGACCGGGGACGGGCCGCCGGACTCAGCAACCAGGTCCGGATCGAGCCGGTTCCGGTCCCGGACCCGCCGCCGGGGTTGAGCGCGGAAGTGACCGAGAGCGCGATCCTGCTCCGGTGGGAGCCTCCGCTCGGGAATATGGACGGGTCCCGCCCGCCCCGGATCGACGGGTATCTTGTCTACCGGTCGGAGGATCCGAACCGATTCCCCGCGGTCCCCCTCGGCGCGGCACCGCAGGAGGGGACGACGTTTGCGGACCGGGAGTTCGAATTCGACCGGACCTACCATTACGTCGTACGCGCACTGGCGCGGCGCGGGGAGCCGGCGGCCCTGGGGGCCCCCTCGCCGGCGGCGGCGGTCGCGGCCCGGGACATCTTCCCGCCGCTCCCCCCGGAGAACCTCAGCGCCCTCAACGAGGGGGAGGACGTCGTCCTTTTCTGGACCCCTTCCCCTTCCCCCGACGTGGCCGGCTACCGCGTCCTGCGGCGCGCGGGAGGAGAAGCGTTCGCCCCCGTCACCGGGGGACTGGTCCTCGTACCGACCTACCGCGACCCCGGGGCCGGGGGGGGGCGCTACGAATACGCGGTCGAAGCGGTCGACGCCCGCTCGAACGCGAGCCCGGCGGCCCGGGCCGCGGGCATCACCCCGCGGGTTCCCTCGGCGGACGATATCTGGTAGGCTCATGGGGCGTCCGGTTCATTTGAATTTTTTCCCGATGAGGAGGGGAGCGTATGAAATTTTTCCTGGATACCGCCAACATCGATGAAATCCGCGAAGCGGCCGAATACGGCCTCATCGACGGGGTCACGACCAACCCCTCGCTCGTCAGCAAGGAGGGGCGCAGCTTCAAGGAGATCATCGCGGAGATCGCCCGCATCGTCGACGGCCCCATCAGCGCCGAGGTCGTCAGCACCGACGCCGCGGGCATGCTGGCCGAGGCCTACGACCTGGCGAAGATTCACGAAAACATCGTGATCAAGATCCCGATGATCAAGGAGGGGATGAAGGCGCTCAAGCAGCTCTCCGCGGACGGGATCCATACCAACGTCACCCTCGTCTTCAGCTCCAACCAGGCGCTCGTGGCGGCCAAACTGGGCGCCACCTACGTCTCCCCCTTCGTCGGCCGCTTCGACGACATCAGCCAGGTGGGGATGGAGATGGTCGCCGATATCGCGCAGATCTTCTCCAACTACGACTTCGAAACGCAGATCCTGGTCGCCAGCTGCCGCAACCCGCTGCACATCCGCGAGGCGGCCCTGCTGGGCGCCCACGTGGCCACCATGCCCTACAGCGTGCTCGAACAGCTGCTGAAGCACCCCCTGACCGACATCGGGCTCGCGCGTTTTCTGAAGGATTGGGAAAAGGTGGCCTCGGCCGGAAAAGCCTAGGTGCGTATCCGGCCCGGAGCCGGCGCTCGGCCCGAGGCCCGGTTTCGGGCCGAGCGCGCGACCTCCGGCAGGAGCTCGCCGACGAGGTAGAGCGAGCCGGTGACGACGACCAGGCCCGACGGGGGACAGGCGGCCCAGGCCGCGGCGAGCGCCCGGCGGGGATCGGGGTGCAACTCCATGCGCGGCCGGTGCCGGGGGTGGAGCGCGGCGATTTCGGCCGGGTCGGCCGAACGGGAATTGGCCAGCGGCGTGAGGTAGAGGCGCGTGGCGGCGGGAAAGAGGATCCGGCCGATTTCCCGGATATTCTTGTCCCGCACCGCGCCGAACACCATGTGGATTTCCGGCCTTCCTTCCAGGTAATGCCGGAGCAGCCCCGCCGCCTCGGGGTTGTGGGCCCCGTCGAGCAGGGTGCGCCGCGCGGCCCGATACTCGTCGAGCCTCCCCTCCCAGCGCGCGCGGGCGAGCCCCCTGCGGATCGCCCCGACCCCTGTCGGAAAAGCCTTCTGGCTCCGCAGCGCCATGACCGCCAGGGCCGCGTTGCGTGCCTGGTACTCCCCGCGGAGGGCGGGGGCGAGCGCGGCGATCACCCCGTCCGGGGTGTCGAGGTCGAAACGGGAGCGCCCCCCTTCCTCCTTCAGGTTCCGGACCGAAAAATCGCGCCCGAGTTC
>CAZWXG010000054.1:0-7919 GCA_964637825.1 uncultured Acidobacteriota bacterium
CATTCTGGAAAAGCCGCCGCTCCGGAGCGTGCGTTCAGGAATCGATCGGCCGATTATACCACTTATCGGTCTTCGGAGCGGCGTAGGAACCGAAATGCCGGATCAGCGTTTCGGCCTCCTCCGAGGCGAAAAGCATCCGGCGGTGCGCCGCCTTGATGAAGCCCTCCCGCACGGCGTGGTCCAGGAAGGCCAGCAGCGGGTCGTAGAAGCCCGAAACGTTCAGAAGCCCGCACGGTTTCCGGTGAAAGTCGAGCTGCCCCCACGTCAGGAGTTCCATCATCTCCTCCAGGGTCCCGAATCCGCCGGGGAGGGCGATGAAGGCGTCGGAGAGGTCGAACATCCTCTGCTTGCGCTCGTGCATGCCGCCCGTGATCTCGAGCCGGGTGAGGCCCGCGTGCGCCACCCGCGGGGCGAAGGCCCCGGGGATGACGCCGGTGACCCGTCCTCCCGAAGCGAGGGCGGCGTCGGCCAGCTCCCCCATGAGTCCCACCCGCGCCCCCCCGTAGACGAGTTCGAGGCCGTGCCGGACCAGGGTGCGGCCGAGGGCGTGCGCGGCCTCCCGGTATTTCCCATTGGCGCCGGCGCTCGAACCGCAGTAGACGCACACCGCCTTCATCGGGCGCACGCCGCTTCCACTTCCGCGACCGTCTTCGGGATCGGGGGGCCCAGGATGCGGGCGCCTTCGGGGGTGACCAGGACGTTGTCCTCGATGCGGATCCCCCCGAAGCCGGTCAGGGGGGCGATCCGGTCGTAGTCCAGGAACTCCCGGTGGAGCCCCTCGGCGCGCCAGCGCTCGATGAGGGCGGGGATGAAGTAGACCCCCGGCTCCACGGTCAGCACGAACCCCGCCTCGAGCGGGCGGCTGAGCCTCAGGTAGTTGAGCCCGAACTGCCCCGGGCGCTTCTCCTTCCCGTGCCCGACGACGTCCCCGAGGTCCTCCATGTCGTGCACGTCGAGCCCGAGCATGTGGCCGATCCCGTGCGGCAGAAAGAGGGCGTGGGCCCCGGCCTCGACCGCGGCCGCGGGATCCCCCTTCATCAGCCCCAGGTCGCGGAGGCACCCGGCCAGGACGAGGCAGGCGCCGAGGTGGACTTCGCGGTAGGAGACCCCGGGGCGGATCATGGCGATGGCGCCCAGCTGCGTCCGCAGCACGGCGCGGTAGAGGTCGGCCTGCAGGGGCGAGAAGCGCCCGGAGACGGGGAAGGTGCGGGTGATGTCCGAAGCGTAGCCCAGCGGGGATTCCGCCCCGGAATCGTTGAGCACCAGCCCTCCCTCGGCGAGGACGTTCCGGTAGGAGTGGTTGTGCAGCACCTCCCCGTGCACCGTCACGATCGGGTCGTAGGCCTGCGCGCGGTCTTCGGCGAGCGCGATCCCCTGGATCAGGCCCGCCAGCTCGCTCTCCCGCATCCCGGGGCGGGCGGCCGCCATCGCCGCGCGGTGCATCCGGGCGGTGACGCCGAGCGCCTCCTCGATTTCGGCCACTTCCTCCTCCCCCTTGACGCTGCGCTCGAGCGCCACCTGTTCCATCAGGAGGGCGGAGGCGCGCCCTCCCACCTCCTCCATCGGGATGTCGAAGAGGCGCGCGAGGGCGTAGACCGAGGAGTGCTGGTAGGGGGGGAGGTAGTGGACCGGCACCCCCTCTTTGCGCGCCCCGTCGAGCATCCCCCGGAGGCTCCCCGTCGGCCTTACGTCGTCGATCCCGGCGGCCTTCGCCAGCTCCCCGAGCGCGGGGCGCGGGCCGGTCCAGACGACGTCGTCGAGGCTCGCCTCGTCGCCGAACAGGATGTCGTGCCCCGCTTCCGGCAGCGAGAGGAGGAGGAGGTCCGGTTCGGCCAGCCCGGTGACGTAGAGGAAGTGGGAATTCTGCCGGAAAGGGTAGGTGTTGCCGGCGTAGTTGCGCGGCTGGGGCGCGTGCCCCGGCCAGAGGATCAGGCCGCCTCCGGTCCGGGTCCGGATCCGGTCGCGGCGCCGCCGGAAGATTCCGGCCCAGTCGGCGTTCGGGGAAGCTGTGTTCACGTCGGGCTCCTTTGTCGTTGTGCCCCATTATAGCAGCGAGGAGCGGCGAGGGGCAGCGAGGGACTGATTTCTTGACAGTGCGAACCCCGCGCCCGTATCTTGGATACCTTTGCCGGCCGGGAAGGGGACTATGGATTACATCAGAGGGAAGATCGAGCGCGGCTACACCAACACGATTCTGCGCGTGGACCTCACCGCGCGCACGGCCGCCGTGCGCACGCTCGAACCGAAGGTGCGGGACTATTTCCTGGGGGGGCGCAGCCTGGGCCTCTACCTCCTGCACCGGGCGGTCACGGCCGCCACCCGGCCCGAAGACCCCGAAAACCCCCTGATCGTGGCCAACGGCCCGCTCGGGGGGATCCCGCAGTTCCCGGGGGCGGCCAAGGCGATGGCGGTGTCCCTCTCCCCCCTGACGCGCATCCCGGGGGTGTCCAATTTCGGCGGCTATTTCGGCGCCTACCTCAAATACGCGGGGTTCGACGCCCTCGAGGTGGTCGGGGCATCGGAGGACCGGGCGATGATCGTCATCGACGGCCTGCGGGGGGAGGTGCGGATCGAGGCGGCGCCCCCGGCGGAGGAGGCGTTCGAGCTCGAGGGGGAGATCGCCCGGCGCTTCGAGGCGGCCGGGGTCGACCGGCGGCGCATCGCCTTCCTGTCCACCGGGATCGGCGCCGCCCACACGGCCTACGGCTGCATCAACAGCCACTACTGGGACGTCACCAAGCCGCACGAGGGGGGGCGGGGGATCTTCCGCGTCAAGCAGGCGGGGCGGACGGGCCTGGGCACGGTGATGCGGGGCAAGAACCTCGGCGCCGTCGTGGTCGTGGCCGAGAGCCCGCGCGGGGAGAACCCCTACGGCGCCGCCGACTGGGACCGCGTGCGGCGGGCGGGGAGCCGGCTGCAGAAGGTGGTGCGCGAGGTCGACCCCGGGGCGCTCCAGATGGCGCGCAAGGGGAGCGCGGGCCTCATCACCTTCATGAGCAAGGAGGAGTACCAGTCGCTCCCGGTCCGCAACTTCCAGCTCGGCTCCGACCCCAGGGCGGGGCAGATCTGCGGGAGGCACTACGCCGAGCACCTCTTCGACCACCGGGGGATGGACGGCTGCTTCCCCGGCTGCAACCTGCAGTGCACCAAGGGGGGGTGCGTGACGCTCCAAAGCGGCCCCCACGCGGGGCGCCGGGTGTGGGTGGACGGGCCCGAATACGAGACCGCCGCCGGCTTCGGGTCGAACCTCGGCATCTGGAACCCCGAGTTCATCATGGAAGCCAACTGGCACTGCGACAACTACGGCATCGACACCATCACCACCTCCTGCATCATGGCGTTTCTGATGGAGGCGCTGCAGCGCGGCTACCTCGAGCCGGGGGACGGCGGGGGACCCGCGCTCTCGTGGGGGGACGAACCGGCCGCCCTGGAATTCATCCACCGGCTGGCGCACGGGTCGACCGAAATGGCGCGCGCGGCCGGCAGCGGGATCGGGGAACTGGTCGCCTGGGTCGCGGCGCGCCACCGCGCCCGGACGGGGGAGGACGCGCTCCCGGAACTGGAACAGTTCGCCATGCAGGTCAAGGGGCTCCCCTTCTCCTTCTACCGCACCCACCGCTCCCTTTCGATGCAGGCGTCCTACGCCGCGGCCAGCGACATCGGCGCCCACCACGCCGCCGCCTGGCTGATCAAGGCCGACCTCCTGGGCGCCTTTCCCACCTTCGAGGACAAGGCCCGGGCGCTGGTCAGCTACCCGCGCGTGCGGCTGGGGAACGACAACATGGGGGTGTGCAAGCTCCCCTGGGTCGACGTCTTCAACCCGGAATCGAACGCGCGCGGGGAGGGGGACGTCAACATCAACCCGGCGACGCAGGAGATCTACGCCGAGTACTACAACGGCGTGCTGGGCACCGAGCTGGGGTGGGAGGAGATCTTCGCCCGCACCGACCGCGACATCAACCTGCAGCGGGTGCTGAACGTGCTCCGGTACGGCCGGGAGACCGCGTGCCACGACTGGATCCCCGACCGCGCCCTCGGGCCGACCGACGACGCGCTCTACGAGGCGGAGGCCGCGTACAACGACGGGGAAGTCCGCGCCCGCTGCGCCCTCGCCCCGGGGGAGTTCGAGCGGATGACGACGGCCGCAAAAAGGGAGCGGCTCATGGCCCACCGCAGGGAGCAACTGCGCGGGCTGATCGCGGCCTATTACCGCGAGCGGGGGTGGAGCCCCGGGGGGATCCCGCTGGAGGAGACGCTCTCGGGGCTCGGGCTCTGGGAATTCCTCGACGAGGAGGCGCGCACCGCCGTCCGCCGCCTGACCGCGCAGCCTGTCGCCGCCGATTAGCCCTTGTCGATCTGCCTGCGCAGGCGGGCGATTTCCTCCCCCAGCTTCCGCTCCCCGGCGTGGAGCCGGAGCAGGAAGAGGGCGAGCACGATCCAGATGACGGCGTTGGCCGCGAACAGGTAGGTCATGGTGTTCATGGGGCAGACTCCCGCAAAAGTTTATTCCGCCAGGCGCTCGAGCCGCTCCAGCTCCTCCCGCATCGATTCCAGGGCGTAGCGCCGCCGCAGCAGGTAGACCAGCAGCAGCTCGAAGGCCAGGACGCAGGCCCAGAACGCGGGGCGCATGGCCGGGTCGATCCCCCCGCTCTCGAGCATCGGCGCGGGGTGGATGTCGCGCCACCAGCGGATGGAAAACCAGACCAGCGGGGCGTCGACGAAGGCCACGATGCCGAACACGGCCGCGATCATCGCCCGCCGGTCGGGGTCCTCGAGGTACCTCCGGATCAACAGGTAGGCGATGTAGAGGAGGCAGAGGACGAGGGACGAGGTCAGCCGCGGCGACCAGGTCCACCAGACCATCCAGACCGGCTTGGCCCAGATCGGGCCGGTGATGAGGACGATGGCGAAAAAGGCCACCCCGGTCTCGGCTGCGGCTAGCGCCAGGCGGTCCCACTTCCGGTCCCTGCGGGCCACGTAGGTGATCCCAGCGGCGAAATTGACCCCGAAGGCCGTCATCCCCGCGATGGCGGCGGCCACGTGAAAGTAGAAGATGCGCTGCAGGTCCCCCATGGTCCGCTCCCTGGGGGCGTCGACGAGGGCCAGGTAGAGCGCCGCGATCATCGCGAGCCCCAGGACCCCCCACAAGACCATGTCCAGGCGGGACGGCGTCCGCTCGTTCATCCTAGTCCTCCAGTACGTGCTCGAAGAGCAGAAAGGCGATCGTGCCGAACACGATCGTGAACACCGACAGGACCGCGACCGGCAGCTTCAGTGCGCCCGGCCCCGCCCCGCCCAGGATGAGGGCCGTCGCCTCCACCGCGTGGATCAGCACCGGCAGGATCACGGGGAAGAGGATCACGGGGAGCAGCACCTCCCGCATCCGGGTGTTCACGGCGATGGCCGCCAGGAGCGTCCCGACGGCGGTGAACCCCAGCGTCCCGAGGAGAAACACCAGCCCCAGCCAGGGGAGTTCGCCCCAGACCGTGAGGTTGAAGAAGACGAGGCTCGCGACGAAGATGACGGCTTCGGCCGCGAGCATGAAGACGGTCCCGGCCAGCATCTTTCCCAGGTAGAGGACCCCCCGGTCCGCCGGCATCATCATCAGCCCTTCCAGGCAGCCGTTTTCCTTCTCCGCCGCGAACATCCGGTTGAGCCCCAGCGTCCCCGCGAAGGCGAAGGCGACCCAGAGGACCCCGGGCGCGGCCGATCGCGGGTCGACGTCGCCCGAGCGGAGGGCGAAGTGGAAGACGACGAGGACCACGACCCCGAAGAAGAGCATGGTGTTGAGCGAGTCCTTGGTCCGCAGCTCGATCGCGAGGTCCTTGCGGAAGACGGCCCAGAGCCTGGTCATCGGGCCCCCCCGCCGGCGGGCGCCGAGAGGATGGCCGCGTAGCGCGCGCGGAAGGCGTCGAGCGGGAGCGCGGCCGGGCGGGCGTCGAGAGCGGCCGCCCCCCGGTCGATCACCACCAGCCGGTTGGCCAGGCGATAGCCGAGTTCCGCGTCGTGCAGCGCCATGACGCACGTCCTGCCCTCCGCGCGCGCCGCGAGGAGGTACCCTTCGAGAAAATCGGCGCCGGCCTGGTCGAGGCCCGTGAAGGGCTCGTCGAGCAGGAGCAGGTCGGGGTCGTGCAGGAACGCGCGGGCGATGGCCAGCCGCTGCTGCATCCCCCGGGAGTAGGCGCGCACCGGCTCGCGCTCCCGCCCGGCGAGCCCCACCGCGCCGATCCGCCCGGTGAGGAAGCCGTCGTCCCCCCGCACCCCCATCAGCCGGGCCGAGAAGCGCAGGTTCTCCAGGGCGGTCAGGTCGGGGTAGAGGGAGGTGTGATGCGAGAGGTAGCCGATCCGCCCCCGGGTCCGGGCGGCGCCGTCCCGGCCGCCGGGCGCCGGCGCGATCCGGCAGGAGCCGGCGGAAGGGCGCGCGAGCCCCGCCAGGATCCGCAGGAAGGTGGTCTTGCCGGCGCCGTTGCGACCGAACAGGGCGATGAAGTCCCCCGGGGCGATCGCGAGGTCGAGGCTGCGCAGCGCCCCCTGCCTGCCGTAATATTTGGCCAGTCCCCGGACTTCGATCATGGCGTTACTTCTTCATCCGGCGCCCCCGGGAGGGGGACCGGTTGCACGCGTACCAGAGCGGCAGGATGAAGGCCAGAAGCAACAGGGGGCCGATGACGAGGGCGTATCGCCCCACCGCCGCGGGGCGGGCCACGACCCGGTCCCCCTCCTCCGCCGTCGTCGCTTCCGGCGCGGGCGCCTCGGGCGCGGATGCCCCGGGCACGGCGGTACCGCCGGAGAAGGTCCAGGCCGCCTCCGTCCCCGCGCCCGCCGCGGGGCCCGAGTAGACGGCCATGCCGCCGGGCGACTCGAGCCGCCGGAGTCCCGCCCCCTCCAGCAGCATGTCGCCGGGGACGACGCCGATCTCGAGCGCCTCGATGGCCCGGTAGAACTTCTTGACGAAGGTGTACCTGCGGTCGGCGTAGGGGAGCGCCTGCTCCGCCTCGACGATGGTCAGGCCGGGGCGCAGGGGGTAGAGGGTATAGTAGCTCGCCCCGTCGGCGCTTTCGAGCGCCGGTTGCACCAGCGGCATGGTGGAGCCGGGCGCCGTCACGCGCATCCGCGGCGGCTCGAGGAGCCCCGGCGCCTTGGAGATCCGGAAGGTGCCCGCGGGGTGGGCGTAGATCCTGGGGGGGCGGGTCCGGTTATGGAGGGTCCAGGTTTCGAGCGCCCGGATCCGGTCCCCCGCGAGTTCGAACGCCATCCGGACCTTTTCCACCCGGATGTCGGCGTCGGAATCGGTGGTCTCGTAGACCTCGAGTTCCACCCGGGCCACCCCGCCGGCGTCGAAGCCGAGCGGGCTGTGGTAGTTGACCCCCTGCCAGGAGGCGCGCAGCATCAGGCGCTCCGACCGCGGGAGCCCCTCGATGCGGAACGCCCCCGCCGCGTCGGCGACGGCGGTCCGGATCGGCTTCATCCCCCCTTCCAGCTCGAGGATCTCGAGGGGGGCGCCGGAGGGGAGGCGCGCGGGGTCGGTCCGGTTGACCAGCCGCCCCTCGACCACGCCGCCGCCCTGGGCCCACGCCCCGGCCGCGGAGAGGATCAGGATCAGAATCAGGCGCACCGTTTTCATGGTTTCAAAGCCGCTTTCCGCAGTCCGCGCAGAATTTTTTCCCCGGGGGGGCCGCGGCGCCGCAGGCGGGGCAGCGGGAGGCCTCCCGCCCTTTTTTGGCGGCCGGGCCGGCCGCCCGCGCGCCGTTCGGGGCCCGGAGCCGGTCCAGTTCGGCGAGGATGGCGGCGGCCTCGGCCCGGTGTTCCGCCCGCAGCCGTTCGTAATCGGCCTCCTCCAGGCGTCCCATCCGGAACTGGAATTCCAGGTCCTTGAGGTTGCGGTAGCACGCCGTCTTGCGTTCGAGCAGGCGCTCCCG
>CAZWXG010000054.1:8019-11746 GCA_964637825.1 uncultured Acidobacteriota bacterium
GCCGTTTCCCTGAAGAGGGGGGAGAGGACGAACCCGCCCGCGACGACGACGGCCACCGCGCATACGATCCAGAGCATCGCAACTCCCTGTGTGCCGGCCCCGGGGCCGGCGCCCGTCAGCTCCGGGCCTCCCGCGGCCGGTCGCTGGGTAGTAACGTCAATAGGGTCCCGAGGACCAGAATCCCGGACCCGAGCCAGAGCCAGAACACCAGCGGGTTCACGTGCGCCTTGATCTCGCACGCGTCCCCCGCGATGCCGGTGAAGACCACGTACAGGTCCTCCTTCGGGGTGCTGCGAAGGCCCACGGTCGTGGTCGTCTGCCCCCCGGAATCGAAGACGCGCTTTTCCGGGGCCAGGGTGCCGATCGGCTTCCCGTCGCGGGTGACCTCGACGAGGGTGCGGCCGTACTCGTAGTTGGCCCCGCGCCCCTGGAGGAATTCGGCCAGCCGGAGGGTGTAGGCGCCCACCCGCCCCGTCTCCCCCGTCTCGAGGCGGAGGGTGGCCTCGCGGTTATAGGCGTTGCCCGCGAAGCCCACGAACATGAGCACCACGCCGAGGTGGACGACGTAGCCCCCGTAGCGGCGCGTGTTGCGCCACACGAGACGGCCGAGAGCGGCCGGCGGCCGCTCCCCGTGGAGCCGCATCCTGACCGCGGCCCCCGCGGCGAACTCCTGGACGATGGTCGCCAGGACGAAGGCGCACAGGGTGAGGCAGACGGTCACGGTGAAGTTTCTCATCCCCCCGGCGAGCAGCCCGGCCAGGGCCAGGAGGGCGACGGCGCCGGGCCACAAAAACGCCCGGCGGAGGGCGGCGGGCGAGGCCCGGTGCCAGGCCAGCAGCGGGCCGATCCCGGTCAGGGCGAGGAGCAGCAGGCCGATCGGGACGTTGATCCGGTCGAAGAAGAGGGGACCGACCGAGATCTTGGTCCCCCGGAGCCATTCCGACAGGGCGGGGAAGAGGGTGCCCCAGAACACCGCGAAACAGGCGGCCACCAGCACGAGGTTGTTGAACAGGAAGGCGCTTTCGCGCGAGAGCATGGAGTCGAGCCGCCGCTCGCTCCTGAGGAACGGCTGCCGGTCGGCCAGAAGCAGGAGGGTGCCGGCGAGCACGAAGGCCATGTAGTAGACGAAGAAGCGCCCCAGGTTCGAGTCGGCGAACGCGTGCACCGAATTGACGAGCCCGCTGCGGGTGAGAAATGTCCCGAAGATCCCCAGGAGGTAGGTGAGGGTCACCAGGACCACGTTCCAGATCTTCAGCATCCCGCGCCGCTCCTGCACGACGATGGAGTGCAGGAACGCCGTGCTCACCAGCCACGGCATCAACGAGGCGTTCTCCACCGGGTCCCACCCCCAGTACCCCCCCCAGCCGAGCACGACGTAGGCCCACTTGCCGCCGAGGATGATGCCGATCCCCAGCAGGAGCCAGACCCCCAGGGTCCAGCGCCGGACGATGCGCACCCAGGCGTTTCCCTGCTGCCGGGTGACCAGGGCGGCGACGGCGAAGGCGAAGGGGACCACGAAGCCGATGAAACCCACGTAGAGGATCGGGGGGTGGATGACCATGGCCCAGTACTGCAGGAGCGGGTTGAGCCCCTGCCCGTCGGCGGGGACGAAGGGGGCCGTCGCGCCGTCGGGCGCGATCCGGACCAGCTGGTCGAACGGGTTGGACAAAAAGAGGTTGAGGGCCAGGAAGAAGGCGAGGTTGACCATCAGCACGGCCACGACCCAGGGCATCATGTCCCGGTAGCGGCGGCGGTTCTGCAGGATGGCGAGGCCGGAGAGGAGGGCGGTGAAGAACACCCACAGCAGCATCGACCCGTCATGCCCCCCCCAGATGGCCGAGATCTTGTACAGGAGCGGGAGCGTCCGGCTGCTGTTGTTGGCCACGTGGGCGGTGGCGAAATCGTCCGCCAGCATGAGGTAGAGGAGGGCGCCGAAGGCCAGGACCGCGGCGGCGGTGGCGGCCAGGGCCGCGCGCTCCCCGCTCGCCGTCACCCGCCTCTGGCCGAGGGAGACGCCGGTCAGCGAGGCGATGAGGGCGTAGAGCGAGAGGCAGAGGGCCAGGAGAAGGGAGAAGTTTCCGAAATCGGCCATGGAGTCCCTGAAGTCAGGAGGTTCGCTCGTCGTACTCCGCTTCGTATTTCGAAGCGCACTTCGCCTCGATCCGCGAGGCTTCGAAGACGCCGTCGGAGGCGACGGTCCCTTCCACCAGGGCCTTCGACCCGTCCCGGAAGGTGTCGGGGATGATGTCCCGGCCGGTGTAGCGCACGCGGATGCTCGACTGCGGGCTCGCGATGGCGAACTCCAGCTGCGGCCGGCTCCGGTCGATCGACCCCGCGACGACGTCCCCGGCGAGCTTGAACCGCTTCCCCGCGGTATCCCCGCCCATGGAGCTGAACTCGTCCACGGTGATGTAGTAGGCCTTGCTCTCCTCGAAGCCCACGAACCCGAGCCAGCCCAGGGCCGCGACGATGACGAGGCCCCCGACCCAGAATTTTGCCCTTGCGCCCATAACCCTCCGAAACGGCGACCCGAATCGCTTCGAGTATACCACAGGCCCGGCCGGCCCCGCGAGCTACAGCGCCCGCATGAATTCGGGGCGCAGCATCTCCGGGTCCTTCCGCTCGAGCACTTCCCGGATGAGGTCGAGCGCGCGCCCCTTCTCCTCCGGCAAGCGGATCCTGAGCGGCAGGTAGTTGGAGGCGTGGTTGGAGGCGAAGAAGCAGCGGGTGAGGTCCGAGTGGGCCACCATCATCCCCAGCTCCCGGATGAGGCCGAAGGGGGAGGGGAGGACCAGGCGGCCGCTTTGGAGGTCCTCCGCGATCGGGGTGCCGGGGACGACGATGAGGGAGAGGGCGCCGACGAAATCGGGGTCCATCTCCGACAGGACCCGGCCGGTGTCCCGGGCGTGCTCGAGGCTCAGCTCGACCCCGCCGATCCCGAGCAGCACCGTGACCGAGAGGAGGATCCCCGCTTCCTTCACCCGCCTCCCCGCCCGGACCAGCTGCTCCGCGGTCGCGTTTTTCCGGATGCGCCGGAGCACCTCCGGGTTGCCCGACTCCACCCCCAGGTAGACGATGCCGAGCCCCAGGGAGCGGAGTTCCTCCAGTTCCGCCGGCTCCTTTTTCAGGATGTCGACGGCGTTGGCGTAGATCCCCACCCGCTCCAGGCCGCGGATCTTCTCCCTGAGGCAGCGGAGCACCCGCACGAGCTCCGGCTGCGTCATCACCAGCGCGTCGCCGTCGGCCAAAAACACGCGCCGGATCGGGCCGTAGGCGGAGGCCTCCTCGATGTCCTCCCGGATCTCCTCGAAGGTCTTGACCCGGAAGGTCTTCTCCCGGAAGGAGTGGCAGAAGGTGCACCGGTTGTAGGAGCACCCCACCGCCACCTGCAGGATCAAACTGTCGGCCTCGCTCGGAGGCCGGTAGATCATTCCCTCGTACTTCATGGACTCTACTATATACGGACGGGGGGAAGATGACAAACGGGGGCCCCCGGCCCGGCGATTTGTCTAAAGATTCCGCTTCCGCCCAACGATAACCAGAGTGCGGTGCGGGGAAGCATAAGCCGTTCATATAAATACATTTGAGTCCCAGGCACCCGGCCCCGTGCGGGGCACGAGAGAACATGGACCCGAAAGACACGCCGAAGAGCGATCTGGCCGAGGAACTGGAGTCTTTGCGCGAGGATATCGCGCATCTGCACAGCCTCACCCTCCGCCCGCCCCCC
>CAZWXG010000054.1:11846-16346 GCA_964637825.1 uncultured Acidobacteriota bacterium
CCCGCCGAAGTCCTGGAGGACGCCCCGCTCGGGATGGCCCTGGTGGACGCCGCCGGCCGGCTGGCAGGGTGCAACCGGGCGTTTTGCCGCCTGTGCGGCTATGACGAAGGGGAGCTCCGCGCTTTCCCCGTCGAGCGGCTCGGCGGGGAGCCGGGTCTCCTGTCGAGGCTCGTCGCCCAGGTGGCGGGCGGGGTCGCCCGGACGATGAAGGCCGAGGGGCCGCTGGTCGCGAAAGGGGGGGAAAGCGTCTGGGCCCGGCTCACCGTCTCCGCCTCCGCCGCGGCCGGGCCCGGGGGGTGCCTGCTCGTGGTCGAGGACGCGAGCGACCGCAAGCACGCCTCGGGAGTGCTCGAGACGGAAAAGCGGCTCCTGGAGTGGCTCGTCAACAGCAGCGTCGACGGCATCGTCGCCTTCGACCGCGACGGCTTCCTGACGGTCTGGAACCCCGCGATGGAGAGGATGTTCGGCCTCGCCGCGCGGGAGGTCCTGGGCCGCCCCGCCTTCCTGGCCTGCCCCTTCCTGAAGGAGCTGGGGGAGGACGAGCACATCGCCGCGGCGCTCGAGGGGCGAAAGAGCGTCTCGAAGGGGAAGTGCCACACCGTTCCGGGCGGCGCCGGGAGCGTCTGGTTCGAGGGGTACTACGGCCCCATCCAGAGCCCCGGGGAGGAGGGGGTGATCGGCGGGCTGGCCATCGTGCGCGACGTGACCGAGCGGGCGCTGGCCGAGGAGGCCCGGCGCGTGAGCGAGGAGCGCTACCGGGAACTGTTCGAAAACGCCTACGACATGGTCTACACCCACGACCTCTCGGGCAAGATCACCTCGATCAACAAGGCGGCGGAGCGGATCCTGGGATATTCGCTGGACGAAGCGCTGCGGATGCGGTTCGGCCAGCTGGTGGCCCCCGAATGCCGGGCCGCCGCCCGCCGGATGATCGACCGGCAGATCGCCGACGCGGTCCCGATGACGGCCGAACTCGACGTCCTCGCCAAGGGGGGCGCCCGCCTCACCCTCGAGGTGAGCCACCGCCTCGTCTTCCGCGAGGGGCGGCCTTACGGGATCCAGGGGATCGCCCGGGACATCAGCGAACGCAAACGGGCCGAGGGGGCGCTCGCCGAAGCCAACCGCAAGCTCGAGGCCTGGGTCCGGGACCTGGAGCAGCGCACCCGCGAGATGACCCTGCTCGGCGAAATGGGGGACATCCTGCGCGCCTGCCTCACCACCGAGGAGGTGTACGAGGTGATCGTGCGCATCGCGCGCGAGATCTTCCCGGAGGAGGCGGGGGCGCTCTACGTGCTGGGCCCGCTGCGCAACATCGTGGAATCGGTCGCCGTGTGGGGGGACCCCGCGCGGCTGGCGACCACCTTCACCCCGGACGAATGCTGGGCCCTGCGCCGGGGGCGGGTGCACTGGGTGGAGGACACCGGCGTCGGCCTGCTGTGCAAGCACCTGGAGACCCCTCCCCCGCGCGGCTACCTCTGCGTCCCGATGATGGCCCAGAGCGAGGCGGTGGGGGTGCTGCACCTGAGCCACGCCAACGGGACCCCGCTCGCCGAATCGAAGCAGCGGCTCGCCACCGCCATGGGGGAGCGCGTCGCCATGGCGCTGTCGAACCTGCGCCTGCACGAGACCTTGCGCAACCAGTCGATCCGCGACCCCCTGACCGGGCTCTTCAACCGCAGCTTCATGGAGGAGTCGCTCGAACTGGAACTGCGGCGCGCGGCGCGCACCCAGGGGACCCTGGTCGTGATCATGGCCGCGCTCGACCGGTTCCAGGAGATCAACGACGACTGGGGCCTCGACGCCGGGGACTCCCTCCTCTGCCGGACCGCCGTGCTGCTCCAGTCCAAGGTCCGGAAAGGGGACGTCGCCTGCCGCTTCAGCGGGCACGCCTTCGTCCTGCTCCTCCCCCAGAGCGGGCGCGAGGTCGGCCGGCGGCGCGCGGAGACGCTGCGGGACCTGGTGCGGGAGATGGACGTGCAGTATCCCGGCGCGCGGGAGGGGGAGAAGATTTCGGTGTCGGTCGGGATGGCGCTCTATCCCGACCACGGGCAGACCGTGGAGGCCCTGCTGCGCTCGGCGGAAGCGGCCGTCGGCCGGGCGCGCACGGGGGGCGGGGACGCGGTGGTGGTCGCCAGCTGACCCGGGCGTGCACCCGGCGCATTTTTTGCTTGGCCTTTGCCGGAAGTTGGTCCAGAATTGCCCTTCAGGCAAACAGCGCTCCCCCCGCCCCTGAAGCAGCAAACCGCAGATGCGCCGTCGCGTCATGGGCGTACTCTATTCACTCGGGTTCATCGCGCAATGGAACGGGAAGGCCGCACGGATGGCGAACTGGAGGCCCTCTGGGGGAAGCTCGAGGAGCTGAAGCGCCTCGAGCCGGAACTCGCTTTCGGGCTGGAGGCCGCGCCCCCGGCCCCGGCGACCGCCCCCGGCGGGGACGCGGCCCGGATCCGCGCCGAGATCGAGGCGCGGATCGGTTTCCTTCCCCCCTGCTTCATCCCCGCCCTCGAGTTTCCCGACATCCTGGAAGACCTCTGGCGCCGGTACCGGGCGGGCTTCTGCGACAACCCGCTGCCGGAGCTGTTCAAGGAGAAGCTCCTGCTGCGCCTGGCGCGCGCGACCGCTTCCCCCTATTTCGTGGTGGTGGGCGCGTGCTCCCTGCGCGAACTGGGCGAGAGCGCGCGCGCGGTGAGGGAACTGCTGGAACTCCCGGAGCCCGACACCGGGGAGATCGAGAGCGCGCTGTCGGTGCTGGCCGGCCTGGAGCGCCCGCTGGGCGCCTGGCCCGGGAGCACCCCCGGGTTCGAGGAGGGGGTGTCCACCCTCGCCCTGGCCCTCTTCCTGGGGATCCCCGGGGCGGAACGCGCGACGGCCGGGTTGAAGGACCTGCTGGGGGACGCCTGGTACCTCTCCCTGGCGCTGCTGCTCTCCTCGGCCCGGGGGGCGCACATGTGGATGGAGTCGCACCCGGAAATCGGGAGCGAAGGCCACCCGGCGGTGCGGGCCCATTTCCTCCCCCTGGTGCACCAGGAGCCGCTCCTGCTCGAGATCTTCCGCAACCCCGGGGAGTATTTCCGCCGTACCGGCAACGGGGAAAAGAAGGAGCGCGAGGGGCTCTACCGGGAGATGTTCGAAAACGCCAGCGACATCATCTACTCCCACGACTTCGAGGGGAGGATCCGGTCGATCAACCGGGCGATCGAGCGGATCGCCGGGTACACCCGCCCGGAGGCGCTCGAACTGAAACTCACCGACCTGCTGACGCCCGAATGCGCCCACCTGGGGGAGACGTTGACCGACCCGCAGGTGGCGGGGGAGATCCCCCTGAATTACGAACTGGAGATTTTCGCCAAGGACGGCGGCCGCATCGTCCTGGAGGTCAGCACCCGCCCCCTCTTCCGCGAGGGGAAGGCCGTGGCCGTGCAGGGGATCGCGCGCGACGTCACCGCGCGCAAGAGGACCGAGGCCCAGCTGCACGAGGCGAACCAGAAGCTCGAGGCCTGGGTGGGCGAGCTGGAGCAGCGGACGCGCGAAATGGCCCTGCTCAACGAGATGGGGGACATCCTGCGCGCCTGCCTGACGACGGAGGAGGCCTACGGCGCCATCGTCCGGGTGGCGCAGCAGATCTTCCCGGCGAAGGTGGGGGCGCTCTACGTCATCTCCTCCTCCCGCGACTCGGTGGAGGCCGCGGCGGTCTGGGGGGACCCGAAGCTATGCGAGAGCTCCTTCTCCCCCGCGGAGTGCTGGGCGCTGCGGCGGGGCCGGACCCACTGGGTCGAGCACGCGGGCTCCGGCCTGGTCTGCCGCCACGTGCACCACCCCGCCCCGGCCGGCTACATGTGCATCCCGATGATGGCGCAGAGCGAGGCGCTCGGGATGCTCCACCTCATGCAGCCGGACAACGTGAAGATGACCGAGAGCAAGCAGCGGCTGGCCGTGACCATGTCCGAGCACATCGCCATGGCGCTGTCGAACCTGCGCCTGCACGAGACGCTGCGCAGCCAGTCGATCCGCGACCCGCTGACGGGGCTCTTCAACCGGAGGTTCATGGAGGAGTCGCTCGAGCTGGAACTGCGCCGGGCGGCCCGGAACCAGCGCCCGCTGGGGATGATCATGATCGACCTCGACCACTTCAAGTATTTCAACGACACCTTCGGGCACGAGGCGGGGGACCTGCTGCTGAAGGAGCTGGGGCAGCTGCTGCGCGGCAACATCCGCGGCGAGGACATCGCCTGCCGCTACGGGGGGGAGGAGTTCACCCTGATCCTGCCCGAGGGGAGCAGCGCCGTCACCCGCCAGCGGGCCGAGTTCTTCAAGGAGGCGATCCAGCGCCTGGACGTCCACTACCGCGGCATCCCCCTGGGGCGCATCACGGCGTCGATGGGGGTGTCCGTCTTCCCCGATCACGGCCGCACCGCCCAGGCGCTCGTGGAGGCGGCCGACAAGGCCCTCTACCGCAGCAAGAACGCCGGGCGCGACCGCGTGACGCTGGCGGAATAGGCC
>CAZWXG010000055.1:0-2317 GCA_964637825.1 uncultured Acidobacteriota bacterium
GACTGGATCCTAAGTCCAGCGCGTCTGCCAATTCCGCCACTTTCGCAGTTGTCCGTCTTGTGCCCGGGTCCTATGATTACCGCAGCCGGAAAGGCAAAAGCAAGGGCGAGTCTTCAACCAAACTCGCAATGTAACAAAGGCCGGGGTATTCTGTCAATGGAAGCCGGGGGGGGATTGTGAAACCGTGTTTCAGGAAAAAGCGGCCTCCCCACCGGCGCCGACGCGGCTCCGGGCGGAGGCGTGGTAGAATCCAATTTTGGGAAGGGAAGGCGCCATGAAACTGGGGGTCATCGATTACATCGACTGTGCCCACTTCATCCCCGGGCACGGCAAATGCGGGCAGCTGCACGGCCACACCTACAAGGTGGAGGTCGTCATCGAGGGGGAGAACCGTTCGGGGATGATCATCGATTTTTCCGAACTGAAGAAATCGATCAAGGAGGGTCTGGGCCACTTCGACCACAAGATGCTCAACGACCTGATCGAATATCCTTCCGTCGAGAACATCTGCGAGGCCGTCAAGGGGCGGCTGGCCGAATGCATCCCTTTCCCCTTCACCCTCCGCATCTGGGAGGGGGAGGGAAAATGGGTGGAGATGTAAGGGGGCGCGCGGCGGCCGGGCGCTACTGCGAGAGGCCCGGGTAGAGCGCCGGGTTGAACAGCAGCCGGGCCAGCTCCTTCTCGGCGGGTGCCATGTCATCTACGATCGCGCCCGCGGTCCCCGGGCCCGCCTCGACGAACCACCCGTACTCGCGGTCCAGGGCTTCTCCCGCGGGCCTCATCCGGTCGAGGCCCGGAACCTTCACCCGCGGCAACGGGAGGACCCTGCCGGTCGAAAAGCGCAGGAACTGCCGGATGGAAGCCAGAAAGGCGGTGCCCATCGATTCCATCCTCCGCGTCTTGATATACCGGTAGGGGACGTCGGAGCTCTTGGCCGGGATGAAATCGACCACCAGCGAGTAGGCGCTCCCCTTCCGGCGGGTGATGGCGCCCATGACGGCCCACTTGGCCCCCAGCCAGTTCGCGGCCGCGGCCGCGGACTCGTCGTTGAAGCTGCGGGCGGCGCCCGCGGAGGCGATGGCCGTCGGCATCGATTCCCACAGCGGGATGACCACGAAATCGGGATAGTGCATGCCGGTCCGGGCCAGGAGCATGGGGGCCGCCATGGCCGCCCAGCGCAGCTCCGGGTCGTCTTCGGGCACGCTGAAGGGCAGGATCACGATGCGCATCGGGCCGGCATCGGCGACCGGGACCTTGGTTTTTCTGGCGCACCCCGCCTGCCCCAGCGACAGCAACAGGGTTGCCGCCGCGAGGATCAGCAGGCCGGCGCGGCGACCGGTCGCGCTCTCTTTCCTCCCGCACTTCTTCATCTTGCCACTCCCGGACGAGGGTTGTCGAAAACCGGAAGTATAACATCCCTTTGCCGAAAGCGGAGGGTGGAAATCGGGGAGATAAAACCGGGGGGAGCGAAACAATACGGGGGGAGGAACGGTCCATGCGCGATGAGGACGGGATTGCCCTGACGATGACGCTCCTCGTGCTGATCCTCTTCTCCGTCCTGGGCCTTTTCATGACCCTCGACGCCGTGACCGGGGTGCGGATCGGGGACAACTTCGAGTCCCACACCCGGGCGACCTACGCCGCCCTGGCCGGGCTGGACCACGCGGCCGCGCTCCTCGGCGGCCTGGACCTCGACGCGGTGCTCCGGGGGCCGGACGGCGCCTGGGACGGCTCCCCCGCCGCGATCGCCGCGGCCCGGGGCACCTCCTTTCGCCTGCCGCTGCCGCCGCGGACGGCCCGGGCCCTGGACATCGAACACCCCGGGGGCGCCACGGCCGGGCTCCCCGATGACGGGATCCTCAGCACCGGGGCCCTGGGCGGGGCCCCCGGGCTCCCCCTCATCCCCGTTTCGGGCCTCCCCCTGTCCACCCCCGCCGCCGGCGGGGCGGGGGGTGAAGAAGGGCGGATTCTCAGCCGCTATTTCGTCAAGGTGACCGACAACAACGGGGACCCTTCGGAACTGGGCGCGGACCCCGGGGACGACCCCTTCACCGACGGGGACGGAATCGTGATCGTCCGCTCCCTCGGGGTGGCCCGGACCTTCGCGGAGCTTACCGGGGCCCTCGTGCGCCGCAACTCGGTGGCGGTCTTCGAAACCCGGCTCCGGCGCGAGCGGCTCTGGGACCCCGGCCCGGCGCTGACCGTCATCGGTTCGGCCGTGGACGCCCTCTTTGCGGGAAACCCCGTGATCGACGGGGCCGGCGCGCCGGGGATCGGCGCCATCGACACGGACGCGGGGGACGGCGTCGATCCCGCT
>CAZWXG010000055.1:2417-5476 GCA_964637825.1 uncultured Acidobacteriota bacterium
CATCGAAGCGCCGGGGGGCTTTTCCGGGGGAGGGATCCTCGTCGTGACCGGGGCGCTCGACTGCTCCGGCCCGATCGCCTGGGCCGGCCTGGTCCTGGTCCTGGGGGAGGGGAGGGTGGATCTTTCCGGCCCCGGGAGCGGGATCGAGGGGGGCCTCATCGTCGCGAACCTCATTCCGACGGCGGCGGGGGTGGTTTTCGGAACCCCGCGGGTGTCGATCGGCGGGGAGGCGCGCATCCGGTCCGACCCGGCGGCGGTGCGGATGGCCATCAGCCTGATTCCGGCCGACCGGATCAGTTTCCGCGAAATCACCACCGCCGACCCCTGACGGGGGTCAGTGCCCCTTGCAGCCGGCGCAGCTCGAGGTGCTGCAGGAGGAGCAGCCGGAGGAGATCGAGTGGGTGCTCCCGTCGCTGGAGCGGGAAACGCCGTTGAAGCAGGAATAGACCTGTTCGATTTCGGCGGACTGGCAGTCCGGGCAGCGGATATCCTGTTCCGCTCCGGACCCGAAGACCAGTTTTTCGAATTCCGATTCGCACTCCCGGCATCTGTATTCGTAAATCGGCATCGTCGTCCCCTGCTGCGATGGTGAAATCTTCATTATAGCATACGGCGGCGGCGGGGTCAGGGGCGGTGGATGACCCCGTCGGGGAGTTCGTTCACGTCGTCGGGGCGCGGGGGGAAGTGCTCCGCCAGCACCTCCCCGAGGCGGTCGATGGCGGCGCAGATCCCCTCCCCCGCCCGTTTTTCGCGGATCCCGCGGATGATCAGGTCCCTGACTTCGTCCCAGCTCCGGTCCCCCATCCGGGCGTGGATCCCCCGGTCCCCCAGCACCACGACCTCGCGCTCGAAGAGCGACAGGTAGATCTCCACCCCGTTCGATTCGCGCGTCCGGTCCAGGCCGCTCGAGTAGAACTGCAGGAAGGCGGCCTCCCGGACCCGGGTGTCCAGGGTCCGCTTCGAGATGAACCAGCGCCTCAGGGGGAGGCGGGGAAGGAGGGCGTAGAAAACGGCGAACGCGAGCGGCTCCACCGTGAGGATCGTCAGCGGGGTATGGAGGAAGGGGAGGAGGAGAAAGGCGATGGTGACCGCCGCCATCCCCAGGAGCGCCCCGCGCAGGGTGGCGTGCAGATACCGGCCGGAGGCCGGGGTCACGACGAAGACGATCTCGCCCGACGTGCGGCTTTCCGCCCTCCGGATTGCCTCCTCGACCTCTTTCTGTTCCTGCTCGCTTAAAAATGACATGCCGCACCCGATAGGGGGATAAGGTTACCAGCTCCCGGAACTGCCGCCGCCGCCGAAGCCGCCCCCGCCGCCCCCGAAACCCCCGCCGCCAAAGCCGCCGCCGCCGAAGCCGCCCCCCCTCCCGAAGCCGCCGCCGAAGGTTCCGGGGAAACCTCCCGTGTACCCGCCGCCGGAGGAACCCCCGGGGCCGCCCCCCGCTTTCGCCGCCGCCTGGGCCATCGCCCCCAGGAAGAATCCGGCCACGGCACCCAGCCCTCCCCCGGCCAGGGCCACCGCGAGGCTCGGGGCGACGAACATGTAGGGGAGGATCGCCCCGGCCGCGGCCCCGATCAGGCCGCCGCCCCATTTCCCCGTGATGCTCAGGAGCCACAGGAGGGGGAAGATCAGGATGAAGAGGACATTCAGGATTCCCGAGGGCTTTTCGGCCCCCGCCCCCGAATCGGGGCCGGACCGGTAGGTCCCCTGCACGGTCCGGATGATGCCCGTCACCCCCGCGTCGATCCCCCCGGGGAAATCGCCGGCGCGGAAGCGGGGGACGATGTCGTTCTGGATGATGCGCCGGCTGCGGGCGTCGGTCAGGGTCGGTTCCAGCCCGTACCCCACCTCGATGCGGACGGCCCGGTCCTTCATGGCGACGAAGAGCAGGGCCCCGTTGTCCCTCCCTTTCTGCCCCAGCCTCCAGGCGTCGACCACGCGCATGGTGTAGTCCTCGAGGGATTCCCCTTCGAGCCCGGGGATGACGAGCACCGCCACCTGGGTGGAATCGGTCTCTTCCAGCAGGCGGAGCTTCTCCTCCAGGGCGCCCGCCTGGTCGGCGGAGAGGACGCCCGCCAGGTCGGTGACCCGCCGCTCGAGCGTCGGCACTTCCAGTGCCAGGGCCAGCGCCCCCTGGAGGAGGAGGCATGCCAGGGCCGGGAGAAATCGCAGCATCAGATCATCCTAGTTGGTGAAATCGACCACGGGCGGCTTGTCGCTCCCCGGGGCGGACTGGAAATAGGCCTTTTTCTCGAACCCGAAGAAGCGGGCGAAGAGGTTGCCCGGGAAGCGCAGGATCCGGGTGTTGTACGCCTGCGCCGCCTCGTTGAACCGCATCCGTTCCACCGTGATCCGGTTCTCGGTCCCCTCCAGCTGGCTCTGCAGCTCGAGGAAATTCTGGTTGGCCTTCAGGTCGGGATAGCGCTCCACGACCAGCATCAGGCGCGACAGCGCGCTGCCCAGGCCCGCCTGGGCTTCCTGGTATTTCTGCAACGCCGCCGGGTCGTTCAGCAACTCCGGCGTCATCTGCATCGATCCCACCTTGGCCCGCGACTCGGTCACCGCCTGCAGCACCTCGCTCTCGTGCGCCGCGTACCCCTTGACCGTGGCGACCAGGTTGGGGACCAAGTCGGCCCGCCGCTGGTACACGTTTTCCACCTGCGCCCACTGCGCCTCCACCTTCTGCTGATCGGTGACCAGGCCGTTGTAAACCCCCCAGGCGGCGAACCCCAGGATGACGGCCCCGATCACGATGATTGCCAGACACCCGATTCCTGCCATCACGCCTTTCGTCATTGCTTCCTCCCGGATCGCTGGGATCCCCTGTGAACAGCGGACTGAGTCCGCTCCATCTTAACCAATGTCAGGCCCAAAACCCACAAAGATCGGTTCCGGTTCGAGGTCGACGCCCCAGGCCTCCCGCACCCGGCGCCGGATCTTCGCCATCAGGTCGAGAATGTCCCCGGAGGTGGCTCCCCCCCGGTTGACGATGGCCAGGGCGTGCCGGGCCGAGATCGCGGCGCCCCCGCTCGACGTCTGCGGGCCGAGCCCGGCATGGG
>CAZWXG010000055.1:5576-16200 GCA_964637825.1 uncultured Acidobacteriota bacterium
CTCCCGCCCCGCGAAGCGCTCCCCGAGGTCGGGATAGTCGATCCGGGCCTCCCCCCCCGGACGCAACCGGAGGCTGACCTCCACGATGATGTAGCGGCGGCCGCCCGGCCGGTTGAAAAGGCTCGAACGGTAGCCGAAGGCGCAGGAGTCCCGGTCGAAGCGGCGGAAGGAGCCCTCCTCCAGGTCCCACGCCCGCACGCCGGCGATGACGTCCCCCGCTTCCTGCCCGTAGGCCCCCACGTTCTGGATCGGGACCGCCCCCGCGGTCCCGGGGATCCCCCCCAGGCATTCGATCCCCGCGAGGCGGTGCTCCACCGCGCGGCGGACCAGGAGGTCCCACTCCGTCCCCGCCCCGGCATGGAGCGTGGCGCCGTCAGCGCCGGTCCGGACGCCGGCGATCTCCATCTTGAGGACCAGGCCCGCAAAGCCGCGGTCGGAAACGACGAGGTTGCTCCCCCCGCCGAGGACGAAAACGGGGCAGGCGCAGGCCCGGGCGAACGCGAGGGAGGCCATGAGCTCCTCCTCGTCCGCCACCCGGGCGAAGAACCGGGCCGGCCCCCCCACCCCAAGCGTCGTGTGGGGGGCCAGCGGCACGTTTTCCTCGACCGTCCATCGGGCGCGCTCTTTCTGCATAAGCCCCCATCATAGGAGTTTCCCGACTCCAAGTACAGGGTCCGGGCCGGGCGCTTCCCCGGGGCACATCCCCCTTGTCTGATTCCGGCCGCCGGGGTATCCTCGCTCTCTTTTCATGGCATCCATAGTCTGAACCACCGGGGTTTATTCACATGACCTCAACGGCGGCCTCGGGCCCCCGCTACGGATTCGTCGACCTGCTGCGCGGTTTCGCCATCCTGGTGATGGTGGAAACCCACGTCGTGAACGCCTATCTCCCGGTCGGGCTGAAACAGGGCTCCGAATTCTTTTTCTGGGTCGCCTTCGTCAACGGCCTGGTCGCCCCCTCGTTCCTGTTCGCCACCGGGTTTTCCCTCATCCTGCAGGGGCGCCACCGGTGGGACGACTGGCTCCGCTTCCGCCTCCCCTTCTGGCGGCAGCTCCGGCGCCTCGGTTTCATCCTGCTGGTCGCCTACAACATCCACCTGCAGGGGTACGGCCTCAGCTGGTACCTGAAAAACCGGGACAACGCCCTCGTGTGGGAGCGGACGTTCAAGGTCGACATCCTGCAGTGCATCGTGGCCTCCCTCCTCCTCCTTCTCCTCCTCGCCCTCATCGTGCGGAGGCGGAGCTACCTGCCGTTTGCGGCCGGAGGGCTCGGGATCGCGGCGGCCCTCGTCACCCCCTGGGTCTGGGCCCGGGATTTCCGCCCGGACCTGCCGCTACCTCTGGCGCTCTACCTCAATCCGCACAAGGTGTCGCTCTTCCCCCTCTTCCCCTGGATCTCGTTCGTGCTGGCGGGGGCGTGCGCGGCCCATTACTTCCTCCGCTCGGTGGAGGCGGGGACGGTCCCGCGCTACATGAAGCGGGCGGCGCTCGCGGGGGCGGGGCTGATCGCGGCGGGGCTGCTCCTGCGCCCCGTCCCCTGGACGCTGCCGGGGCGCGTCGACTTCTACACCACCAGCCCCCTCTACCTGATGATCCGCCTGGGGTGCGTCCTCCTCGTCGCCGCCCTGCTCTACCGGTGCGAGGCGCGCGGGGCCGGGGCGAAGTGGCTGGGGCCCGTCCGCATCGCGGGGCAGGAGTCGCTCCTGGTCTACGGCGCCCACCTCTACGTCATCTACTCGCTCCTGCGGCGCCAGCTGGGCCCCGTCCTGGGCCTCGAGGCAGGCTACGCGGTCTGCTTCCTCCTGAGCGCCGCCATCATCGCCCTGATGCTGCCGCTGGCCCGCGCCTGGCACGCGCTCAAAAAGAAGCGCCCGCGCGCGGTGAGGGTCGGGCAGGGGATCGTCGTCGCGGCCATGGTCGTCTCGTTCCTTTTCCTGTAAGTCTTTTTCTGTCCGGCGCGGGGCCGAATCGTTATAATGGGGGGGCATGAAGATCGCCCTTGCCCTCATCCTCGCTCTCCTGGCGCCGGCCGGGTCCGCCGCCGCCGCCCCCGACGTGGTCTCGGTCCGCGCCCTGGCGCCCGCAGAGGCTCCGGCGCCCGGGGAGGCCGCCACGGTGGAGATCGAGATCACGATCGCCCCCCCCTACCACATCAACAGCGACCGCCCGCTCGAGGAGTACCTCATCCCGACCCGGGTCGAGTTCGAACCGGTCCCGGGCGTCGTCATCGGCCCGGTCCGGTTCCCCGAGCCGGAAGTGAAGAAGCTCCCGGTGTCCGACAACCCGATGGCGGTCTACGACGGGAAGGTGACGGTCACCGCCGACGTCACCGCGTCGGACGCCGCCGGCCGGGAGCGCGTCCGCCTCGAGGGGAGGGTGCTCACCCAGGCGTGCGACGGCCGGTCCTGCTACCCCCCGGTCTGGCAGCCGTTCGAGGTGGCGGTCGCGCTCGCCCCCGGGACGGGGCCCGCGGCGGCCCCCCCCGTCCCTGCTTCCGCCGATTTCGGGACCGGGGGGACGGGGATGACGTTCCTTCTGGTCTTCCTGGGGGGGCTGGGGCTCGCGCTCACCCCCTGCATCTACCCGATGATCCCGATCACGATCACCTATTTCGGCGGGCAGGCGGGGGGGCGCAAGGGGAGCGTGGCGCTGCACGCGCTCCTGTACGTGCTCGGGATGGCCGTCACCTACTCCGTCCTGGGGGTCTTCGCCGCGCTGACCGGGGGGCTGTTCGGGGCCGCCCTGCAGTACCCGCCGGTGCTCCTGGCGCTGGCGCTGGTGATGGTGCTCCTGGCCCTCAGCCTGTTCGACCTGTACGAACTCGGCATCCCCGCCCCCCTCATGCGCCTGGCCGGCGGCTCGCGGGGGGGATTTGCCGGGTCGCTCCTGATGGGGCTGACGGTGGGCATCGTCGCGGCCCCCTGCATCGGCCCCTTCGTCCTGGGCCTCCTGACCTACGTCGGCAACCGCGGCAGCGCCCTGCTGGGATTCGGCCTCTTCTTCACCCTCGCGCTCGGGCTCGGCGTCCCCTTCCTCCTCCTGGGGATCTTTTCGGGGAGCCTCCACCGGCTGCCCCGTTCCGGCGCCTGGATGGTGTGGGTCCGGAAGATCTTCGGCTTCATCCTCCTGGCGATGGCCGTCTGGTTCGTGAAAAACCTCCTTCCCGGCCCGTTCCTCTACCCGCTGGCGCTCGCGCTGGTCCTCCTGCTCGGGGGGATCTACCTGGCGTGGATCGACACGGTCCCGGGCGCCGGGAAGACTTTCGCCGTCGTGCGCAACCTCGTCGGCGCCCTCTTCTTCGCCGCCGCCCTCTTCTTCGCCGCCACGGGGATCGAGGCCGGGCTGGGACGCGCGGGGACGGGGGGGGCGGAGCGCGCCGCCGGCATCGCCTGGCTCCCCTACTCCGAAGAGGCGCTCGGGCAGGCCCGGCGGGAAGGGAAGCCGGTCCTGATCGATTTCTTCGCCGACTGGTGCGCCCCCTGCCATGAAATGGACGCCAAGACCTTCGCCCTGCCGGAGGTGATCGCGCTCTCGCGCCGCTTCGTCATGCTGAAGGTGGACCTGACCGAGGCCGGGGATCCCCTCGCGGAGAGCCTGAGAAGCCGCTACGATATCCAGGGGGTCCCGACCTACCTCTTCCTCGACCCGCGGGGGGAGGAGATCGCGGGGCTCCGGGGGGCGGGATTCGAGCCCGGGGATATTTTTCTGGAGAGGATGAACCGGGCGCTGCCAGCCGTCCCGGACCCCGCCGGTGCGCAAACGGGGGCCGCTCGATAATCCGCGCAGGGAGGAACCGATGTGACCTACATGACGCCGAAACTGGTGAGGCGTGTCAGCCCGAGACAAACCGACATCATCTGGAGCGACGGACATCAAAGCTCCTACCCCTCCTGGTACCTGCGGGAGAAGTGCATGTGCGCCTCCTGCGTGGAGGAGTTCACGGGGGAGCGGAAGGTGCGCCACGGGGAGATCCCGGCCGCGCTCGAGCGCACGACGGTCTTCCCGATCGGCAACTACGCCCTCGGTTTCACCTGGAGCGACGGGCACTCCACCGGGATCTACCCCTTCGAGATCCTGCGCGCGCTCTGCCCCTGCCCCGAATGCCTCCCCGGCGGCCTGGAGGAGCCCCCGGAACGGGTCCCGAAGCCCGGTTCCTTCGAAGTTTGATCCTTCGCCTCCCCGGATCTCCCCCGCCCCCCCCGCGCACGTTGCTTTTTGCGGGGGGCGCGTGTATATTCGTCGTTAACAGGGAGTGCGGCCCGTGCCGCGTTCCCGCGCATTTCGCGGGGGTCACCCCAGGAGCATGAGAGAACTATGAAAGAACAAGGCGTGGTCAAGTGGTTCAACAACGAAAAAGGGTACGGTTTCATCCGGCGCGATTCCGGGGATGATGTCTTCGTGCACCATTCCGCGATCCAGGCCGCCGGCTTCAAGTCGCTGGACGAAGGGGATCGCGTGGAGTTCACCGTGACCCAGGGGCCCAAGGGGGCCCAGGCACAGGATGTCGTGAAGCTCGAGGCCTGATCGCCCGGGCCGTCCACCGCTCGGGGGGCGCCATGAATCATCCCGGGATTCCCAGACGACCGTTCCGCGAGGGGGTCGAACTGTCCATCCTCGGGCTGGGGGGGATGACGCTCCTCGGCATGACGCAGAAGGGGGTGGACGCCCTGGTGGCGGAGGCGGCCGCGAGCGGGGTGAATTACTTCGACGTCGCCCCCTTCTACGGGGAGGGCGAGGCGGAGCGCAAGCTGGGCCGGGCCCTCCTGGGGCGCCGGGAGGGGGTGTTCCTCGCCTGCAAGACCCTGGAGCGCTCGGCCGCCGGGGCGCGGGCGGAGCTCGAGCAGTCGCTCCGCCGCCTCGGGACGGACCACTTCGACCTGTACCAGTTTCACTCCGTCGCCGGGATGGGGGAGGTCGAGGAGATCTTCGCCCCGGGCGGGGCGATGGAGGCGTTTGCCGAGGCGCGGCGCCGGGGGGTGATCCGCCACATCGGCTTTTCCGCGCACTCGGTCGAGGCGGCGCTCGCCCTGCTCGACCGCCACCCGTTCGACTCCATCCTCTTCCCGGTCAACTACGTCTGCTACGCGCGCGGCGACTTCGGGCCGCAGGTCTTGGAGAAGGCCGCCCGGCAGGGGGTGGCGCGCCTGGCGATCAAGGCGATGGCCCACGGGCCGTGGCGCGGGTCGGACGAGCGCAGGTACCCCAACTGCTGGTACCGGCCGATCGACGACCCGGTCCTGGCACGGAAAGCCCTGCGCTTCACCCTTTCCGAGGGGGTGACGGCCCTCATCCCCCCCGGGGACGAGGGCCTCTTCCGGCTGGCGCTCGGGCTGGCGCCGGAGCTCGAGCCCCTCTCCCCCGCGGAGCGGGATGAGCTGCTCGGCTCCACGCGCGGGTTGCGCCCCCTGATGCGCTCGCGCTCCCGGTAACGGAGGGAAGAGGTCATGGACAAGGTGCAGTTCATCCTGGACGAGCGGGAGCGGCTGGAACAGGCCGGGCTCCGGGTCGGGGTGCGGACCGTGGAGTCGGCCCAGGGGGCGTGGCTCCGGGTCGACGGGCGGCGGGTGCTCAACTTCTCCTCCAACAACTACCTCGGACTGGCCAACCACCCGCGCCTCGCGGAGGCGGCCCGGGAGGCGCTCGGGCAATACGGGGTGGGGCCGGCGGCGGTCCGTTCCATCGCCGGGACGCTGCGGCTCCACACCGAACTCGAGGAGACTCTCGCCCGCTTCAAGGGGGTGGAGGCCACCCTTTCGTTCCAGTCGGGGTTTTGCGCCAACCTGGCCGCCATCCCCGCCCTGGTCGGCCGGGAGGACCTGATCTTCTCCGACGAGCTGAACCACGCCTCCATCATCGACGGCTGCCGGCTCTCGGGCGCCCCCGTCATCCGCTACGCCCACGGCGACCCCGCTTCCCTGGAACACGCGCTTGCGGAGAACCGGCTCCCCGATTCCAGGCGGCGCGCGCTGATCGTGACCGACGGGGTCTTTTCCATGGACGGGGACATCGCCCCGCTGGGGGCGATCGCCGATCTGGCCGATCGGTACGGCGCCCTCCTCATGGTGGACGACGCGCACGGGGAGGGGGTCCTCGGGCGCGGGGGGCGCGGGGTCGTCGACCATTTCGGGCTCCACGGCCGGGTGGACGTCGAGGTCGGGACCCTGTCGAAGGCCTTCGGCGTCGTCGGCGGCTTCGTGGCCGGCCGAAGCGCCGTCATCGATCACCTGCGCCAGAAGGGGCGCCCCTTCCTTTTTTCCAGCGCCCTCCCCGCGGCCGACACCGCCGCCGCCTGCGCCGCCGTGGAGATCCTGGATGAATCGGACGCCCTCGTCCGGAAGCTCTGGGACAACGCGCGCTATTTCAAGGAAAGCATGAACCGGGCGGGGTTCGACACCGGCAGGAGCGAGACCCCCATCACCCCCGTCCTGCTGGGGGAGGCCGGGCGGGCGCAGGAATTCAGCCGGCGGCTGTTCGAGCGGGGGGTGTTCGCCATGGCCATCGCCTTCCCCACCGTCCCGATGGGGAAGGCGCGCATCCGGGTCATGATCTCGGCCACCCACGAGCGCGAGGACCTCGATGCCGGCGTCGGGAGTTTCGTCGAGGTCGGGCGGCAGCTCGGGGTCGTGTGAATCAGTCCAGGGCGACCCAGACCGACTTGACCTGGGAGTAGAGTTCGATCCCCTCCCGGCCCAGCTCCCGGCCGTAACCCGACTGCCGGTACCCCCCGAATGGGGACTCGGGGGCGAGCGCCCCGTAGGCGTTGATCCAGACCGTCCCCGCCTCGAGCCGGCGCGCCACCCGGTGGGCTCGGCCGATGTCGCGCGTCCACACCGCCGCCGCCAGCCCGTACATGGTGGAGTTGGCCAGCCGGACGCACTCCTCCTCCCCCTCGAACGTCAACACCGTGAGGACGGGGCCGAAGATCTCCTCCTGCGCGATCCTCATCGACGGCGTCGCCGCGTCGAAGATGGCGGGCCGGACGAAGCACCCCCTGTCGCCCACCCTCCCCCCGGGGAGGACGGGGATCGCCCCCTCCCGGCGCCCGGTTTCGCAATAGCCGAGCACCCGCTCCATCTGCGCCTCCGACACCAGCGCCCCCAGGCGGGTCTTCGGGTCGAGCGGGTCCCCCGGCTCGAGCCGGCGCGCCCGCGCGAGCAGCCGCTCCATCAGCTCGTCGTGGACGCTTTTTTCGACCAGGAGGCGGGAGCCGGCGTTGCACACCTCCCCCTTGCCGTAAAAGATTCCGCTCGACGCCCCCCGGGCCGCGGCATCCAGATCGGCGTCGGCGAAGACGATGTTGGGCGATTTCCCCCCCAGTTCGAGCGACACCTTCTTGAGGTTGCCGGCCGAAGCCCGCACGATTTCCCGGCCGACGGCGGTGCTGCCGGTGAAGGAGATCTTGTCGACGTCCAGGTGCGCCGCCAGGGCGCGCCCGGCGGTCTCGCCGAACCCAGGGACGACGTTGACTACCCCCTCGGGGAAGCCGGCCTCGCGGCAGAGCTCCCCCAGGCGCAGCCCGGTGAGCGGGGTCTCCTCGGCCAGCTTGACCACGGCGGTGTTGCCCGCGGCGAGCGCCGGGGCGAGCTTCCAGGCCACCATTAACAGAGGGAAGTTCCAGGGGGTGATGATGCCGCAGACGCCGCACGGCTCCCGCAGGGTGTAGTTGAGGAACCGGCCCGGGACGGGGAGCGTCTCCCCCCCGATTTTGGTGCTCCAGCCGGCGTAATAGCGAAACGTCTCCGCCGCGGCCGGGACGTCCACGTGGCTCGATTCGAACAGCGGCTTGCCGTTGTCGAGCGTCTCGGTCAGGGCCAGCTCCTCCGCGTGTTTTTCGATCAGGTCGCCCAGGGTGCCGAGGAGCCGGGCGCGCCGCCTGGCATCCATGTCGCGCCACGACGGGTGCTCGAAAGCCGCGCGCGCCGCCCCGACGGCGTCGTCGATATCCGCGCCGTCCCCCTCGGCTACCTCGGCGAGCACCTCGCCGGTGGCGGGGTTGACGGTGGGAAAGGTCCTGCCGGAACGGGCGTCGCGGAAGCGGCCGCCGATGAACAGTTGTGTCGGTCTCGTCATGATCCGCTCCTTTCCGTGGAGGGTATCGTTTTCCGCCCGGGGAGGCAATGGTGCAAAGTCTTTGAATCGGGAAAAGGAGGGGGATACAGTATGGGAAACCATCAGGAGGGGATGCCGATGAAATGCCGTTTCGTGCTGCTGGCCGTGCTTGCGGGCTTTTCGATGAGTTGGGGCGCCGATGCCGGGCCCGAGACGCGCCTGCTGCGTTTCCCGGCCATTCACGGCGACCGGATCGTGTTCGGCTACGCCGGGGACCTCTACACGGTCGCGGCAACCGGCGGCACGGCGCGCAAGCTGACGGCCGACTCCGGCTACGAGATGTTCCCCCGCTTCAGCCCCGACGGCACGCAGCTGGCCTTCACCGGCCAGTACGACGGCAACACCGAGGTCTACCTGATGCCGGCCGGGGGGGGGATCCCCCGGCGGCTCACCATCACGGCCACCCTGGGGCGGGACGACGTGGCCGACCGGATGGGGCCCAACAACATCGTGATGGGGTGGAAGGGGAACGACAAGATCCTCTTCCGCTCGCGCAAGGACGAGTGGAACGACTTCAAGGGGGACCTGCTGCTCGCCTCGGTCGAAGGCGGCCTCCCCGAACCGCTCCCGCTCCCCTACGGCGGCTTCGGCTCCTTCTCCCCCGACGGGAAGCGCCTGGCCTACAACCGCGTCTTCCGCGAGTTCCGCACCTGGAAGCGCTACCGCGGCGGCCAGGCCGACGACGTCTGGATCCACGATTTCGACGCCCGCACGACGGTCAACATCACCGAAAACCCGGCCCAGGACATCATTCCCATGTGGGCGGGGGAGCGGATCTACTTCCTCTCCGACCGGGACGAGAGGAAGCGCTTCAACCTCTACTCCTACGACCTGCGGTCGAAAAAGACCGAGAAGCACACCGACTTCACCGACTTCGACGTCAAGTTCCCCTCGCTCGGGGACCGGGCCATCGTCTTCGAAAACGGCGGCTCCATCTACCGCTTCGACCTCCAGGGCCGGAAAGCGGTGAAGGTGCCGATCGTGGTCGCCGACGACCAGGTGACGGGGCGCGGCGGCTGGATCGACGTCTCGCGCCGGGTGTCCAACTACGAGATCGCGCCCGACGGCAGCCGCGCCCTCTTCGGCGCCCACGGCGAGGTCTTCACCGTCCCGGCCCGGCACGGCCGCACCCTCAACCTGACCCGCACCCCGGGGGCGCACGAGCGCGCCTCCAAATGGTCCCCCGACGGCAGATGGATCGCCTGGATCTCCGACGCCTCGGGGGAGGACGAGATCTATCTCGCGCCCCGGGACGGGGCGGGCCCGCCGCGGCGGCTGACCGAAGGGGGGGACACCTACAAGTTCTCCCTCCTCTGGTCCCCGGACGGCAAGAAGATCCTCTGGTCGGACAAGAAGCTGCGGCTGCAGGTCGTGGAGGTGGAGTCGGGGAAGGTGACCGAGGTCGCCCGGGCGAAGGCGTTCGAGATCGCCGACTACGCCTGGTCCCCCGACAGCGCCTGGGTCGCCTGGGCCCAGGAGGAGGAGACGCAGCTGCAGACGGTCTACCTCCACTCCCTGGCGAGCGGCGCGACCTTCCCCGCGACCGACGGCTGGTACGATTCGGGCTCCCCCGCCTTCAGCGCGGACGGCAAATACCTCTTCTTCGTCTCCAGCCGCACCTTCAACCCCGTCTACGGGCAGAACGAGTTCAACTACTCCTACCGCGACATGGCGAAGATCTATCTCGTCACCCTCGCCCGGGAGACCCGCTCCCCCTTCGAGCCCAAAAGCGACGAGGTCAAAATCCGGGAAGACGGCAAGAAAGAAGAACCCCAGCCGAAGCCGGAGGGGGAGGCGAAAGTGACGGTCCGGGTCGACCCCGACGGGCTCGTCGGGCGCGTGGCGGAAGTGCCGATCGAGAGCGGGATGTACCGGCACCTGACCTCCGCCGCCGGGAAGCTCTACTACATGACACTCCGGAAGGGGAAGGCGACGCTCGCGCTGTACGATTTCGACAAGCTGAAAGAGACCGAGCTCGTCGACGCCGACGGGTACGAGATTTCGGCCGACGGCAAGAAAATGCTGATCGGCCAGGGGGGCTCCTACTCGATCGTCGATCTCCCCTCCGCCCGCCCCGACACGAGCGAGCGGCTCGACCTGGGGGATCTCCGGTTCGAAGTCGACCGCGCCGCCGAGTGGCGGCAGATCTTTCACGAGTGCTGGCGGCAGATGCGCGACTTCTTCTACGCCCCCAACATGCACGGGGTGGACTGGGCCGGGATGCGGGAGCGCTACGGCGAACTCCTCCCCTTCGTGCGCCACCGCGCCGACCTCACCTACGTCATCGGGGAGATGATCGGCGAGCTGAGCGCGGGGCACGCCTACGTGGGGGGCGGGGAAGTGCCGCACAAGGAGCGGGTGCCGCTCGGCCTGCTGGGGGCGGAGATCGAAAAAGACCCGGCTTCGGGCTATTTCCGGATCGCCCGGATCCTGAAAGGCGAAAACTGGGACAAAGCCACGCGCTCCCCGCTCACCGACATCGGGGTGGACGCTAAAACCGGCGACTACATCCTCG
>CAZWXG010000056.1:0-12298 GCA_964637825.1 uncultured Acidobacteriota bacterium
TCGCGGGGCGAACGGATGTCGCCGTTGCCGATGACGGGGAGGCGGGTATGGGCGGCGATCCAGGGGAACTCGCGCCAGCGCGCGCGCCGCTTCAGTTTTTCCCCCGAGAAGCGGGGGTGGACGGTGACGGCGGCCACGGCGTGATCCTCGAAAAGCCGCAGGCGCTCGAGGAAAGGGCCGCGCCAGTCGTCCGGGTCGTCCCCCAGCCGGCATTTGATCGTGAGCGGGCCGCCGTAATGGGTGCGAATCCCCGCGAGCACCCGCCCGAGCCGCGCGAAATCGCGGAACAGGGCGGCCCCGGAGGCCAGTCGCTGGATTTCCGGGGCGGGGCAGCCCAGGTTGAGGTCGACGGCCGCGGGGGAGAGCGCTTCGAGCTTGGCGAACAGGGCCCCGAAATCCTCTTCCCCCGAAAGCCTCAACTGATAGACCACGCTCCCCTCGCACTCGCGCCGCCGGCTGAAGGGGCTCCGGGCGGGGTCCTCGCGCAGAAACGCGGGGGCGGAGAGCATCTCCGTCGTGAGCGCCCCGTAGCCGCCGAAATCGGCGATCAGCCTGCGGAAGCCGGAGTGGGTGATCCCGGCCATCGGGGCGAGGAGCAACGCCGGGGCGATCGCCGTGCCCGACAGGTCGAGGGAGGGGAAGAGGGGGGCGGGAGACGGGCCGGCGCCCGCCCCTTCCCCGGAGCCGGCGTTCATTCGGGCCCTCTCCCCTTGCCGAACCTCGCCGCGATGCGCACGTAAAGGAAGAGGAGGAGCACCAGGATGCAGGGGGCGCCGAGCAGGAGCCAGATGGGGTCCGAGAGTCCCGCCAGGAGGGCGCAGACGGCGATGACGAGCACGATCCCCAGGGTCCAGGGGGGATGGGGGAAGAGCGGGCGCTCCGTGCGCTCCTCTTCGGCTTCCGGCGCGTCGAGGTCGTTTTTCATGAGTCACCGCCGATCCTGATCAGTTTCCGGATGTTCCCGGAAAACAGCTTTTCCTTCTGGTCCGCCGTCAGCGTTTCCGAGGCGCGGATCAGTTCCACGTACCGTTTCTGGTCCCGCCAGGGGCTGTCGGTGCCGAAGAGAAAAAAATCCTCGTTCTGGCGGTAGAGCTCGCGGGCGTCGGGGCGCTCCTTCATGCTCTCGAGCACGAAGGCGATGTCGAAGTAGCACCCTTTCCCCCCCAGCAGGTCCAGCACCCGGTCCCACTCCCCGTAGCCCCCCCCGTGCGCGAGGATGACCTTCGCCCCGGCGAAGTCCCCCACGAAGCGCGCGAACCTTGGGATGGAGGTGTGTTCGCACCCGGGCAGGCTGGGGTCGTAACCGGCGTGGAAGTACAGGACCAGGCCGAGCGCGGCCGCCTCCTCGTACACGGCGTAGGCGGCCGGGGAATCGACCGGGAAATCCTGGTAGCCGGGGTGGAACTTGACCCCCTGGATGCCCGCGGCGGCCATCTCCCCGAGGCAGGTGCGGAAGCCGGGCGCATGCGGGTGCACCGAACCAAAAAAGACCAGCCGGTCGGACAGGGGGGCCGTGCGCCGGATCCACTCGAGGATCCCCTCCCCCTGGCCGGGGGTGGTCGCCACGGTCAGGACCAGGGAGCGGTCCACCCCCGCCGCGTCCATGGAGGCCAGCAGGCCGTCGCGGGTGCCGTCGGTGAAGGCGTCGAGATGCCCGCCGGTGTTGCCGATGACGGTCCGGAGCGCCCGGTGCGCCACCCGGTCGGGATAGATGTGGGTATGCGCGTCGATGATCATGTCAGTCCGGCCGCGCGGCCCCGCGCCGGAACGCATCCATCCACTCGACGTTTTCGCGGATCATGTCCGGGATCGGGAGGCCGTAGGGGCAGCGGGTCATGCACTCGCCGCACGCGGTGCAGCGGGAGGCCTTCTTCCAGGTTTCGGCCACCATCGGGTTTTCCAGGATGCCGCTCCCCATCCGCTTGATGAAGGAGCGCGCCCCCAGCACCATCTGGATCGGGATCCCCTCGGGGCAGGGGAGGCAGTAGTCGCAGCGGCGGCAGAACTTCCGGTCGTATTCCCGGCGGATGCTCTCGATGGCGCCCAGGTCCGCTTCGGTCAGGGTCCGGTCCCCCTCGAACACGCGCCAGTTCTGATCGATCAGCCCCTTGTCCTCGACCCCGGCCAGCACGAGGATGCCGGGGGTGCCCAGGATCCATCGCATGGCGGTTTCCGGCGCCTCGATGACGCCGCCCGAAAACGGCTTCATGGCGAGAACGCCCACCCCTTTTTCGCGGGCCCGGGGGATGATCCTGTCCCCGGCCGCCGGTTCCAGGAAGCTGTAGCAGACCATGATGGTCTCGAACAGGCCGTCCTCGAGCACCGTCTCCAGGACATCGAGGCTGTGGCTGGTCACCCCGATATGGCCGATGACCCCCCGCTCCTTCGCGCGGCGCAGCCCTTCGAGAGCCCCGCCGGGGGCGGTGACGAGACGGTAGTCCTCCATGCTGCTGATGCCGTGGCACTGGTAGATGTCGATATGCTCCCGCCCGAGTTCGCGGAGACTGATGTCGATGTCCTTTTGAATGCCGTCCGAGGTGCGGCTCCACGATTTCGTCGCCAGGGTCACCTTGCGGTCCGTTTCCCGCAGCGCCTTCCCGATCCGGGTCTCGCTCGTGGTGTACATCCGGGAGGTGTCGATGAAGTCCATCCCCTTCTCCACCGCGTAGCGGACGACCTCGACCGCCTCGCGTTCTCCCAGCCGCTGGATCGGGATGCCGCCGAACCCCAGCCGTACCGCCTCGATCCCCGTTTTCCCCAGTGTGACGCGTTCCATGTCGCCGCCCCCCGTTGGTGCGCACCCGCCCGTTTCCCTGAAACAGTCTCCCATCATACCGAAGAGTCCCCCGGAACCCAAGCCGGGGGTTGCCTTGCCCCCCGCCCGTTCGTTGGCTTTATATAAAAAAGTACTTGACGCATGGAGGCCAGGGTGTCAGCATACGCCCGATCCGGAGGGTGTCCCATGATGAAGGAACCGCTCGATGCCGAAGCCGCCCACGAACAGCTGCTCTATATCCGCCGGACGCTCGACGCCGCGGGGCGGCTGTCGGCCGTGTCGGGCTGGTCGCTCGCGATAGCCGGGACCTTCGCCCTGGCGGGGGTCGGGGCCAACGCCTGGATTACGGGCGCTCCCTGGAACCCCGGGGCGCGTTCCGGGGCGGCCCTCTGGGTCTGGGCCGGCGTCCTCGCCCTGTCGGTGCCCGTGGTCCTCGTCGGGATGTACCGCAAGAGCCTCCAGATGCGCGCGCCGATCCAGCCGCCGCTCCTGCGCCGGATCCTCTGGAGCGTGTGCCCCGCGCTCTTCCTCGGTGCCCTGCTGACGGCCGTGGCGCTCGGCGCCCATACCCCCGTGTGGCTCCCCGTCATCTGGCTGGGGTGCTACGGGGCCGCCGTGACCAGCGGGGGGCTCGTTTCGGTCCCCCCCATCCGGACCATGGGGGTCTGTTTCATGCTGGCGGCGACGGGGGCGGCCTTCTCCCCTCCGGAGGCGCTGCTCGGGTGGCTGGCCACCGGTTTCGGCTGGCTCCACCTGGTTTTCGGCGTCCATATCGCCCGGAGGTACAATGGCTAGGAAACGGTCGGACCGCCCGGTCCCCAACGAACTCGACCCCCTCATCCACGAGCGCCTGCGGCTGGGCATCCTATCGGCCCTGGCCGTCGAGGAATCGATCTCCTTTACCGGCCTGAGGGACCTGCTCGCGTCGACCGACGGCAACCTGAGCGTCCAGGCGCGCCGGCTGGAAGAAGCGGGGTACATCTCCTGCGCCAAGACGTTCGAAGAGCGGAAGCCCCGGAGCACCTATCGGCTCACCCCGCGGGGGCGGGCGGCCCTGGAGGAGTACCTGGAAGTCCTGGCCGGCCTCCTGCCCGACATTGCCGTCGTGCGGCGGGCGCGGGGGCGCGCGCCGCGGCGCGCGATCGACCCCCTGCCGACGCTGGGCTGACGCCGCCGGGCAGGGAGAATTTTTTTTGTCCTTGCACTTTACCGAATAAAGCACTTTAATGGAGGGCGTATGAACGCGCTGCATCATCTGGCGGTGATCATGGACGGCAACGGCCGGTGGGCCGAGCGGCGCGGCCTGCCGCGCTGGAGGGGGCACGAGCGGGGGCTGGGCGCCGTGCGGCGCCTGTGCGAGGCCGCCTGCCGGCTGCAGATCCCCTGCGTGAGCCTCTTCGCCTTTTCGAGCGAGAACTGGAAAAGGCCGGAGACCGAGGTCCGCTTCCTCTTCCGGCTCTTCCGGCGCTACCTCGGCGCCGAACGGGAGTACCTGCTTGCGCGCGGCATCCGGGTCTCGGCCTTCGGCCGCCGCGACCGGCTCCCGCGCCCGGTCCTCGAGGAGCTCGAGCGGACCGAGGCGGAAACCCGGGAGTGCGGGCGGCTGCACCTGCGCATCGCGCTCGATTACGGCGCCCGCTACGAGATCGCCTCCGCCGCGCGCGAACTCGCGTGTGCGGCGGCGCGGGGGGAACTGGATCCCGGGGAGATCACCGAGGAACGGGTGTCCCGGGAGCTGGGGCGCGACGCGGCCCCCGATCCCGACCTGGTCATCCGGACCGCCGGGGAGCGGCGGTTGTCCAATTTCCTGCTCTGGCAGGCGGCCTATTCCGAACTCTACTTCTCGCCGACGCTCTGGCCCGATTTCGGCGACTCCGACCTGGACGCGGCGCTTGCCGACTACGGGCGCCGGACGCGGAAATTCGGCGCCCTGCCGCTCCCGGAGGCGCGATGAAGGTCAAATTGATCCTCCCCGCGCTGACCGAGGCCAGGAGCCCGTTCTGGCGCCCCATCAAGTACAGCCTCTTTCCCCCCCTGGGGCTGGCCACCCTGGCCGGCTATCTCGACCCCGCCGACGAAGCCTCCCTCTGCGACGAGCACGTGGAGACGCTCGACCTGGAGGACCGGCCGGACCTGGTCGCCATCGAGGTGTACGTTACCTCCGCCCGCCGGTCCTACGAAATCGCCGACCGGTACCGCGCCCGCGGAGTCCACGTCTGTCTCGGCGGGCTGCACGTCACCTCGCTCCCCGGCGAGGCGGCCGCGCACGCCGACACCATTTTCCTCGGCCCCGGGGAGGACACCTGGCCGGAGTTCCTCCGCGACTTCCGGGGGGGCGCCCCCGGGAAAGTCTACCGTTCGACCCGGCGCACCCTCGACGGCGCGCCCCCGCCGCGCCGCGACCTTTTCCGGCGCTCCCTCTACCTCGTTCCCAACTCGATCGTGGTTTCCCGCGGCTGCCCGGGCCGGTGCGGGTTCTGCTACCAGACCTCCTTCTTCAAAAACGGGGCGTCCTTTTACACGCAACCCGTCGACCGGGCGCTCGCGGAGATCGATCTGCTGCCGGGGCGGCATCTTTATTTTCTCGACGACAACCTCTTCGGCGACCCCGCCTTTGCCCTCTCGCTCTTCGACGGGCTCGCGGGGATGAACCGCCTGTGGCAGGCGGCCGGCACGGTCCGGGGGATCCTCGAACCCGGGCTGCTGCCGCGCGCGGCCGCGAGCGGGCTCCGCAGCCTCTTCGTCGGCTTCGAGACCCTCGACGGGCGCAACCTGAGGGCGCAGGGGAAACGCCAGAAACTCGAGGACTACGCCGCCGCCGTCCGCCGCCTGCACGAGCATGGGGTCATGGTCAACGCGAGCTTCGTCTTCGGCATGGACGAGGACGACCCGGACGTCTTTGCGCGGACGGTGGACTGGGCCGTGGGGCAGGGGATCGAAACGGCCACCTTTCACATCCTGACCCCCTATCCCGACACCCCCCTGTTCCGGCGCATGGCGGCGGCCGGGCGGATCACCACGCGGGACTGGGACCTTTACGACACCCGCCACGCCGTGTTCACCCCGCGGCGGATGTCGGCGGCCCAACTGGAGGCCGGGTACCGGCGGGCCTACCGGGACTTCTATTCCTGGCCCGATATCGCGCGCTCCGCCGCCAGGCAGGAAGGGGCGCTCCGCGCGGCGCGCCATGTCGCCTACAAGGCCGCGTGGAAGAAGTGCGAGCCGCTCTGGGACCTCGTCATCCGGCTCCGGCGCCTCTCCGCGTTCACCCCGGCGCTGGAAAAGGTGCTTTCCACGCCCCCTATTTCAGCGTCCCGGAGGAAAAAAACATCAGCAGGCCGAATATCTCCAGCCTGCCCAGCAGCATGACGAGGGTCAGGATCCACTTCGCCGCGTCGGGGAGCGAGCCGTAGTTGCCGAGCGAGCTGACGGTCCCGAATCCGGGTCCGACGTTGCCCATGGCGGCGACGGACCCGGTGAAACCGCTCAGGAGGTCCACTCCGCAGGCAGCCATGAGGAGGGTCGACAGGAAGACGATGACCAGGTAGCAGCAGACGAAGAGGAGGCTCGCAGTGAGAACCTCATCGTTCACGAAGGACCCTTCCATCTCGAGCGCGACCACGGCCCGGGGATGCTTCAGCTTTACCAGCTTGACCCTGACGGCCTTGAGCAGCAGGACGACGCGTTCCACCTTGATCCCCCCGGAGGTCGAACCCGAACAGGCGCACTGGAGCGTGAAGTAGATCATGACGAGCATGGCGAAGGGGGGCCAGCCCGCCGAGTCCGCCGAGGCGAAACCGGTGCTCGTCCCCAGGGAAACGATCTGAAAGGATGCGTACCTGAAGGCATCGCCCCATGCGGCGTAGGTGCCGCCGTGGAGGGTGACGGCGACCAGCAGGGAGCCGACGGCCAGGGCCGCGAGGTAATAGCGGACCGCGGTGGATTTCCAGATCGCCCCGATCCGCCCCCCGGCCGCGACAAAGAGCAGGCCGAAATGAACGCCCGACAGGATCATGAAGATGCCGATGACCGATTCCACCGCCGCGCTCCCGTAATGGGCGACGCTCAGGTTCTTCATCCCGAACCCCCCGGTGGCGACCGTGGCGAAGGAGTGGGCCACCGCGTCGAAAAGGTTCATGCCGCAGGCCAGCAGGGCGGCCGTTTCCAGCAGGGTGAGCCCGACGTAGACGGCCAGCAGGATGCGCAGGGTCTTCCGGGTGCGATACTGAAAGTTGTTGCGGGCCAGGGGGGAAATTTCGGTGCGGGAGAGGACCATGGCCGCCTGGCTGATGGCGGGGAGCACCGAGAGCACGAAAACGATGATGCCGATGCCGCCGATCCAGTGGGTCGAGGCGCGCCAGAAGAGCAGTCCCAGGGGGAGGGCTTCGACGTCCGTCAGGATCGAAGACCCCGTGGTCGTGAACCCGGACACGCTCTCGAACCAGGCGTTGGTGAAGGTGAACTCCCCCCCGTACAGAACGTAGGGTAGAACCCCCGCCAGGCAGGACAGGAGCCAGCTGGAGACCACGATGAACAACCCCTCGTCGTTGCGGATATGGTCCGTGGAGGGGACGAAGATCAGGGGGAAAACGCCGAAGAGGAGGACGATCAGCGCGCTGTAGAGCAGCGGCAGGAAGGCCGGTTCGCGGTTCCATGCGGATATGGCCGCTGACAGGGCCAGAAAGGCTCCGTCCGCCAGCGCCACGATGCCGATATAGCGCAGAATGACATGAATCCTCATAAGGTGTTCCGGCGCCCGATCGAGAGGTCCTTGATGGCGGCCGCCAGGTCCCGGAGTTCATCCCGGCTTTCGATCTCCATGTTGAGGGGCGCCCTGGACTGGATGCTGCCGCGGACTTCCCGGGTGAGGCCGACGATCGGCCGGATCACGTAATAGTTGATGAAGGTATTGAAGATGATGACGAACACGAGCGAGGAGACGATGGCCACGATCCCGGGCATGATGGCGCGGTTTGCCCTGCTGTGCAGGCTGGATGCGGTGACGTACAGGCTCTCCTCGTTCAGCTTCATGAGCGCATCGACCGATCTGCGCGCCGCGGCGAGCTTGTCATGGAAGTCGCGGAAATACCGGTCCAGGGGCGGTTCTCCCCCCCGTTCTTCGAGCGCCCGCGTCCAGAGCCGCTCATACTCCCCGTAGGCCGAGGCGATCGCCGCGACGCATTCGCCTTCGCCGGGGACCGTCAGGTTGTTCCTGGCGGCCTCGAACGCCTGCTGGAACATGCGGTCGCCCGCTGCAATCGATTCGTGCCCCTGCTGCCATTTTCCCGAGAGCGCCAGCAGCACTCCGCTGTTTTCCATCTCCAGCGCCTCGAGCATGGTTTTGGCCGCGTTGACGCTCCGGTAATTGTCGTTGAGCAGCCGGTTGACCGAGGAACCGATGGAGCGGATTTCATGGATCGACAGCATGCCGGCGCAGGCGAGCATCGCCGCCAGGATCAGAAAGCCCGACAATATCTTGGCTTGGAGTTTCATAGCGCATTGTCCCCCGCGCGGGTGCGATCCGCCCCGGGACGGACCATGAGGGCGAAGAGGGCCAGGCCCGCGGCCATGCAGACCGCGGCGGAGTGGAAGACCGACTCCAGCCCGAACCGGTCCGCGATCCCCCCCAGGGCCACCGGCCCGAGACCGGTGCCCAGGTGCATGGCCAGCATGAAGAGCGTCACCGCGGTCCCCATCCCGTAGATGCGCCCCTCCTCTACGACATAGGCGTTCGCCGCCGGGACGCCCACCGCCTGGCCCAGGGTGACCGCGATGTAGGCCGCGAGCAGGGGCCAGAAACCCCGGGAGTGGGGCAGGAGGTAGAGGGCGGCCATCGAGAGGAGGCCGCCGCAGAGGACCATGGACCGGCGGTTCCATTTGTCGGCCATCCGGCCGGTGTAGGATTGCAGGATGGAGACGGGCGAGCGGGCGGCGAGCAGGACGCCGATGAGGCTGGCGCTGAGGCCGACGGTGAGGTCGGCGAACAGCGGCACGAAGGCCATGAGCCCGGCGATCGTCACCCCGTTGGCGATGTTGTAGCTGACGGCCCCCCGCAGGTTCCGGCTCCCGAGCGGGGCGAGAAAGGAGACGCGCGCCGTCCGCGAGGTCTTCCGCCGCATCTCCCTCAGGAAGAGGATGGTGGCGACCATGGCGAGGGCGTTCAGGACCGCCATGAAGAGGAAGGTGGCCCGGATGCTGAAGGCGTCCGAGATCAACCCGCCGGCGAGAGGGCCCGCTCCCATCCCGGCGAAGAGCACGGCGTTGAAGTACCCCATCCATTTCCCCTCGTTCCCCTCCGGCGTGATGTCGCCGAGATAGGCCTGGGCGATCGGCATGTGGGCCGAGGCCCCGAGCCCCTGGAAGAAACGCCAGAGGATGAGGTGGAGCGGGCGGGCGGCGTACATCAGTCCCACCGAGGAGAGGGCGATGATGCCCAGCCCGGCGCCGAGAAACAGTTTGCGCCCGAACCGGTCCGAGAGCCGGCCGATGAAGAGCAGGGTCCCGATGCCGGTGATGCTGAACCCCGCCTGCACCAGCCCCACTTCCAGCTTGGAAGCCCCGAGGGTGTCGGCGTAGATGGGGAGGAAGGGGCTGACGATGCCCATGCCGAGCATGGAGATGAACATGCTGCTCACGAGCACGATGAAGGCCCTTCTGTTCATGGCGATCTTCTCGATTCCATTGGGTGGCCCGGCCCGGCGACGCGGGGTCCCACCCGGGAAAGAACCCTCATCCGCCGCACCCCTGCGGTCCGGCCGCCTCATTATACAGGTTTTCGCTCCCGCCGGAATCCGTGCGATCGACCCGATTCCGGGGAGGCCTCAGCGGCGTCCGCGGCGGATTTCGGCGAACAGGGGGAGGTGGTCGGACCCCACGTCCATCCCCACCCAGCACTTTTCCGCGACCAGGTCGCCCCGGGTGAGGATGTGGTCGATGCGGACCCGGTACTCGAACCCCCGGATCGCGATCTTTTCGGTGAAGCCGTAGCCGAACCCCGCTTTGGAAAAAGCATTCGCGTAGGCGGGCCAGAAGCGGCGGTACCAGGCGCTCTCGACCGGCATGTTGAAGTCGCCGGCGACGACGGCGGGCAGTGCCCCGGCGCGCAGGAGGGCTTCGATTTCCTCCGCCGTTCGGCGGCGCAGCTCGGTTTCCTTCTTCAGGAGGGGAATGCGCGAGAGGTTGAGCAGCCGGTCCCGGTCCAGCAGGTTCGACAGGCCCTGCCGGGGGCTCGGCAGGTGGATGGAGCTGAAGGTGAGGTCCCCTTCGGGCAGGTGGATCACGCACTGCAGCGCGCTCGCCCGGGGCCACTGGCTGGGGGGGTGCATGATCCGGCGCCCCTTGGCGCGCGTTACGGGTGCGCGGGCCGCGACCACGAGGCGCTCCTCGGTGACCAGCGTCCATCCGGGGAGCGCCTTCAGGGCGGTCTCCCGCGCGCATTCCTGCAGCGCCACGATGTCGGCGCCCGACTCCCGGATGAGCCGGGCGAGGCTCTCCCTGTCCATGCCGGGCCCGCCCACGTTGCAGGTCAGGACGCGGATGGTCGCCCCGTCCGCCGCCTCCCGGAAGAGCGGGACGCGCAGCCCCATGAAGGGGATGAAGAGGACGGCGGCCGCGGCGGCGAGCCAGAGCAACTGGCGGCGCCCGAGCCGGAAGGCCAGCGGCGCCAGGAGCAGGAGAGGGAGCGCGAAGACCCAGCGGGGGCCGAAGAGGATCAGGGTGGCCGGCCACCAGCGGTCGGCTCCCAGGTGGAGGAGGAGCCAGAGCGCGAGGACGAGGAGGAGGTAGATTTTTACGGAGCCGCGGAACCACCGCGCCGCCCACCCGAACGTTCCGTGCGCGGAGCGCGCGGATCTACCGATCCCCCGCCTGTTCATGGAGCATAGATTGCCACAACCGCGTGGAGAATGAACAGGGGGCAGGGGGGCGATTTTCTCCTAATCGACATACGTCGTTTCGTGGTTGGCGCCGAGCGACATCAGCAGGAACGCGAAGGGGCGGTCGATCCAGCGGGTGACGACGGGCCCGTGGGCCAGGCCCGCGGGGCAGACGACGGCCGTCGGCCGGTCGATGACGTGGCGTTCGTGCTCCGGTCCCAGGTCGATCTGGATCTCCGCCCCCAGCGAATCGATGTCGGCCGGGTCGGTGCCGGCGAACATCAGGACCTCGTCGGCGGGGTGTACGTGCGCCCCGCGCCCCGGCCCGCGCATCCACGCCCCGGGATCGGTCTGGATGCCCCAGCAGAAATTGAGCTTCATCCCCTCCAGGTCCCGGCCGAACATCCACACGGCGTTTTTGGTCATCCCCGGCCCCGGCCGGCGCTCCGGGGCGGCCGTCTCCCCGTACTGCTCCCGGTCCCCGTCCCCGAGCGTCCGGGTCCCGAGGGAGTTCGGCATCAGCGGCTTGATGAAGCGGGCGTTGACCCCGCCGTGGCTCACGGTCTCCTCCGAGATATGCACCCTTTTCTTCCCGAAGGACGAATTCATCGGGGGCTTGAGCCCCCCCGCCGTCGACAGCGCCTGCATGCGCGCGATCTGCTCGTCCGAAATGCCGTCCCCCAGCCAGCGGGTGGTCGGGTCCGCCCCCAGGGAGATGATGAAGAAGCTGTAACCGATCGGGCTCGTCACGTCGAGCGTCACCGAGGGGCAGTGCCAGAATCCGGCGGGAGCGACGACGACCGAGGGGCGGTCGAAGGTGTGGATCTCCAGTTCCTTGCCGAGGCAGTACTGGATCTTCGCGCCCAGGTATTCGGGCCGGTGGGGGTCCAGGCCCACGAACACCAGGCATTCGGGGTAGGGGTGCACGTGCGGGTCCATGCCGGGGTGCCAGTCTCCCAGGCCCGTGTAGAACCCCCAGGAGAAATTCAGTTCGACCCCCTCGAGGTGGTCGCGGCCGTTCAGCCACCGGTTGACGTCGGCGTTCCCCGTGTTCTTGAAGATCTGCTCCTGTCCCGGCCTCTCGGCCATTTTCAGGGGCTTGAGCAGGTGGGCGTATTTTCCGGTCGCCATGTTCATCCTCCTCCCGGGTTCTACTCGAAAGACATCGACACGTTGCGGGCCAGGTTGATCAGGAGAAACGCGAAGGGACGGTCCACCCACCGCGTGACGATCGGCCCGTGCGGCATCCCCGCGGGGCAGGCGATGACGGTGGACCGGTCGAAGAGGTGGCGTTCGTGCTCCTCCCCCAGGTCGATTTCGATTTCGGCCCCGAGGTCATCGGGATGGTCCGGGTCCGTGCCCAGGTAGACGAGGACCTCGTCCTCGGGGTGGGAGTGCGCGCCGACCCCCCGCTGGGAGACGCCGGCGCCGCTCGAGAAGCCCCAGGCCACGTTGAGGTCCAGGTTTTCCAGGTCCCGGCCGTACATCCAGGTCATGTGGTCGGGGCTGCCGGGCCCCGGCCTGAAACCCGTCCGCTTCTGAAACTCCTCGCGCGCGGCCAGTTCCTCCGGGGTGAAGCGCGCCGTCACCGGCCGCCCGCGCTCGGTGACGAGCCCCGTCCTGAGCGATTTGACCAGGCGGCCGTATT
>CAZWXG010000056.1:12398-15795 GCA_964637825.1 uncultured Acidobacteriota bacterium
GGGGCGGGGGCCTCCGCTCCGTCGCCCCCTTCTTCCAGCCAGGTGATCTCCCGGGTCGCGTGCAGGCCCACGGCCAGAAACCCGAATCCGCGCGGGCTGTAAACCCTTCGGGTCGTGATGGGCCCGTGGGGAGTCCCCGCCGGGATGACGACGACGGTGGGCTCGTTGAACGCGTGGACCTCCCGCTCGCCGCCGAGGCTGATTTCGATCTCGGCCCCCAGGTAATTGACGTTGGCCGTGTCGAGGCCCACGAAGAAGAGGCACTCGGGGTACGGGTGCCGGTGGGCGCGCGAGCGGGCGTGCCAGTCGCCGAGGGTCCTGTGGACGCCCCAGGAGAGGTGCACCCCCATCCCCCCGAGGTGGTCCCGGCCGTTGAGCCACACCTCCTTCGGGGCGCTCCCCGGCCCGGTCACGGAGGCGTCCTGGAGGGAGCGGTTCTTTTCTTCCCAGTCGATCAGCCCGGTGGTCAGTGGCTGGATGCGGTCGGCGTATCGGTCTGGTGCCATGGCGGGTTCCCCTTCAAATTTCCCCGATGGTAGCGCAGTTTGGTTCGCGGCGCGATGGTTTTGTTGCGCACCGGTGCGCCGCGCGACCCGTCGCTCAGGCGCGGCCGCCCGGTTTCCCGTGTTTCACCCACTTGCCGCCCTTGTCCCGTTTGAACACCCGCCCCTGTTCTTCGTCGGCGAGCGCGGCCGCGAGCTCGCGCATTGTCTGCCCGTCCGCCCCCACCTCCATGGTTTCCACCAGCGATTCATAATCCTCGATCGGGACCAGTGCGCTGACGGGGTCGCCGTCCCTGGTCAGGATATAGGCGCAGCCGTCCTCCTCCACCCGGCGCGTGAGCTCCAGGAGCCGGGCTTTCGCCCTGGTCACCGATAGAATCTCGTGTCGCATCAATGCCCCCCGTATACCGATCTGCGATGCCCGATCACCAGGATCAGCACCTCGATCGTCCTGTCGAATACCTTGTAGAGAATGCGGTAGGTGGCGACCCGTTCGGACCGGATCCCCTTCCATTCCCCCCCCAGCGCCTTGCCTCTCCGGGGATCGGCGGCGATCCTCTCCAGGCCGCGATCGACCTGATGTCGCAACCGGGGATCGAGCCGCTCATACTGGCGCAGCGCCGTTTCCGTGAAGATCAGCTCGTACACGGTGACCATTATAATAGTCTCCTTTGCAAGCGTCAAGATTCCGGGACCGGGTTCATCCTTTGATCCATCCAATGAATCCAATGAACCAGCCGGGCCGGGAGCCAGGAAAAATCGTCCTGAGAACGCCTGCCCTTCTTTGGGGCCCGCATCCGGTGCATAATGGGGGCGTCGTCGGACAGGAGATCTGACGTTTCTCAGCGAGGGGGGAAGGCATGGGCCAGATCGAACGGAAGGGGACCGATCCGTGTCCCTGCGGCAGCGGCAAACCTCTGGACGGGTGCTGCGGCCCGTATCTCGCCGGCGCGCCGGCGCCCACGGCGGAGGCGCTGATGCGCGCGCGCTACACGGCCTATACGGCGGCCGACCTGGACTTCATCGAGCAGAGCACGCACTCGCGCTCCCGGGCCGCGTTCAACCGCGAGAGTGCGCTCGAGTGGGCCGAACAGTCGGAGTGGCGGGGGCTCGAGATCCTCGGCGCCGCCGGGGGCGGGGAGGGGGACTCCGAGGGGACCGTGGAGTTCATCGCGACCTACGTCCGCGACGGGGAGACGGTCGACCACCACGAGATCGCCTCCTTCCGCAGGGAGGACGGGGCCTGGGCCTTCGTCGACGGCCGCATCACGAGCAGGCCCTTCCGCCGCGACCAGCCCAAAACGGGCCGGAACGACCCCTGTCCCTGCGGCAGCGGAAAAAAATACAAGAAGTGCTGCGGGCAGGGACAGGCGTAGGCCCCCGTCGGGGGCCTACTTCGACTTCTTCTCCAGCTTCTCCTTGCGCTTTTCCTTGATCGATTTGGCCGGTTTCTTCTTGACGTCTTTCCTGATGTCTCTCGATTTCGCCATCGCGCTCTCCTGTTTTGAGCCGGTATCATAGCCAAAAAAAACCAAAAAAACCACAATCGTAGAGGGTACAATCTTTTCATGGGGGTGAGCGGATGGGGGAACTGAAGAGGATCTTCGCGGTCAGGCGGGCGGAACTCCCCTTTGCGCTGCTGATGTCGGCCTATTTCTTCCTCGTGATCTCCAGCTTCTGGGTCCTGAAGCCGATCAAGAAATCGGAGTTCATCGACTTCTACAAGGCGGCGGGCGCCTTCGACCTGTTCGGCTGGCGGATGCTCGGTTCCCAGGCGGAGCTCCTGGCCAAGGTGCTCAACATGTTCGTGGCCGCCGCGGCTGTGGCCGCCTTCACCCTCCTCGCCCGCAGGTATTTCCGGCAGCAGCTCACCTACATCTTCTCGGTCTTTTCCATCCTCGTGCTCGCCGCCTACTTCCTCCTGCTCCAGAGCCCGGGCGCGGGGACCGTCTGGGGCTTCTACCTCTTCGGGGACCTTTTCAACACCCTGATGGTGCCCGCCTTCTTCGCCTTCCTCAACGACAGCGTGGAAGGGGACCAGGCCAAGCGGCTCTACGGGCTGGTCGGTTTCGGCGGGGTGGCGGGGGGCGCCTTCGGTTCCGTCGCGCTCCGGGCCTTCATCGACCGGGTGGCGATCGAGACCTGGATGCTGATCCTCATCGGCGCCATGATCGTCGTCATGGTCCTGGCGCGCGCGGCCGCGCGCCGGCTCCCGGCCCGCAAAGCCAGGGCGGCAGCGGGGGCGGAGGCCCCGGCCCCCGGGGGGAGCGCGGCGCTCGAGGGGGCGCGGCTGGTGTTCCGCTCCCGCTACCTCCTGGCGATCGTGGCCATCGTCGGTTTTTACGAGATCGTCTCCACCATCATGGACTTCCAGTTCACCTCGAGCGTGGAGCACTTCGTCGCCGGCGGGGCCACCGGGGCCTATTTCTCGCAGGTGTTCGCGATCACCAACGTGCTCGCCATGCTCATCCAGCTCTTCTTCACCAGCTTCATCATGACCCGGTTCGGCGTCGGGACGGCGCTCCTGGTCCTCCCGGCCGCCGCCCTGTGCGGCTCGGTGGGGTTCTTCCTCTTTCCCGCCCTGCTCACCGGCAGCATCCTCAACCCGGCCGACAACGCCTTCAGCTATTCGGTCAACCAGTCGGCGAAGGAGGCGCTCTACGTCCCCGCCACGCGGGAGGAGAAATACCGCGCCAAGGCCTTCATCGACATGTTCGTCCAGCGTTTCGCCAAGGCCGTCGCCGTCGGGCTCTCGCTTTTGATGACGACGTTCTTCGGCGGGTTCTCCTCGCTCCGCTGGCTGTCGCTCATCGTGGCGGTGATCCTGGTCGTGTGGATCCTGGCCGCGCGCTACGCCGGCCGCAAATTCGACGAACTGAACCGTGAGGAATCCC
>CAZWXG010000057.1:0-7272 GCA_964637825.1 uncultured Acidobacteriota bacterium
ACCAGGGGGAGGGTCGGCTCGCCGGCGACGGAGAAGAGGGCGTAGCCGACGCGCGCGGCGCGGAGCGGTTCCAGCAGCGGTTCCAACCGGTCGGGCCGGCTCCCGGCGACGACCAGGGCTCGCCCCCCGAGTGCTGCGGCTTCCGAGGCGGCTTCCGATACCTTGCCGGGACCGAAAACAATGCGTGTGGCGGTGGCGAATTCGAAGGCCATGGGTGACGATCCCTGGTGAATCCCTGAGGTTCCGGCTGGTATTATACCGGAGGGAAGGGAGGAGCGGCGGATTTCCTGCCCGGGGTCCGCCCGTCGAGCGCCATGTTTCCTTTGAAGGACGACAATCCGACCGGGACCGCGCCCGTCGTCACGATCGCCCTGATCGCGGTCAACGCGCTGGTTTTTTTTCACCAGCTGTCCCTGCCCCCGGGATCGGCCGAACGCTTCATCTACCAGTATGGGAGCATCCCGGCGGTGATCACCGGGCTCGGGCGGCTGTCGGCCGACGTGGCCGCCGTCCCCCCGCTCGCGAGCGTACTGACCAGCATGTTCCTTCACGGCGGCTGGATGCACCTCGTCGGAAACATGTGGTTCCTCTGGATTTTCGGCAACAACATCGAGGAGGCGACGGGCCGGTTCCGGTTCGTCCTCTTTTACCTGGCGTGCGGTCTGGCTGCGGGCGCGGCCCACATCCTGGCCAACCCCGATTCGGCCATCCCCGCCATCGGGGCCAGCGGCGCCATCGGCGGGGTGCTGGGCGCCTACATCATGATCTACCCGCGGGCGCGCGTCTGGACCCTGATCTTTCTCTTCGTCTTCATCCGGGTCCTCTATCTTCCCGCCGGGGTCATCCTGGGATACTGGTTCGTGCTGCAGCTCCTCGGCGGGACCACGACCGCGGGCGGGGCGGGCGGGGTGGCGTTCTGGGCCCATGTCGGCGGGTTCGTCGCGGGGGTGGCCCTGGTGGGGGTGTTCAAGAAGAAGGGCGTGCGGTTTTTCAACCCGCCCCACCGGGGTGAGGATGGACGATTGAGCCCGAGGGCATGGCCGTAGTATAGTGAAGGCTCTCTAGGAGGAGGATTTCGAATGAAACCTGCCGTAATCATCATCTGCGGGGCCGCGCTCCTGGTCACCGGTGTGGCCATAGCGCTCAGCCTGGATTCGACCGAGGATCGGGGGATGGAGGTCTACGCGATGCAGAAATGCGCCCTGTGCCACTCCGTTTCCGGCATCGGGGGGAAAAAGATGGCGCTCGACGGGGTCGGGTCCCGGCTGAAACCGGAAGACCTCCGGAAATGGGTCCAGAGCCCGCGGAGCATGAAGGCGGACACCACGATGAAGGCTTACCCGAACCTCCCCGAGAAGGACCTCCGCGACCTGGTCGCCTATCTTTCGACCCTGAAATAAAAAAAAAGGGCGGCCGCCGGCCGCCCCTTTCCCCTGCAATTTCTTCCCCGGTTTACCCGTTCGCCAGCGCGGCCTCGAGGTCCGCCTCGACGGTCGTGATCGGCTTGATGTTGAACTTGTCCACCAGCACGTTGAGCACGGCCGGGGTGACGAAGGCCGGCAGCGTCGGGCCGAGGCGGATGTTTTTGATCCCCAGGTGAAGGAGCGAGAGGAGGATGACGCACGCCTTCTGCTCGTACCAGGAGAGGATGAGCGACAGCGGCAGGTCGTTCACGCCGCAGCCGAAGGCTTCGGCCAGGGCGCCGGCCACCTTGATGGCCGAATAGGCGTCGTTGCACTGGCCGCAGTCGAGCAGCCGGGGGATCCCCCCGATATCGCCGAACTCCAGCTTGTTGAAGCGGTACTTGCCGCAGGCCAGGGTCAGGATGGCGCAGTCCTTGGGGACCGCCTCGGCGAATTCGGTGAAGTAGTTGCGCCCCGATCTGGCCCCGTCGCAGCCGCCGATGAGGAAGAAGTGGCGCAGCTGGCCCCCCTTGACCGCCCCGATGACCTTGTCCGCGACCCCCAGGATGGCGTTGTGGCCGAAGCCCACCAGGATCGTCTTTTCCGCTTCGTCCGCCTCGAACCCCGGCGCGGCCAGCGCCGCGTCGATGACGGGGGCGAAGTCCCGGTCGGAGATGTGGGTGACCCCCGGCCAGGCGACCAGGCCGCAGGTGAAGATGCGCCCCTTGTAGGAGTCTCTCGGGGCCTGGATGCAGTTGGTGGTCATGAGAATGGCGCCCGGGAAGGCGGCGAATTCCTTCGCCTGGTCCTGCCAGGCCCCGCCGTAGTTCCCCGCGAGGTGGGGGTGCTTCTTGAGTTCGGGGTAGCCGTGGGCCGGAAGCATCTCCCCGTGGGTGTATACGTTGATCCCCTTCCCCCGGGTCTGCTCGAGCAGGGCGGCCAGGTCCTTGAGGTCGTGGCCCGAGACCAGGATCGCCTTCCCCTTGACCGGGGTGACGCGGACCGGGGTCGGGACGGGGTTGCCGTAGGCGCCGGTGTTGGCCGAGTCGAGCATCTCCATCACGGAGAGGTTGACTTCGCCGCATTTCAGGTTCAGTTCCAGGAGCCGGCCCAGGTCGAGGGCGGGCTGGGAGATGTAGTCCATGGCTTCATGGATGAAGGCGTAGACCTTGTCGTCCTGCTTGCCCAGGATGTAGGCGTGATCCGCGTACGCGGCCATCCCCTTCAGGCCGTAGGTCAACAGTTCCCTGAGGCCGGTCAGGTCGTCCCCCATCGACGCCCTCGCGGCCGCGATGCCGATGCCCGCCGCCTGATCGAGCAGCCCGTCCCGGCTCTCCGCCGGGATCCACGCGGCCGGTCCCTGCACGATCTCCGGGGTCTGTCCCGATTTCCGGCAGGCGTCCACGTACAGGGCCCGGGTGGCGTCCTTCACGGCCGCCCCCTTGCGGATCAGGGCTTCCACCCGCGCCGCGTCGAAGTTGACGTTCGTGACCGTGGTGAAGAGAGCCTCGACGACGAAGATATCGGCTTCCGGGGTCTTCACGCCGCACTGCCGCGCCCGGGTGGCATACTGGCTGATCCCCTTGGCCGCGTACAGGAGGAGATCCTGCAACGCCGCCGTCACCGGGTCCTTCCCGCAAACGCCCACTTTCTCGCATCCGCGGCCGGCGGCGGTCTGTTCACATTGGTAGCAAAACATGTTCATAGTCTCGTCTCCTGGAAATTTATGGTTGTCCGCGTACAATCGATAGCTTACTTTGACCTGTGCGGGACGACATTGACCCAGATCAAGAAACCAAAATTTTTCGCCCGGCATTTCCATGCGGGGGGGGACACATGGATGTCTACAGGATACTGGATCAGGCGCGGTTTTTCGATGGCATTTCCGATGCCAGCAAAAGAACCCTGACCCGGTTCTGCATGCCCGTCGAGCGCCCGCGGCAATCGGTGCTGTTCCGCGAGGGGGAGTCGGGGGACGCGATGTACCTGCTGGCTCGGGGGCGCATCTCGCTGGGCAAGGTGTCGGAAGCGGGGGACGAGACCGTCATCAAGGTGCTCAAGCCGGGGGAGGTCTTCGCCGAGGTGGTCCTGTTCGAGCAGCGGGAGTACCCGGTGACGGCGGTGGCGCTCACCGACGTCCTGGTGATGCGCCTGCTGCGGCGCGACCTGCTCGACCTGCTCGGGCAGCAGGACTTCCGCAACGATTTCATCGCCATGCTGCTCAGGAAGCAGCGCTACCTCACCGACCGGATCCAGCAGTTGACGCGCCACGATGTCGCCGAACGGCTGCGGGCGTTTCTGGCGGAGCAGTACGGGGAGCGGCTCGATATCGCGGTGGAGATGAACAAGAAACAGCTGGCCGCCGCGATCGGCGCCACCCCGGAGACCCTGTCGCGCCTGCTTCAGGACCTGAACCGGCGCGGGCTCCTCACCTGGAAGCAGCGGGCCATCACCGTCTCCCCCCGCTTCTGGAAGCCGGAGGAGTGATCCCCCGCCCCGGCGTCACGCCCCCTCCCCCCGTCCGCCTTCCGGTCCGCCCGCAGGTTCGCTTTCCTTTATGCGCGCCAGCAGCCGCAGCTCGCGGCAGACCATGGCGTAGGTGACGACGAAGGCGACCACGTCGGCAACGGGGAAGGAAAGCCAGACCCCCCGCAGCCCCAGCAGTCGCGACAGGACGATCACCGCCGGGATCAGAAACAGGACCTGGCGCGAAAAGGCGAGGATGATGGCCGGTCTCGCCTTGCCGATCGCCTGGAAAAGGCTGGTGCCGATGTTCTGGTACCCGACCAGCGGGAGGCCGAGGATCAGCCAGCGCATGGCCGAGCTCCCCATTTCGATGAGCTTCGGGTCGGTGCTGAAGATGCCCAGGATGGGTGCCGGGAAGGAGAGGAACACCACGAAGCCGACCAGGGCCAGGGCGGTGGTGCTCCTGTTCGCCAGGTTGAGCCCTTCCCGGATCCGGTCGAACTGCCGGGCGCCGAAGTTGAACCCGAGGATCGGCTGCACCCCCTGGGCGATGCCGATCATGGGCATGAACACGAAGCTGATGATGCGGAAGATGATGCCGAACGCGGCGATCGGGAGTTCGCCCCCCAGGGTGCGCAGGATGTTGTTGAAGATGGCCGAGGTCAGGCTCATGGCCGCCGTCCGGGCGAAATCGGAGGAGCCCACGGCGAAGATTTCCCGCACGATCGGCTCCTTCAGCCGCATGTGTCCCCAGTCCAGCCGGATCTCGCTCCGGCCGCTCTGCAGGTAGACGAGGAGGAAGGCGCAGGAGGCCCCGACGGAGATCACCGTGGCGATGGCCGCGCCCTTGACCCCCATGCCGAGGGCGATGATGAAGATGGGGTCGAGGATGACGTTGAGGATACCGCCGACCAGGAGCGTGTTCATGGCGACCTTGGCGTTCCCCTCGGCCCGGGCGGCCGAACTGGCGACCATGGAAAAGGTGAAGAGCGGGCTCCCGATCAGGATCACCGTGATGTAATCGGTGGCATAGGGCATCAGCGCGTCGTTGGCGCCGAACAGGCGCAACAGGGGGGCGACTCCGGCCAGGCCGGCGGCGGCGCAGGCGACGCCGGTGATGAGGGAAAGGAGGATCATGTTCCCGAGCGCGGTGGAGGCGCCTTCGTGGTCCCTCTCCCCCATGCGCCGGGAAAGGATGGAGGCGCCCCCGATCCCGATCGTCATCCCGATCCCCATGACGATCATCTGGATGGGGAAGGCGACGGCCGTCCCCCCGATGCCGAGGGTCCCGGTGTAGCGCCCCACGAAAAAGGTGTCGACGATGTTGTACATCCCCTGGACCATCATCCCGATGATGGCGGGGAACGACAGCTTCCACAGGAGCTTGCCGATCTTTTCGCGCGCAAGCATGTCGCTTCGGGTTCGGATGTCCTTCGCTTCCTTCACAGGTCCCCTTCTTCCGGGCGCGCGGTCCCGCGGAAAAAAGGGGTATTATATCTTCTTTGAGGGCGGGGCCAAGGTTCAATTACCGGGACTGGCGTGAGCGCAGGAGAGAAAGCCCCTCTTCGGCCCCGTCGCGGGCGGCCCGGGTGATTTCATCGGCCTGAGCGACCAGGTTCCAGAGCGCTTCCTTCCGCTTCTCCTCCGAGAGTCGCCGGAGGTCCCGGAGCCTCTTGATGAGTTCCCCGGTCCGTCCCTTCAGCCGCCGGAGCGCCGTGGGAACGTCCCCTTTCGCCCTTTTCGGCTCCTGGAAGGCGTCGTCCACGGCGAACATCAGGCTGCGGAGGATCCGGAGGTAGTCCTCGAGCATCTCCTCGGCCGTGAGGAACTCGAGCGGGTCCCCTTCGCTTGATTCCACCCCCGTCACCCGCTCGGCGGCCGAACGGAGGCGCCGCTCGGCCGCGTCCATGTAGAGGTTGACCCGGGCGTCGATGCCGGGGGCCCCCTGGATGAGTTCGACCTCCCCGGCGGTGAGGAAATCCCGCGCCCGGGGAGCGGGGGCCGGGACCAGGAGGAAAACGAGCAGCGGCGCCATCCATTTTGCGAACATCGCACTCCCGTCCGATGAAGGTGCCCGGGGGCGGTTTCATTTCCCCCGGAACAGGATTTCGATGAACTCCTTGCGCACCCTCTCCGCCCGCGCGAGGAAGGCGTCGAAGGCGTCGGCCAGTTCGACCGGCGATTTGATCTTCAGGTCTTTCATGCGGGCGGCCGCCTTGCGCACCTGGATCTCGTACCTGATGAGGCGCTTCGACTTCTTCCGGTCCGGCGGGGTGTGGGCGCGGATGTCGTCGAGCGAGTGCCCGAGCAGGGAGGCCCAGGTTTCGAGCGCGGCCGGGATCGCGCCGAAGGCCTCCCGGCGCGCCAGTTCCTCGATCTCCCCCCGCATCCGCCCGGAGGCGGATTCGTAGACCCTGATCCGGTCGTCCAGGGATTCGGCACGGGCGAGCCGGGCGCTCTCGGCGGGGCTGAAGAGCTCTGCCGCCCCGGCGGGGAACCCCGCCGACGGAAGGTCGAGCAGCAGCACGAACAACAGCGAGCCCCATAGCGCCATGGCGGTCACATCTTCGACGGGACCTCGCAGCCGAGCAGGTCGAGCGCCTTTTCGATCTGGCGGCGGACCAGGTCCGCCACCAGCAGGAGATGGCGCTTCTTCTGCGGGTCCGTTTCCGAGAGAATATGGTGCTTGTGATAGAAGAGGTTGAACTTCTGCGCCAGCGAGAAAGCGTATTTGCACAGCTGGCCCAGTTCCAGGTTCTGGGAGATCTGGCGCACGACCTCGGGGAAGCGCGCCGCCTGGCAGACGAGGTCCCAGATTTCGTCGTTTTCCCTCAGGAAGTCATCCAGGCCGGGGTGATCCCCCGCCAGGGCGGGCGCCTTTTCCCCCGACTCCTCGAGCTTTCTGAAAATGTTCCCCGCGCGCACGGCGGCGTACTGGACATAGGGACCCGTTTCCCCGTCGAAGCTGAGCGCCTCCTTGAGGTCGAAGGCGATGACGGTGTTGCGGGAGAAGCGGAGCAGGAAGTAGCGCAGGGCGCCCACGGCGATCGCGCGCGCGATCCGCCGCGCCTCCTCCCCGGGGAGGGTGTGCCGCGCCCGGACCTCGCCGAGCGCTTTCTCCTCGAGGGCGTCCAGAAGGTCGTCGGCCTTGACCCCGAGCCCCTTCCGTCCGGAGACCTCGACATAGGGACGCTTCCGGTCCGAGTCGGAAAGGGGGAAGCCGAGCTCTTCGCAGCAGGCCGGGGTCAGGGCGACCATCTCGTAGGAATAATGGATCGAGTTTTCCGCCTGGGCCGCGTACCCGAGCGCCCGCAGCCCCTGCACCACGATCGACTGCAGGTAGGCCTGACGGGTGTCGATGACGTTGTAGACGCGCTCGGCATGCCCGAACCGGGGCGCGGGG
>CAZWXG010000057.1:7372-11206 GCA_964637825.1 uncultured Acidobacteriota bacterium
CAGGGGGTAGCGCCGGTACTGGAAATCCAGGCCCAGCAGCCCGAATTTCCAGAGCTGGTAGGCGATGTCCTTGCCGACGTAGGTGACGGTCCCGTCGGACCGGACGATGATCTTCTCGTCGTCCTCGACCTCCGCGCGCGCCGCCTCCTGCTGCGCCTCCCCGGTGTTCATGACCCAGCAGCCGCGGTTCTTCCCCTCGTCGACGTAGTATACGGCCCCCCTCTCCTTCAGGAGCCGGAAGGCGGTGTCCCAGAAGTGGAGGTGGAGGATTTCGCTTTCGCGCGGGAGGAGGTCGTACCGGACGTTGATGCGGGCCATGGTCGCCAGGTGCGCGTCGACGATGCGCATGGCCACGTGCTGGGCCAGCTCCGCGGTGGGGTTGCCGCCCGCCTCCACCGCCTGCAGCGTCCGGCTGCGCCACTGTTTGTTTTCCTCCGACCGCTGGTAGAAGTCGGACACCTGGGCGTAGACGTCCCAGCAGAAATAGTCGAATTTCCCCCCGATGGCCGCCACCTCGTCGAGCGTCCGGTTCTGCATCCGCTCCAGCCCCACGACGACGTCGGCGACCTGGACCCCGGTGTTGTCGAGGTAGTTCTGCACCTCGACCTGCCGGCCCAGAAAGCGCAGGCAGCGGACGAAGGAGTCCCCCAGGGTGGCGTTGCGCAGATGCCCGATGTGGGCGGCCTTGTTGGGGTTGATGTTGGTGTGTTCGACGATGGTCTTGCCTCCCGGCTCCCCCGCCTCGAGCCCGAACCTCCCCCCGTCGATGCTGCGGGCCAGGGCGAGCGCCAGCGCCCCCCGGTCGAGGTGAAAGTTCAGGTACCCGCCCCCGGCGACCTCCACCCCCCCGATGCCGGGGAGCCGGCCCGCATCCGAGGCGAGTTCCCCGGCGATCTGGGCGGGCGGCCGCCGCACCTTGCGGGCCAGGTCGAAGGCGACGGGAAGCGCCAGTTCCCCGAGTTCGATCCTGGGGGGGACGGTGAAACTCAGGGAGTCGTAACGGACCCCGTATCTTTCGGAAATGCTTCGCAGCAGCGCTTGCTCGAGGTTTCTGGCGATGGTCAGCAGCATGGGTCTCTTTCCGTCCTGGTTCGGGTTGCCGTCGTGCGACGCAGTCCATGATACACGATTCCCGTGCGGGGTTACAGTTCGCGCGCGGTCCCCGGCGGCGCCCGAACGGCCGTCTTGACTTGGGGGCGGTTGGCCCATAGACTCAGTCTGAAAGTTTGGATAGGAGAAGGTGTGGACACATTACCCCCGGCTTCCGGCGACGGCATCCTGTTCATCGAACCGGTGTCGGGCGCCAGCGGCGACATGTTCATCGGCGCCCTGCTCGACCTCGGCTTCCCTTTCGAGGAGCTCCGGGAGAAGCTCCGCCTGCTCCCGCTCGAAGGGTACGAGCTCGCGGCGCGCTCCTGCCTCCGCTGCGGGGTCCGGGCGACCCAGTTCGAGGTGAAGGTGGCGCACTCGCACCATCACCGGACTTTCGAGGACATCCGGCGGATGATCGAGTCGAGCCCGCTCTCCCCCTGGGTCCGCGAGACATCGATCGCCGCCTTCAGGGTCCTGGCCGAAGCCGAAGGGGAGATTCACGGCCAGCCCCCGGAAAAGGTCCATTTTCACGAGGTCGGCGCGGTCGACTCCATCGTGGATATCGTGGGGACGATGATCGCCATGGAACCGCTCCGCGCCGCCCGCGTCGTCTCCTCCGCCGTGAACGTGGGGAAGGGGACGCTCGTGTGCCAGCACGGGACCTACCCGGTCCCCGGGCCGGCGGCCCAGGCGCTGCTCCGGAACGTGCCGGTTTTTTCCAACAGCGTCGACGGCGAACTGACCACGCCCACGGGGGCGGCGCTGCTGGTCACCCTCGCCGGAAGTTTCGGCGACCGGCCGGTGATGAGGATCGGGGCGACGGGGTACGGCGCCGGGACGCGTGAAACGCCGGGGAACGCCAACGTCCTGAGGATCAGCCTCGGGGCATCGGCCGCCGCGGCCGGCTCCGGGCCCGAAGAGCAGGTGGCGGTGATCGAGGCGACGATCGACGACATGAGCCCGCAGCTGTACGGCCATTTCCTGGAGAAGGCGCTCTCCGCGGGGGCCCTGGACGTGTACGCGACGCCGGTGCAGATGAAGAAGAACCGTCCGGGGCAGAAGGTGACGTGCGTGTGCGCCCCCGGGGAGATCGACCGCATGGCGGAGCTGATGTTCCGGGAGACCACGACCATCGGGGTGCGCTACTCGCTCCAGCGGCGCAAGACGCTCCGGCGCGAGTTCGTGAAGGTCGAAACCCCCTTCGGTCCCGTGGCCGTGAAGGTCTCCCTCCTGGACGGGAGGACGGTCAATTTCGTCCCCGAATTCGAAGAGTGCCGCCGTCTGGCGGACCGGACCGGCGCCGCCCTGAAGGAGATCCAGGCCGCAGCCGTGCACGCTTATCTCGGGACCCGGGTCCGGCCGGGCAACCCATCCGGAGGGACACAGAATGAGTGAAGAAACGCAACCTCAGGCCGGCGGGGCGGAGACTCCGCACCGGATCGGTATCGACGAGTTCGCCCGGGTCGAGCTGCGGGTGGGGCAGGTGCTGGAGGCGGAAAAGATCGAGGGCTCCCGCAAGCTCCTCAAGCTCCGGGTGGACATCGGGACGGAAGTGCGCCAGGTCGTGGCGGGGATCGCCGAGGCCTACGAGCCGGAGAGCCTGGTGAACAAAAAGATCGTGATCGTGGCGAACCTGAAGCCGGCCAGGCTCATGGGTGTCGAGTCCGACGGCATGGTGGTCGCGGCCACCGCGGACGGGAAACCGGTCCTGGCCACCTTCGCCGCAGACGTGCCCAACGGCGCCTTGCTCAAATAGACGGGACCGGGGGCTCCTTGACTCCTCACGAAATCTACAGGCTGATCGAAAACGGAATGGCCGAGGTCGAGGAGGAACTGGTGCGCCAGGCCAGTTCCGCGATCCCCCTGGTCCACGACATCGGCCAGTACGTGTGCCACGGCGGCGGCAAGCGGGTGCGCCCCGCCATCCTGCTGCTGGGGGCGCAGATGTGCGGCTACGAGGGCCCGGTCGGCGCCCGGCTGGGCGCGGTGGTGGAGATGATCCACGCCGCCACGCTGGTCCACGACGACATCATCGACAACGCCTCCACGCGCCGCGGGCGCCCGAGCGTCAACGCCCAGTGGGGGAACGAAATCACCGTGCTGATGGGCGACTGGCTCTACATGACCTCCTTCCGCCTGGCCCTGGGGGAGCGCCGCATCAAGGTGATGGACGTCCTGATCGAGGTCACGCGCAAGATGGTGGAGGGCGAACTCATCCAGCTCACCCTGAACGGCAACCCGGACATTACCGAGGCGCAGCACCTGGACATTTCGACCCGCAAGACGGCCGTGCTCTTCTCCGCCTGCTCCCAGCTCGCCGGGGTCCTGGGCGACGTCGGCGAGGAGCGCGAGGAGCGGCTGAGGCAGTACGGGTTGAACGTCGGGCTGGCGTTCCAGCTGGTGGACGACGTACTCGATCTCACCTCGGACGAGTCGACCCTGGGCAAACCCGTGCGGAGCGACCTCAAGGAAGGGAAGCTGACGCTCCCCCTGATCTACCTGATGCGGGAGGGGGACCCGCGGCACCGCGCGCTCATCCAGAACGCCCTGCAATCGGCCGGCCCGGACGCCGAGGGCCAGGAGACGATCTCCCGCCTGGTGCGGGAGCACCGGACGGACGAGCGCGTCATGGAAAAGGCCCAGGACTACGCCCGGAAGGCCAAGGAGTGCCTTGAGGACTTCCCCCGGGGGCGGGCGAGGGAGGCCCTCCTCTCCATCCCCGATTACATCGTGGAGCGCGAC
>CAZWXG010000057.1:11306-15481 GCA_964637825.1 uncultured Acidobacteriota bacterium
CCGGGCGCCGACTCCGCCCCCTCCCCGGCGATCCGGCCGGCGGCTTCCGGCGCGGGGAAGCGCTCGACCGGCGCGTCCCCCAGGATCTCGCGCATGCAGTCGATCCAGATCGGCAGGGCGACGGACGAGCCCGACTGGCGGTCCCCCAGGTTCCGCGCCTTGTCGTAGCCGACCCAGACGGCGGCCGTCAGCGAGGGGGTGAACCCCACGAACCAGGCGTCGGTGAAGTCGTTGGTCGTTCCTGTCTTTCCGCCCACCGGCCGCCCGAGCACCCGGGCCGCCTGCGCGGTGCCGTTCTGGACCACGTTCTGGAGCAGGTCCAGCATGGCGGCCGCGTGCTCCGGCTGGAGCACCCGCCGGATCTGCGCCTCGTGCTCTTCCTTCCTGACGCGGTCGTAGTCTTCGACGCGGCGCAGAAACCAGGGGCGGGCCTGGGTCCCCAGGTTGGGGAAGACCGTGAAGGCCGAAGCCATTTCGAGCGGCGTGGCCTCGCAGGCGCCGAGCGCCAGCGGCAGGTAGGGGTCGAGCGGCCCGCCGAGGCCGAACCGGCGCGCCATGACGACGACGTTTTTGATCCCGATCGTGGAGGCCACCTTCACCGTCGGGACGTTGCGCGATTCCGCCAGGGCCTGCCGGACGGTGATTTCCCCCTTGAACCGGCCGTCGTAATTCCCCGGGCTCCAGGAGCCTCCGTTCGACGCCGGGTAACTGACCGGGGTGTCGAGCAGGGGGCTCTCCGGCCCGAGGCCCTGCTCGAAAGCGGCCGAGTAGACGATGGGCTTGAAGGTCGACCCCACCTGCCGCATGGCCCGGGTCGCCCGGTTGAACTCGCTCGCCGAGAAATCGTATCCCCCCACCAGCGCCCGGATCTTCCCCGTGCTGTTTTCGAGGATGACCAGGGCCCCCTCGACCTCCGGCCGCTGATCGAGCCGGATCACGGCCGACCGTTTGTCCTCGTCGAGCGACACGACCCGGAACCAGGCCAGGTCTCCCGCCCTGAGGATGTCCCCGGGGGATTTGGCCCCGGTCCAGGCGATGTCGCCGGCCCCGATCTCCCCCCGGTAGGCCCCGATGCGCACGACGGCCCGGGCGCGGCCGGCTTCCTCGACCACCCCGACAGAGAGGTCCTCCGGCCGCGGGGGGGTGCGCCAGCTCGGGTGCGTGTAGGCGCCCGCCTCCGCCGGGGCGGCCCCGAAAACATTCCCTATGGGGCCGCGCCATCCGGTCCGCTTGTCGTATCTGCGGAGCCCTTCGCCGAGCGCCCGGCGCGCGGCGTTCTGCATGCCGAGGTCGAGCGTGGTGTAGACCCGCATCCCCTTGCGCCAGATCTCGTCGGTCGAGTAGCGGCCGGTCAGCGTCTCCCGCACCCATTCCACGAAATGCGGGGCCAGTTCGCGCTCGCTGCGGCGGGGGGGGGCGAGCACGACCGGCTTCCGCTTCGTCTCCTCGGCCAGAGCGGGGGAGATCATCCGTTCCTCCGCCATCCGGCCGAGCACCAGGTTGCGCCGGGCGAGCGCCTCCCGGGGGTGCGTGCGGGGGTTGTACCGCGCCGGGCTGCGCGGCAGGCCGGCGATCAGGGCGCACTCCTCGAGCGACAGGTCCTTCGGCTGCTTCCCGAAGTAATAGTCGGCCGCCGCGGCGACGCCGTAGATGCCGGGCCCCATGTTGTGCAGGTTCGCGTAGAGCGTCAGGATCTGGTGTTTCGAGTACCGTTTTTCGATTTTCCAGGCGATCAGGATGTCCTTGATCTTGCGGTCCCAGGTCTTTTCGTACCGGCCCGTGAGCATGCGGGCCAGCTGCAGCGTGATGGTGCTGGCCCCCTTGCCGATGGGAAAGCTCCGGTTCAGCGTGTCCTTCACGACGGCCCTGAGGATGGAATAGTAGTTCAGCCCGGAGTGGTGGTAGAACTGGGCGTCTTCGACCGCGATGATGGCGAGCTGGAGATAGGGGGGGATCTCCTCGAAGGAAACGACGATGCGCCTTTCGATGGCGAATTCGCCGATGACCTTGTCGTCGTCGGAATAGATGCTCGTGATGACGTCGGGCCGGTAATCCTCGAGACTCTGGATGGGGGGCAGGTTGTACTCGTACCCCACGAGGCTCCCGAACCCCAGCCCGGCCGTGACGAAGAGGAGGGCCAGGAAGAGGAAAAAGGCCCAGAGCCCGATCCCGCCCCGGCGGGCCGCCCGTTCGCCGTCTGCTTTTCTGCTGGAGGCCGTCATCGGGGACCGATTATAGCACAGCTTTGCCTACCCGGGTGCGTCCGCGGCCTCTTCCTGGGGGGAAGGGACGGTATCGGCGCCCCCCGACCCGAGAAAAGTCACCCGGGAGGCGACGACGTCGGTGAAATAGTGCTTCTCCCCCGGGCTTTTCTCCCAGCAGCGGGTCTGCAGCGAGCCCTCCACGCAGACCAGGCGCCCCTTTTTGAGGTACTGGTTGCAGAGGCCGGCGACCTTGCCGAAGACCACCACCCGGTGCCACTCGGCGCTCTTTTCCGCCGTGCCGCCGCGGGTACTGTCGGTGGCCAGGCTGAAGCTCGATACGCAGGTCCCCCCCGCCGTGGTCCGTTCCTCCGGGTCCTTCCCCAGCCGTCCGATGAGCAATACCTTGTTGATGGTTCCCATGACGCCTTCTCCTTTTCCTATTCAAATGAAAAGGCGCCGGTTTGAGCCAAAAAAAACGCTCCCGGCCCCCCGCCTTGGCCCTTGCGGCGGGCGGCCGGGAAGCTGTAACCTCCATGGAATGAAGTACGATTTCGACCGGGTGATCGATCGCCGGGGGACCGACAGCGTCAAGTGGTCGCTCTATCCCGAAGACGTCCTCCCCCTGTGGGTGGCGGATATGGATTTCCGCTCCCCGGAGCCCGTGATCGAGGCCCTCAGGGAGCGGGCGGGGCACGGGGTCTTCGGCTACAGCCGGCCCGCGCCCGAACTCGGCAGGCTGTTGCGGGCCCGGCTGCGCCGGCTCTACGGCTGGGAGGTGGCGGAGCCCGACATCGTCTATCTCCCCGGCATCGTCACGGGCCTCAACGTGGCCATCCAGGCCTTTACCGCCCCGGGGGAGGGGGTGCTGGCGCAGCCGCCGGTCTATTTCCACCTCCTGCGCGACCCGGTGCAGCACGGGCGGGTGCTGGCGGACCCGCCCCTGGCCCGAAACGGCGACGGCTACGAGATCGATTTCGAGCGTTTCGAGCGGGCGATCACCCCCGGGACCCGGCTCTTCCTCCTCTGCAACCCCCACAACCCCGTGGGGCGCGTCTGGACGAGGGCCGAACTGGAGCGGCTGGCGGAAATCTGCCTCCGCCACCGGCTGGTCCTCTGCTCGGATGAAATCCACTGCGAGCTCCTCTACCCCCCCCACCGCCATATTCCGATCGCCACGCTCGACCGGGAGGTGGCGGACCGGACCGTCACCCTGATGGCGCCCAGCAAGACCTACAACATCGCCGGGCTCGATTGCGGTTTTGCCGTCATCCCCAACCCCCGGCTGCGGCGGCGCTGGATGGAGGTGAGCGCCGGAATCGTCCCGTGGGTCAACATCATGGGGCATACGGCGGCGCTCGCGGCCCTCTCCGGCGGGGAGGAGTGGCTCGGCCAGGCGCTCGCCTACCTGCGGGCCAACCGGGACTTCCTGTCCGGGTTCCTGCCGCGCGAGCTCCCCCCGGTCCGGATGTGCCGGGTCGAAGCCACCTACCTCGCCTGGCTCGACTGCTCCGCGACCGGGGTGAAGGGAAAATTGTCTGAATTTTTCCTCGAGCGGGGGAGGGTGGCGCTCAGCGACGGAACCGATTTCGGGAAGGGGGGGGAATTTTTTGTCCGGCTGAATTTCGCCTGTCCCCGGGAAAAATTGGCCGAAGGGCTCCGGCGGATGAAAAAAGCGCTGGAAATGTAAAAAATTTCCCGGGACGGGGCAAAGGGAGGGGGGGATCCCCGGGCCCGCCGGAATAAAAGAATCTCCAAATATTTCATTTGCTTGACAGGATTATGGTGGTTTGTTATATTCGTCGGGTTTTTCGCTGTATCCGGCACGGTGCGGAAATACTGTAATGGTGGAGTCTTTCCAGCCGTGCGTTGCCATTTATAAGGAGATCATAGTTTGCCGACCTTCAATCAGCTGGTAAGATCTGGCCGAAAGAAGATTCGTTACAAGACGAAGAGTCCGGCTTTGCAGGGGAG
>CAZWXG010000058.1:0-4252 GCA_964637825.1 uncultured Acidobacteriota bacterium
GGGGGGAACGATGACAGAGACCATACGTTTTACGCTGAACGGAAAAAAGGTCGCGGTCGAAACCGAGGGGGACCGCAAGCTTCTCTGGGTGCTCCGGACCGAACTCGGCCTGACCGGGACCAAGTACGGGTGCGGGACGGGGATCTGCGGCGCCTGCACCGTCCTGGTCGACAAGGCTGCGGTACGCTCCTGCATGGCCGAAGTCAAAAGCGTGGCCGGGAAAACGGTGACCACCATCGAGGGGCTGGCCGACGGGGAGAACCTCCACCCGCTCCAGCACGCGTTCATCGAGCACGGGGCGGTCCAGTGCGGCTTCTGCACCCCGGGGATGCTCATGAACGCCGCGGCCCTGCTCGAAAAGAACCCGAAGATGACGCGCGCGGAGATCCTCGCCGGGATGGAAAACAACCTCTGCCGCTGCGGGGCGCACAAGCGCATCGTGGAGGCGATCGAGAGCGTCAGCCGCGAAAGGAGGGGGTAATGAAGGAGAATCCCAACCGATACTCGCGCCGCGATTTCGCAAAATTCATCGGCGGGGGCCTGGTGGTCTGCTTTTCGGCCCGGGGCCTCGCCCAGGCGCCGAAGGGGAAGATGCCCGGCTTCGGCCCCCCTGCCGGGGCGTCGGACTGGAACGCCTACCTGCGCATCGGCGCGGACGGCCGCGTCACCGTCTTTTCGGGCAAGATCGAGATGGGGCAGGCCAACACCACCGCCCTGGCCCAGATGGCGGCGGAGGAACTCGCCGTCCCGATCGACTCGATCGCGATGGTCATGGGGGACACCGACCTCTGCCCCTGGGACATGGGCACTTTCGGGTCGATGTCGGTGCGCGTCTACGGCGCCGCCCTGCGCTCGGCCGCGGCCGAGGCGCGGCAGATCCTGCTGGAACTCGCTTCCGAGCGCCTCTCCGTCCCCGTGTCGGGGTTGAAGGCGGAGAACGGGGCGGTGGTGGCGGGTGCGGGCAAAAGGGTGACCTACGGCGAACTCGCGCGCGGGGAGAAGATCACGCGTAAGCCCGCCGGCAAGGCGGCGGTCAAAACGCCGGCCGAGTTCAGGGTGATCGGCCGGTCGGTCGAGCGCCTCGACGGGAGGGCCAAGGTCACGGGGGCAGCCAAATACGCCGGCGACCTCCGCTTCCCCGGGCTTCTCTACGCCGCCGTCGTACGCCCCCCGGCCCACGGCGCGACCCTCCGGACCGTCGACACCTCCGAGGCGGAGAAGGTCCCCGGGGTGCGCGTGGTGCGGGAGGAGGGGCTCGTCGCCCTGCTCGCGGAACACCCGGAAACGGCCCGGCTGGCGCGCTCCAAAGTTAAAGCTGAATATGATGTTCCCGATCTAAAGGTCGATCAAAAAAGCATTTTCGAATATCTGCTCGCAAAGGCGCCCCAGCCCCAGCCCCAGGAGAAACGGGGGGACTTGGCTCTAGGGGAGAAGGCGGCGGTCCAGATCTTCGAGCATACGTACTACAACGGGTACGGGGCGCACGCCCCGATGGAGCCGCACACGGCCGTGGCCCGGATGGAGGGGGACAAGCTCACGGTCTGGCTCTCCACCCAGACCCCCTTCATGGCCCAGCCCCAGATCGCCTCGCAGTTGAAGCTGGCGCCCGAGAAGGTGCGCGTCATCACCCCGCAGGTGGGGGGAGGGTTCGGGGGGAAGAGCATCTCGAACGAGGCGCACGAGGCCGCCCGGCTTGCCGTCCTGACCGGAAAGCCGGTGATGGTGGCCTTCGACCGGCGGGAGGAGTTCTTCTACGACGCCTTCCGCCCCGCCGCCATCGTGAAGATCCGTTCGGGCGTCGACTCCGCCGGGAAGATCTGCCTCTGGGACTACCAGGTCTACTACGCCGGCAACCGGAGCGCCGAGCAGTTCTACGACGTCCCCCACAACCTGATGCGGGTCTACGGGGCCTGGATGGGGGTCCAGGGGGTCCACCCGTTCAACACCGGCACCTGGCGGGCGCCCGGCGCCAACATCAACGTGTTCGCCCGCGAAAGCCAGATCGACATCATGGCCGCCCACTTGAAGGCGGACCCGCTCGAGTTCCGCCTGCTCAACACCTCCGACGCGCGCATGCGCCGGGTGCTCGAGGAGGCGGCCCGCCGCTTCGGCTACTCCCCCGCCCCGGCCCCGAGCCGGCGCGGGATCGGCATGGCCTGCGGCATCGACGCCGGCAGCTACGTGGCGGAAATCGCCGAGGTCGCCGTCGACGCGGGGAAGATCGCGGTGCGCCGCGTCACCGCGGCCCAGGACATGGGCGTGTGCGTCAACCCCAAGGGCTCCGTCATGCAGATGGAGGGGTGCATCACCATGGGGCTCGGCTACGCGCTCACGGAGGAGATCGAGTTTCAGGGGGGGAAGATCCTCACCGCCAATTTTCAGCAGTACCGCCTGCCCCGGTTTTCCATGCTCCCGGCGATCGACGCCTTCGTGGTCACTAACGACGCGCTCGACCCCCAGGGGGGGGGAGAGCCGGCCATCGTCCCGGTCGGCGGCGCGATCGCCAACGCCCTGTTCGACTCGACCGGGGTGCGGGTGTTCGAGATGCCGCTGACGCCCGAACGGGTCAAGGGGGCGGGTCTCACCAACAAGACAGCGCACTAGGACCCCGGCCGCGCATCGCGGCCGGGCATTTTTACGGAAAGGCACAGCAATGAAGATCATCGTCACCGAGAGAATCGCCGAAGAAGGGCTGCAGGTCCTCCGCGCGGAGGGCTTCGATCTGGATGTCCGCTACGGCATCTCTCACCAGGAACTGCTCGACATCGTCGGCAACTACGACGCCATCATCGTCCGCAGCGTCACGAAGGTGAACCGGGAACTGATCGAGCGCGGGGTCAAGCTCAGGGTGGCCGGGCGCGCCGGCAACGGCATCGACAACATCGACGTCGACGCCTGCACCGAGAAGGGGATCATCGTCGTCAACACCCCCGAGAGCAACACCATGGCCGCCGGCGAACTCGCCATCGCCATGGCCTGCGCCCTCTTCCGCAACCTGACCCGGGCGAGCGCCGCCTGCCGCGCGCGCGATTTCCGCCGCAACAAGTACATCGGCCGGGAGCTGGACGGCAAGACCGTGGGCATCATCGGGCTGGGGCGGATCGGCTCGATCGTGGCGCGCAAGCTGATCGGCCACAACATGAAGGCCATCGCCTACGACCCCTACATCACCGACGACAAGTTCGCCCGGGTCGGGGTCGAGAAGTGCGCCACCCTGGACGAGATGCTCGGCCGCGCCGACCTGGTCACGATCCACACCCCGAAGACGGCCGAGACGATCGGGATGGTGGGGGAGCGGGAGCTGGCCCTGTGCAGGAAGGGGGTCTACATCGTCAACGCCGCCCGCGGCGGGCTGGTCAACGAGGCCGCCCTGGTCGCCGCCATCCGGAGCGGGCACGTGGCCGGGGCCGGCATCGACGTGCTCGACCCGGAGCCGGGCTACGACAAGCCCCCCGAGGAGCAGACGTACCAGAACCCGCTGCTCGAACTGGACAACGTGATCGTCACCCCGCACCTGGGCGCCTCGACCGAGGAGGCCAACTACAACGTGGGGACCGCGATCACCCGGCTGGTCGCCGACGCGCTCTCGGGGAAGATGGTGGCCGCCGTCAACATGCCCCCGCTCAAGAGCGGGGACCTGGAGCAGCTCAAGCCCTACCTGACCCTGGCCGAGATGCTCGGGCGGATCTACTACCAGGTGGAGAAGGAGACGGTCGAGAAGGTGGAGATCGTCTACTCGGGCGACCTGGCCGACAAGGAGACGAAGGTGCTGTCGCTGTCGGTGCTCAAGGGGCTGCTCGACCCGGTCGTCAAGGAGACGGTCAACTACGTCAACGCCGAGCTGATCGCCGCGGGGATGGGGATCGAGCTGGTCGAGAGCCGCAGCTCCCACCTGGACAAGTACACCAACCTGATCACCGTCCGCTTCCACGCGAAGAGCTGCACGCGGGAGATCTCGGGCACCGTCTTCGCCCGCGAGGAGCTGCGCATCGTCGACTTCTTCGGCTACAAGCTCGACTTCGAGCCGACGCCCTACGTGATCGCCATCCAGAACGTCGACCTGCCCGGCACCATCGGCCGGATCGGCACCCTGCTGGGGCGCCACGGCATCAACATCGCCGCCATGCAGTGGAGCCGGAAGGGGGAACGGGCGGTGTCCTTCGTGAGCGTCGACGGCGAGGTGAGCGACGCGGTCCTCAAGGAGCTGGTCGCGACCGAAGGGGTGCTCAAGGCCACGATGATCAAGCTGTAA
>CAZWXG010000058.1:4352-14720 GCA_964637825.1 uncultured Acidobacteriota bacterium
CAAGGAGCTGGTCGCGACCGAAGGGGTGCTCAAGGCCACGATGATCAAGCTGTAAGCCCGCATCACGCCCGGTTCCCGGGGCTCCCGCCCCGGGAACCGGCCTCTATTCATGCCTGCCGTTGGTCGGGCGGATCTCTTTTTCGTACGGGGACAGGTCGATCGGGATCAGGTGGGACACCTCGGGGACCAGGTAGGCGTACACCTCCCCGGCCGTGGCCAGGGTCAGGGCGCGCTCGGCCACCCGGCGCGCATCCTCCAACGACACTTCCCCCAGGGCCCGGCGGATGGCGGGGATGGCCAGGGGCGTCATGCTCAGCTGCCGGAACCCCATCCCGACGAGCAGGACGGCGAAGAAGGGGTTGGACGAGATCTCGCCGCAGATCCGCACCGGTTTCCCCATCCGCCCGGCGACCTCGGCGATCCGCCCGAGGCACGCGAGCACCGAGGGGTGCAGCGGCTGGCACAGGTAGGCCACGGCCGGATTCCCCCGGTCGGCCGCCATCACGTACTGGATCAGGTCGTTGGTCCCGACGCAGAGGAAATCGGCCTCGCGCGCCAGGGTCTCGAGCACCAGCACCGCCGCCGGCACCTCGATCATCACCCCGAGCGGCACCGGCGCGGCCTGCAGCCCGGCGCGTTCGAGCCCGGCCCGGACCTCGGCCAGGAGGTCCTTCGCCTGCCAGATCTCCTCCACGGTCGAGACCATCGGCAGGACCATCTCGATGTTCCCGTCGGAGCCCGCGCGCACGATCGCCTCGATCTGCGCGCGGAAGGCGTCCCGGAGTTCGAGGCTCAGCCGGATCCCCCGCAGCCCCATGCTCGGGTTGGTCGAACACTCCCCGCTCTCCCCCAGCCGCTCCGTCCCGGCGTCCAGGGTGCGGATAGCCACCGGGTGGGGGCTCATGGCGCGCGCCAGGGTCGAGTAGACGCTCTGCTGCTCCTCCATGCTCGGGAAGCCGTGCGGGTGGGCGAAGAAGAGGAACTCGGAGCGGTAGAGCCCGATCCCCTCCGCGCCGCAGGCGATGGCCGCCGTCAGTTCGTGCGGGAGTTCGGTGTTGGCCCGGAGCGAGAGCGCCACCCCGTCGGCGGTCGCGGCCGCCGTCTCCCCGGGGCCGGAGGCCACCCCCCCGGGACCGGCGGCCTCCGCCGCGGCCGCGAGCGCCTCCTTCTGCCGCCGGGCGTTTTCGAGGTGTTCGGGGGCGGGGTTGACGATCACCTGCCCCCCGTCGCCGTTGATGAGGAGCAGGTCGCCGGTCGAGACCGAGGCGAGGATGTCGCGCAACCCCATGACGGCCGGGAGCCTCAGCCCGCGGCTGAGGATGGCGGTGTGGGAGGTGCGCCCCCCCGACTCGAGCACCAGGCCCCGCACCCGCCCCAGGTCCATGGTGGCGAAGTTGGAGGGGTTGAAGTCGCGCGCGACCAGGATCACGTCCTCCGGCAGCCGCCCCAGGCCGAAGGCGCTGTCCCCGGAGAGGTTCAGGAGGATGCGCTCGGCCACGTGCTCGATGTCGCTGTGCCGCTCGCGGAAATACTCGTCCTCGAGCGACTCGTAGGCCGCGATCAGCCGGTCGGTCGCCTGGGTGACGGCCCACTCGGCGTTGGCCCGCTGGGCGCGGATCCCCTCGACGATCTCCTCGTGCAGGACCCGGTCGTCCAGGATCAGGAAATGGGCGTCGAGGATGACGCCGTGTTCGACCCCCACCTTCTCCTCCAGCCGCCCCTTGAGCTCCTGCAGCTGGATCTTGGACATCTCGATCGCCTTCCGGAACCGGGCGACCTCGGCCTCCGGGTCGGCGACCTCGACCTTGAGCATCACCCGGTTGTGGCTGTCGATCTTGAGCGCCCGGCCCCAGACCACGCCCGGCGACACGCCGTGGCCCCTGAAGATGATTTCGGGCTTCGCAGCCATCACGGCACCTCTCCGAATCTGCCTTCGAACAGCCGGCGGATCGCCTCGGCCGCCTCGGCCTCGTCCTCCCCCTCGACGCTCACCACCAGGCGCGTCCCCATGGCGGCGGCGAGCATCAGCACCCCCAGGATGCTCTTGGCGTCGATCCGCTGGTCGGCCCCCTCGCGCCCCAGGACCACTTCGCTCGAGTAGCGCGAGGCCAGGCGGACCAGTTTGGCCGCCGCACGCGCGTGCAGCCCCAGGCGGTTGGCTACCAGCAGGGTCTGGCGGATCATGCGTCGAGAAAATCGCCGGCCATGGCGATGCTCTTGCGCCCCTGGTCGCGCACGATGCGGGCGAGCGAGTCCAGGGTGTCGGCCTCCTTCTGGCTGACGATCTTGATGATCATCGGGAGGTTGACCCCGGTCACGATGTCGACCTTCCCCGGTTCGTAGAGGGCGAAGGCGATGTTGCTGGGGGTGCCGCCGAACATGTCGGTCAACAGGAGCACCCCCTTGCCGCCGTCAAGCTCCACGATGCGCCGCTCGATGTCCTTCTGCGCCTCGTTGACGTCGTCGTGCCACCCGATGGAGATCGCCCGGATGTGGGCGATCTCCCCCACGATCATCTCCGCGGCCGCCACCAGTTCCTGCCCCAACTGCCCGTGAGTCACCACCAACGCCCCGATCATGTCAGACCCCCTCGTCCCGATGCAGCACCTGCAGGCTCCGCTTGCGCCCGCGGAGCACCTTCCCGAGTTCCTCGGCGATGAAGACCGAACGGTGCCGCCCCCCCGTGCACCCCACGGCGACGGTGACCTGGCTCTTCCCCTCCCGCTGGTAGTGGGGGAGCAGGTACTGGAGCAGGTCCCCCACCCTCCGGACGAACTCCCCCGTTTCGGGGAAGGAGCGGAGGAACGTCTTCACCTTCCGTTCGCGCCCGGTCGACCCGCGCAGGCGCGGGACGAAAAAGGGGTTGGGGAGGAAGCGGGCGTCGAAGACCAGGTCGGCCTCGAGCGGGATCCCGTGCTTGTAGCCGAAGCTCATCACCACCACCTTCAGCGCCGAGCCCGGGGAGCGGCCGCGGAATTTCTGCGCCACCATCGCCTTGACCTGGTGCACGGTGAGGCTCGAGGTGTCGATCGTCACGTCGGCCAGCTCCTTCAGCTTCTCGAGCCGCCGCCGCTCGCTGCGGATGGCGTCCCGGATCGAGCCCCCCTCGATGAGCGGGTGCGGCCGGCGCGTCTCGCTGAAGCGGCGCACCACGACGTCGTCCTGCGCCTCCAGGTAGAGGACGAAGAGGCGGAAGGACGACGTGCGCAGTTCGGCCAGCATGCGCACCAGGTCGGCCAGGGTCTCCCCCGCGCGGATGTCGATGACGAGGGCCGCGCGCTTGAAGACGCCGCCGGAGACGTTGAATACTTCCAGGAATTTGCGGATCAGCGGCACCGGGAGGTTGTCGATGCAGAAAAAGCCCAGGTCCTCGAAGGTCTTGAGGACCGTCCCCTTCCCGCTCCCGCTCATGCCCGTGACGATCACCAGGTCCTGCAGTGCCATACGCGCCCCCGATCCCCTCCCCGACGCCCGCATTGTAGCAGATCAGACCTGAAGCAGGTTGGTTTTGTGCCCCCGCTGCTGGAGCAGGACGATGCGCGCGGCCACCTCCACCAGGGTGGCGATGTTGCGCCCGGGGGCCACGGGCAGGTCGATCACCGGGACGCTCACCCCGAGCCACTCCACGCTCGAGCGCTCCAGCCCCAGCCGGTCGTAGTCCCCGTCGGAGCGCCAGCGCTCCAGGCGCACGATGAAGTCGATGGCCTGCGCGGTGCCGGTGGCCGAGATGCCGAACATCTCCCGGATGTCGATGATGCCCAGCCCCCGGAGCTCCATGTGGTGGGGCAGCGCCTTCCCCCCCTCGCCGATGAGCCCCGGCCCCCCCTGCCGCGTGATCTCGATGTAGTCGTCGGCGATCAGGCGGTGCCCCTTGAGCACCAGCTCCAGCGCGCACTCGCTCTTGCCGATGCCGGAGGGGCCGAGGATGACGACGCCCAGGCCGAAGATCTCGAGCAGCCCGCCGTGGACGGTGATCCGCGGCGCCAGGCGCCGCTCGAGGTAGCGCGCGATCTTTTCGATCGAGGTGTCGCCGGCGGCCCCGCTCCGGATGACGGGGATCCGCCGCCCGGCCGCGAGCGCGAGCAGTTCCCCCGGGATCTCCACCCCCTGGGTGACCACGATGCAGCAGATGTCGTATTTCTTGAGGCGCTCGATCGCCCGGACGCGGTCCTCGGCGTCGAGCGACTCGAGGTAGCCCGCCTCCGCGCCGCTGATGACCTGCACCCGGTCGGGGTGCACCCCCCCGGAGGAGCCGACCAGGGCCATCCCCAGCTTCTGCGGGCGGGGGGAGCGGATCCGGTTGGAGATCGCCTCGTGCCCCTGCAGGAGCTCGAGGTTGAGTTCCAGGGCGGGGTCGCTCAGGAACTCGCCGACGGTGAGCTCGCCGCCCGGGTCGCCGGTGGTGGTGGCATCGTTCATGGATGTCCGCGGCCGGACCGGGACCGCGCCCGGCCCGGCCGCCCCTTTCGATCTACCGGGTGTGGATGAGCCGCAGCGACCCGTCCTTGCGCCGGTACAGGATGTTGACCTCGCCGGAATCGGAATTCCGGAACGCCACGAAGGCGTAGTCGGAGCGGGTCAGTTCCAGCGTGGCCTCCTCCACCGTCATCGGCTTTTTCTGCACGCTCTCCTCGCGCACGACGGCGGTCTTCGGCGCCAGGGAGCGGCTGGTGGGCTCCCCGATCCCGAGCTTGGTGGCCACCGATTTGGCCTTCGCCCGCTGGCGCTTCCCCTCGATGATCTTCCCCTTGTGCTTGAGCGCCTGGCGTTCGAGCTTTTCGATGGCCGCCATGATCGAATTGTACATGTCTTCGGTCTGGCCCTTGCCGGCGAGGCTCAGCATCTTCGTCTTCAGGAGGATTTCGGCCATCTGCCGGTTCTTCTCCACGTCGACGATGACGTGAAAGGTGATATCCTCGCCGAATACCTTGGTGAACTTGCGCAGCTTCTTGAGGACATACGCGCGGAGCGCGGGCGTAATCAGTATCCGTCTGCCGGTAATTTCCACCTTCATGGTATTCCCCTTCCAGGCTGAATGTTTCGTCCGAAACCACGAACCGGGGACCGCGGGCGCTCTAGACCAGGTACTCCAGCTTCCGCTCGCGCGACCCCGTGATCTGCATCTGCTCCCGGTATTTGGCCACCGTGCGCCGGGTGATGAAGATGTTGTCCCGGCGCAGCATCTGCCCGATCTGGTTGTCCGAATAGGGTCTGTTTTTGTTTTCCCCCCCTATGATCGATTTGATCTTGAGTTTGACCTGCACGATCGAGAGTTCCTCCCCCGAGGAGTTTTCCACCCCCATGGTGAAGAATTTTCTCAGCTCCATCACCCCCTGCGGGGTATCGACGTACTTGTTGGTGACGACGCGGCTGATGGTGGAGCTGTGCACCCCCAGCTCGCTGGCCACGTCCTTGATCAGCATCGGGTGCAGCCGGCTCATGCCGTGCTCCAGGAATTCCCGCTGCCGGTTCACGATCGCGACGCAGACCCGGTAGATCGTCTGCTTGCGCTGCCCGACGCTGCGCAGCAGGTCCACGGCCGCGCGGAACTTCTCCTTGAGGAAGGTGCGGGTCTCCCCGTTGACCCCGTTGCTCTTGAGCAGCTCGCGGTAGGCGGGGCTCAGCCGCAGCTGCGGCATCCCGTCGTCGTTGGGGAGGACGATGAACTCGTCGTCCACCTTGACGATGGTCACCTCCGGCTCGACGTAGCTCGGCGCGGCGGAGTTGTACTTCTGCCCCGGGCGCGGGATCAGCCGCCGGATCGCCTCCACCGCCTCGAGCACCGCCTCGAAGGCGGCCCCGGTGCGCGCGGCGATCTCCTTGTAGCGCCGGTGCTCGAGCAGCGGCAGGCAGTCGTCGACGATGCGGCGTTCGAGCGTGTCCCCGAGTCCGAGGCTGTCCAGTTGCAGGAGCAGGCACTCGCGCAGGTCCCGGGCGCCGACGCCGATCGGGTCGAGAGCCTGGACCACCCTGAGCGCCTCCCCGACCTCTTCCAGCGACGCCCCGGCCGCCTCGGCCAGCTCCTCGAGCCCCGCCAGCAGGTAGCCGTCCTCGTTCAGGTTGCCGATGATGTGCCGGGCGATCCCGGCCAGGCGCGCGGGGACGTCGCTGAGCCCCAGCTGCCATTCGAGGTGGTCCGAAAGCGAGGGGGCGCGGGTGAGAAAGGTCTCGAACCCCGGTTTGTCCGGGTCCTCGACCTCCCGGTTCCGATAGCCGCTATCGAGGTACTCGTCGAAAAAATAGCGGAAATCGATCTCCTCGAAGGAGTCGCGCTCCCCGGCGGCGGGCGCCCCCTCGACCGGGGGCCCCTCCTCGGGCTCCGTGTCCATCCCGGTGTCGGGGGGGGGCTCGAGCACCTCCTCGAGGATCGGGTTCTGCATCAGTTCCTGGTTGAGCATTTCCTGCAGCTCCAGCTTGTTCAGCTGCAGCAGCTCGATTTTCTGCAAAAGGGAGGGGGTAAGCGCCAGTCTCTGGGTGAGACGAAGGTCCAGACTCTGCCTCAGAAAATGTCTCCGATTCATAGGCGCCTAAATCAGCCTGAAATTTTCGCCGAGATACACTCTTCTCACCTCATCGTCCCGCGTCAGCGCTTCGGGAGATCCTTCTCGTAAGATCTTCCCGTTGTTTATTATATAGGCACGATCGGTGATATTCAAAGTCTCCCGGACATTATGGTCCGTGATGAGGACCCCGATCCCCTGCCGGCGGAGCCCCCCCACGATGCGCTGGATGTCCACCACCGCCAGCGGGTCGATCCCCGCGAACGGTTCGTCGAGGAGGATGAAGCGGGGGGTCAACACCAGGGCGCGCGCGATCTCCAGGCGCCGCCGCTCCCCGCCCGAAAGGGTGTAGGCCCCCTGGTGGCGCAGGTGATCGATGCCGAACTCCTCGAGCAGCGCCATCATGCGCTCCTCCCGCGCGGCGGGGGAGAGGGGGAGGGTTTCGGCGATGCAGAGGAGGTTTTCCCCCACGGTCAGCTTGCGGAAAACGGACGCCTCCTGGGGGAGGTAGCTGATCCCGGCGCGCGCGCGCCGGTACATGGGGAGCCGGGTGATCTCCTCCCCGAAGAGGGTCACGCGGCCGCCGTCGGGGGGGACGAGGCCCACCATCATGTGAAAGGTCGTGGTCTTCCCCGCCCCGTTCGGGCCCAGCAGCCCGACGATCTCCCCCGGGGCGAGGTTGAGGCTCACGTCGTCGACCACTCGCCTGCCCCGGTAAGCCTTCGTCAGCCCGGTCGCCTGCAGCATGCATTAAACCCAATATAAATATTTGAAATAGTTATACTTAGATCAGACCCGTCACTCCCCGAGCAAAATCCTATCATCGGCGTGGAAGTAAGTCAATCGACGGGCCTGGGAGCGCCCCCGTTCCGGGTCGTCGATGACGGCCGGGCGGCCCACGATGACGAACCGTCCCTCGCCGGGCAGCCACTCGGCCGTATCCCCCCGTCCCTGCCGCCCCTGGTGGGCGATCCGCACCCCGGTGCGCCCCTCGGCGCGCCGGATGGCCTTCCGCTCCGGGTCGATCCACACGTCGACGGTGCCCGCCTCGAGGCGCACCCCGTCCGAGTCGAGCGCGACCCCCCCGGAGTAGGCGAGTTTCTCCTGCCCGTAGGCGAGACGCGCGCTCCTGACGGCCGCCCCCTGCCGGGGGGACCCTTCCCCCCCCTGCCCGGGGAAGATCCGGTGCACCACACCCCCTTCGGCCTCGAGCCTGTCTCCCCCGCCGAGGATTTCGAGCGTCTGCGCCTCGAGCTGCTGGCTCTCCCCCAGCACCCGCACCCCCCCCTGGTAGCGGACGGCCCCCGGCGCCCCCCCCCGGTCCCCGGTCCGGAACTCGAGCGCCGGGGCGGTGACGACCACGGGGGAACTGCCCGCGCCCCGGAACAACTCCCCGGTACGGCCGGAGAGGACGGTGCGGACCCCGCCCGTGACGCCGAGCACCCTTTCCCGCCGCCCGTAAGTCGCGCGCGCGCCGGTAGTGACGCTCGACGCCTCGACCACCCTCACCCCGCCCGCGAGGGTCAGGGTCTCCCCGGCGGCTTCGTAATCGCACCGTTCGGCCGTGGCGGCATAGGCGCCGTCGCGGTAGCGGAAGCCCCCCTGCTGCGTGGCGCTCCCGACAGCGCTCCTGCCGTCCGATTCCACGAACCGCACGCTCATCCGCTCGCTCGCGGTCTCGATCGGCCCCCGCCCGCCCCCCGCGGCCGTGGTCTCGTACCGGGTCCTGACCCCCCCTTCGGCCTCCATCCCGCGCAGGTTGCCGGTCGCGGGGAAGAAGGTGAAGCGCACCCGGTCCGAGGAGAGGGTGCGCCCGGGCTCCCCCCCCGGCTCCCGCTCCGAAATCCGCACCCCGCCCCCGGCCGCGGCGGAGAGCGGGCGCCCCCCGTCGCCGGCGAACGCGATCTCGAGGGTGGCGGCTTCGAGCCTCCGCTCGGCCCCGCCGGCGGCCGGCAGGAGGCGCCAGCGCGCCGCCCCCTCCGCCTTCAGGCTCTCGAGCGCCGTCCCGCCGCCGGCGAAGTCGACCCGCACGTGCCGCGCTTCGAGCACGTTCCGCTCTCCGGCGGAGCCGGGAAAGGAGAGGCGGGCGGCGCCGTCGACCTCGACCCGCCCGGGGGATCCGTCCGGGGCGAAGCGCGCCTCCACCCTCTCCCCGGAGACCTCCGTCTCCCGCTGTCCGGGAGCGGCCAGGACGAGGCGCACCCCCCCGCGCGCCCGCATCTCCCGCGGTGCGCCGGCCGGGTCGAAATCGAGGTCGATCTCTTCGCCCCGCAGGCGCTCCCGCCCCGCCGCCGAGACCGAGCGCAGTTCGGCCGCGCCCGCGACCCGCACCCGCTCGAGCCGCTTCCCCCCGGCGATGCCGAACTCGATCCGCCCCCCCTCGAGCTCGCGCGTCCCCCGCGCATCGGCCAGCCGGGCGGCGGCCTTCCCTTCGGCGGCGAGCGCCTCCACCCGCCGGCCGGGCCCGAGGCCCAGCACGACCTTTTCCCCGGTCATGGCGCCCGAGCGCTCCGACTCGACCGCGGCGCCCCCCAGAAACTCGATCCGGTCCCGGCCCAGGTCCACCAGGGCCCGCTGCGAGGAAGCCCGGAAGAACTCCCCGCCGGCGCCGACCCGGAGCCGGACTTCGTCCTCGAGTGCGAGCGTCTCCCGGGCCCGTTCGTAGCGCGCCCCCCGGGCGCTCCCCGTCGCCTCCCCCGATGCGATCTCGATCCGGTCGGCGGTGGACGCGGTTTCCCCACTGATATCGTAGTGGAGCGAGCGGGTCTCGAGATGCAGCTCCTCCCCGAGCTCGAGGAGCACCTCGCCGGAGAAATCGACCGTCCCCCCCTTGGCGTCGTAGCGCGCCTGCCGGCTCCGGATGGAGTGACGCGCCCCCCCCTGGCGGTCGAAGTCCCCCGCCTCGATCCCCTCGAGGAGGTGGACCCCGGCGCGCGTTTCCAGGAGGCGCTCCGCCCGGATCCGGAAACGCCGGACCCCGCCGCGGTGCTCGGAATACTCGAAGCCCTCGGCCGCGCGCCGCAGCCCGGAGCCGAGCAGGGCGGGGAGTTCCCTGGCCGCCTGGAGGCGGGCGCGCCAGGAGTGGGCGGCGTTCCAGGCCAGGGCCAGCGCCACGGCCAGGATGATGCCGATCAGGAGCCGCCGCGCGTAGAGAAGGAGGCGGGGGCTCATGGCTCAGGACAGGGTGCGGGCGTTGAAGCTGAGGGGGGTGATTTCCCCGAGGGAGAGCCGGACCTGCCAGATGTACTCCTCCGCCCCGTCCGGGCCGTCGAAGGACACCCGCACCCAGTACGCGTCCTCCCCCCGGTGGGCGGCGTCCCAGCGCCGGAACTTCACCCCGGGCTTGTCCCCGGCGACCATCGCCGCCAGCGCCTTGTTCGATTTGAGGACGAGGTCGTAGGCCTGCCGCTCCACCTCCCCCTGCCGGTAGGGGAGTCCATCGGCTTCGGGCTCGGGCGGGGGAGCATCTCCCGGGCGTTCCCGGATCAGCGGGGGGGCCTTGCGCGGTTGTTCGCGATCGCGGGGGACGAGAACGGGGCGCCCCCGGGCGCCCGCCGGTGCTGTGTCCTCCGGCGCCGTCGCTGGCGCAGCCACCCTAAACGGCGGAGCCGCCGAAGCCGCCTGCGCCGCCTCCGGCGGCTCCGGCGGCGAAGGCGGCAGTTCGAATTCCCTGGGATAGGGCGCCCCCCCCACCGTGGCCAGGGCGGGCACCGGCTCCCCTGTGAGCGCGGCCCGGAGCGCGGCCGCCCGTTCGAAAAGCCGGGCGCGCAGCTGGGGCACGACCGCGAGCGGCAGCCCCGCCAGCAGCACGAAGGCCGCCAGCCCCATGTACAACCTGCGCCGGGTGTCCGCCATATCCCCTCCCCGT
>CAZWXG010000059.1:0-2095 GCA_964637825.1 uncultured Acidobacteriota bacterium
CCTTACTTTTTGACCCAAAAGCGGCGTTCGGTAGTACAATCGGCGGAACGGAGCACGCAATCCATTCCATTCACGGAGCGACACCATGGCAGATATCGCGGGGAGCAACGGACAGAGAAAGGAATTCAGGGCGGTCGGCGCGGCCAACGTCCCCGGCAGGCTTTCCTTCCCCATCGCCACCGGCATGGCCAAATTCGGCAGCGACGACGTCGTCCCCGGCATGCTGCACGCCAAGTTCCTCCGCAATCCCCACGGCCGGGCCAGAATCGTGCGGATGGACACCCGCCGGGCGCGCGCGCTCGACGGCGTCGTCGACATCGTCACCTGGGAGGACCCGGAGATCCAGGCGATGGACAAGGCCCTGCGGGAGCCGATGCTGAGCAACGAATCGGACACCGAAAACGAGGAGATCGGCGCCGTGGTCGTCGCCGAGACCGAGGATATCTGCGAGGAGGCGCTCCGGCTGATCGATGTGGAGTGGGAGGTGCTCCCCCCCATCGTCGACCCGCGCGACAGCCTGAAGCCGGGCGCCCCCTTCGTCCGGATCGAGCCGAAGGCGCTGGCATCCAAGCCGTTCACCACGGGGGACGTCGAGGCCGGCTTCCGCGAGGCGGACCAGGTGTTCGAATTCGACTGGACGCAGTCGCTCATGGCTTCCCACATCCCGAACCCGAACGGGAGCCTCTCCTGGTGGGCCCAGGCCCCGCTGGGGCCCCCCGGGCCGAGCCTGTACGTGCAGGGGATCCCCCCCACCTGGGGGGCTTTCGAACTGCGCCCCGCCTACGGCGTCACCTTCGACCGGCTGCACCGCGGCACCACCTTCCAGGGGGGAAAGTACTGCGACTGGATGCTCCGGCGCGCGTCGCTCGTCACCCCGCTGCTGGCCCGAAGGACCGGCCGCCCCGTCCGGTGCATGAACGCGCGCCAGAACGATTTCTACTCCTCGAACCCGCAGCGGTACATGCACGTGAAGATCGGGTTCAGGAAGGACGGCACCATCACCGCGGTCAGCGAAAACAGCATCTCGGACATGGGGGCGCCCGGCGTCAGGGCCCGCCCCTTCGCCATGGGTGCGTTCGAGGCCATGTTCAGCCCCTTCAACACCACCCGCTGCAAGAACCTCTACAGCGAGGCCCAGGCGGTCTTCACCGACTCGGCCAAATCGACGGGGAGCCAGACCTCCCCCTTCAACTGGGACGCGATGACCATCGCCGAGCAGATCATCGCGGAAAAGCTCGGGATGGACGTGACCGACGTCGCTCTCAAAAACATCCACGGGCCTTCGTCCCAGGACGACCCCGGCATCCCCCCCGGCTTGCTGGAGTGCGTGGAGAAGGGGAAAAAGGCGATGAACTGGAAGTGGCACCCGGCCGGGGCCCGGCGCCTCCCCGACGGGCGGATGCACGGGTACGGGTTCCGCTACGCCCAGTCGCCGCGCCACGCCCAGGCCCCCTACACCGCCACCGTCACCATCCAGGGGGACAACAAGGTGTACGTGCCGCTGAAGGGGCCGTGGATGGGGGTCTACGCCGCCGACGCCTGCGCCCTGGTCGTCGCCGAGGAGATGGGGGCCCGGATCGAGGATGTGATCCTCCTGTACGACAACAAGGCGCTCTTTACCCCGGTCGGGGGGGGGAGCGACGGCACCACCGCCTCGGCGTGGGTCGTGAAGGAGGCGGCCGTAGCGTGCCGGAAGCTCCTGCTGGAACTGGCCGCGACCAAGATGAAGGCCAGGCCGGAGGATCTCGACACGAAGGACACGATGGTTTTCCTCAAGTCCGACCCGGCCCAGAAGATCCCGTTCGGCCAGTTCATCGCCGACGAAGGCTTCGGCGACCAGGACAAGGACATCGCCGCGACCTTTTTCGGCCGCCCCCCCGAGACGACGTGGCACCTGGGGGGGAAGGTGCTCGACGTCATGAACGCGAGCTTCTGCGAGGTGGCCGTGGACACCGAGACCGGCGCGGTCGAGGTCACCCGCTACGTGGTGGCGTGCGACCCCGGCAAGGTGCTCCGGATGACGTCGTTCGAGGGGCAGCTGCACCAGGCGATGTTTTTCAGCCACGGCGGCGGGCTTTCGGAGGAGTTCGTCTAC
>CAZWXG010000059.1:2105-14638 GCA_964637825.1 uncultured Acidobacteriota bacterium
GAAACCCACGATCCTCGACCTGGGGCCGATCGAGACCCGGGCCGTGGAGAGCCGGTCGGGAAACGCCTGCTACGGCGCTTCGGGCATCAGCCACTGCATGGCCGCGCCGCAGCTCCCGGTCTGCGCCGTGGCCAACGCCATCGGCAAGTGGATCGAGCCCCCGATCACCCCGGACAAGGTGCTCCGGGCGCTCGGCAAGGGATAGGACCGGGCGGATCCGCATCCGTGAAATCGGCAAGGAGTCAGACGGGAGAACGGGCATGGCTAATGAAAAGAGAGTATTGAGGCGCGATTTTCTGAAGAGCGGGGGGACCGCCATCGCCGCGGGGGCCCTGACGGTGGGAGCGCCGCTCGCCGCGGCCCCGCCGGCGGCGACGGCCGCCGTCTCCTACGAGCCCTCCCAGGGGTACATCGTCTACGACAGCCGGCTCTGCTTCGGCTGTCAGAGCTGCATGTACGCCTGCTCGATGACGCACGAGGGGGTGGCGAACCCCTCGCTTTCGAGAATCCAGATCATCCGCGACGCCCCCTCCTTCACCAAGTACCCCTACGACATCGTGATGTCGGCCTGCCGCCAGTGCCTCACCCCCGTCTGCGTGCAGAACTGCCCGACCGGCGCCTGCCACGTGGACGCCGCGCACGGGAACGTGCGCCGCATCGACCAGGAGAAGTGCATCGGCTGCAAGCGCTGCATCCAGTCGTGCCCCCAGAGGCCCCACCGGACCGTCTGGGACCCGGGGAAGAAGAAGTCGACCAAGTGCGACCTCTGCGTCGACGCCCCGTACTGGAACCACAAGGGGGGTCCCGGGGGAGAGCAGGCGTGCGTCAGCGTCTGCCCGGCCAAGGCGCTCAAGCTGGTGGACAAGGCGCCGTCGCAGACCGACATTGCCGGCTACGACGTGAACCTGGCGCCGCCCCCCCGGCCCAAGGCCGCCATTCCGATTCCGGCGGCTCCCAAGGAATAGGAAAAGCCGGAACGGGCCCCCGGAACCGGGCGGGACCGGCGCCGGGGAACGAACGCCGCGACTCCGAAGCCGGAAACCGACGGATCCGGGCCAGGATCCATGGGTGTCCGCCGGCCCGCGCGCCGGGGAGCGGCGGGATCGGATCGTCCAATCTGTCATCGGGGGGGGAGCCATGGGAAAGTCCGTTCTGTCGGGAGTTCTTCTGCTCGTATCCGCCGTACTGATTTGCGCCGGGGGGGCGCTCCCGATCGCCGGCCAGGAAGACCCGGACACCGCCTTCGGGACGCGGCGCGTCACGGTCCTGAACCCGGCGATCGCCACGAAGCTGGTGGAGCGCGTGCCGCTCGCGCCCCGCGCCCCCTCGCTCGAAGGGAAGACGCTCTACCTGGTCGACCTGCAATGGGGGGGGCCCGAGGCGGCATACAGCGTCTTCGAGGAAATGAGGGACTGGTTCGCGCGGAACATGCCCTCGGTCAAAACCGAAATCCGGCGCTCCTCGGGGGGCCCGTTCGGCGACGATGCCGGGCTGCGGAAGGAGATCCTGGCCCGGGGGGCTGCGGGAGCCGTCATCGGGATCGGCGGTTGACACGGCTGCGTGTCGGCCGTGAGCCGCTTTGCGCGCAACCTCGAACTGGAAGGCCGCATCCCCACCGTCGGCGCCTCCGCCGTCAACGTAGTGAAATTCAAGGACTACGAGCTTCAATATTCCAACGGCATGCCGATCCGCTATGTGGCGTTCCCCTTCCCCGTGGCCGGGCAGCCCCGCAGCGTTCACCGCGCCTACGTCGAGGGGAAAGACCTCCTCTCCGGCAAACCGATGATGCGGGCGGTCATCGACGCTCTGACCGCCCCGCTCACCCCCGAGGAAAAGCGCGCGGGAATGCCGCCCGCCGCCGCCCCGGAGCCGAGGCTGCTCCCCCCCGACACCGAGGACAACCTCGGGCGCCTCTTCAAGGAGAAGGAGTGGACCGACTTCCTGCCGGTGGTCCTCCCGACCGAAAAGCGGGTGGCGGCCATGCTGCGCGGGACCAGCCGCAAGCCTGAAGAGGTGGTCAGCCGGATGGGCTCCCGGGAATTGACGGTGGAGAAGGCGGCCATCTACGCCGTCATGGCCGGCGCCCGGCCCGAGTATTTCCCCGCCATCCTCGCCACCCTGACGCAGGCCCCCTCCTTCGGCAACTCCACCAGCTCCATGGCGAACATGATCGTCTTCAACGGGCCGGTCCGCGGGAGGCTCGGGATCAACTCGGGGACCGATGTGATGGGCCCCTTCAGCGAGGCCAACTCCGTCATCGGCCGGACCTTCACCCTGGCGGGCAAGATCCTGGGGGACCTCCGCCTCAACGTGGGCGCCTACTCGACGCTCGGCAGCGCACTGCAATACAACAACGTCTGCATCGCCGAAAACGAGGAACTCCTCCCCGCCGGGTGGAAATCGCTCGGCGTGGAGATGGGGTTCAAGCCGGACGAGGACGTGGTCAGCGTCGGCGTCGGCTGGAGCTATATCTCGAGCGTGGGGGAGGCGCAGAGCGCCCACCCGCCCCACCTGCTCATGCGCGACTACCTGCGCGCGCTGTACGGCTCGGCCGCTACCATCGTGATGGATCCCACCGTGGCCCGGCTGCTCCGGGACGTGCACGGCTTCCAATCGAAGTCCGACCTGGGCCGGTGGCTGGCGGACAACGTCGAGGTGGCCGCTTCCACCTTCTGGGGGAACGGCGTCAACACCACGGCCAGCATGCCGATGGCCCTGCAGGGGCTGGAACCGTTCGCGGGCTGGATGAAGGCGCCGCCGGACACCCTGATCAAACCCTTCACCAACGCCCGCTCCATCCAGGTCGTCGTCGCCGGAGGAAACATCCAGACCACCTGGTTCGCGACCGATTTCCGTTTCGGCCGGGGCACCCCCATCGCCCCCTGGCAATAGTGAAATCCTGGACATCCACTCTTTGGGAAATTGTGGACATCCACCAAATGAGAGCGCCTGATCCTGGAAACCCCTGATTCTGGACATCCACCAAATCTGGACATCCACTGATCCTGGATGTCGGCCAATTCTGGACATCCACCGATCGGCCTGGCAGGACCTCAACCCGGACCTGCACCCAATTGGTGGATGTCCAGGATTTCAGGGTGCGCCCGATTCGTGGGTGTCCAGGATTTCGGGCCGGCCCCCGGGATCGCCCAATGGTATATTGTTAGAAGACCGTCGGGTGACCGAGCGCGTCCTGCAAGCGCAATTGGACCCGAACTCAGGAGGACACACCATGGCCGATCTCCCGGATACCCCCCTTTCGAGGCGAAGGTTTCTCCAGGGCGCCGCGCTCGCATCCGCGGGTCTCTCCCTCGGGCCCCATTTTGTCTTTGGCAATGCCGGGCCCGACCGCCTGATGAAGCGTCCCATGGGACGCCTCGGCTTCGAGGCGACAACCCTCGGCCTGGGAGGCCAATCCTCGCTCCAATGGACCCCCGCGGACGAGGATCCCGTGAAGATCATCCTCAAGGCTTTCGACCTCGGCATCAATTATTACGACACCTCGAACGTTTACGGGCCCAGCCAGTCGAACTACGGCAAGGCTTTCCGCGAACTCCACCTGGTCCCCGGACGGCCGGGATACAACGAACGGCTCCGCCGCTCCTTCTTCCTGACCACGAAGACGATGCTCCGCTTCGGCAAAGGGGGGTGGAAGAAGGACGGGCTCTGGAACTGGACCGACGGCGCCCAGGGATCGACCACGGTCGACGACATCCGGCGCACCCTGTCGCTCGTTTTCGGTGACGGCCAGGGGGCCTACCCCAAGGGGGCCTACGTCGACATGGTCCTCGTTCACGCCCTGGAAAGCCAGGCCGATATCGAGGCGGTCTACGAGGGGTACGCCAATCCCGACCCCAAGGCCGAGCACATCGGCGCCCTGGCCACCCTCGTCGACTTCCGGGACGGCACCAACCTCACCGGCCTCAACCCGAAGGAGGAGAAGCTCCTGCGCCATATCGGCTTCTCCGCGCACGCGTCGCCGGCCACCACGATGGAGATGATCCAGCGCGACCACCGGGGGGTGCTCGACGGGCTCCTCGTGGCCATCAACGCCAACGACCGGATGAACTTCAGCATGCAGTTCAACGCGATCCCCGTGGCCGCGGCCAACAATATCGGGGTGATCGCCATGAAGGTGTTCGCCGACGGCGCCATGTATTCCAAACCGGCGACCTGGACCAGCCGGGCCGACATGCTGGTCCGGACCGTGGGCAGCCCCGCGCTTCCCAGCCGCCGGCTGGTGGAATACTCCCTGACCACCCCCGGCGTTCACACCGCCGTTATCGGCATCGGGCACATCGACGGCGACCCTGCCGCGTGCCAGCTCGAACAGAACCTCCTGGCGGCCCAGATCGAACCGGCGGCCCTTGGCCTGGGCGACCGCCGCGCGATCGAAAAGCTGGCGCACACGGCCAAGGAGGGGAAGACCAACTATTTCCAGGCCGCCGCACAGCCCCTGGGCGCCCCGCGCTCTCCGGCAGCCAGCCAGCAGATGAGGGGAGAGCGGCGCATGGCGAGGCTCGAGTGGCATACGGCCTACGCGGGGGACGAGCCGCTGGTGCGCTACGAGATCTGGCGCGACGGCCGGAAGACGGCCGAGACGCCCCACAAGCCGCAGGCCAGATTGAAAGCGCCCTTTTCCTTCGAAGAGGCCCTGGCCGACCGATCGGCCCATCGCTACCGGGTGGTCGCCGTGGACGGCGCGGGAAAGACGGCCGGAACCGGAGATCTGGAGCTTCCGGCCCTGTAGGCCTCCAGGGTGGACATCCACCGATTCCATGAATGGTGGATGTCCACAATTCGACCAGTTGGTGGATGTCCGATATTAACGTGAAGGAGTGATTGGCATGGCTGAAATGTTCGAACGCGCTGTACCCCGTCGACGGTTTATCCGGACGGCTGCCGCGGCTTCGGCCGGGCTGGCCCTCGGGCCCTATTTTGTTTTCGGCAAGGCCAGGCCCGCCCGCCTGATGAAGCGCCCGATGGGGCGTCTCGGCTTTGAGGCCACCACCCTCGGCCTGGGGGGGCAGGCATCCCTGCAATGGACTCCCGCGGACGAAGACCCCGTCAAGATCATCCTCAAGGCTTTCGATCTCGGGGTGAATTACTACGACACCTCCAACGTCTACGACGGCAGCCAATCCTTTTACGGCAAGGCCTTCCGCGAGCTTCACCTGGTTCCCGGGCAGCCGGGGTACGACGAGCGCCTCCGCAGTTCCATCTTCCTGACCAGCAAGACCGCCCTCCGTTTCGGGAAGGGGGGCTGGCAGAAACAGGGACTGATCAACGTCTCCAACGGCAAGGGCACCCACACGGCGGACGATCTGCGGCGGACCCTGTCGCAGGTCTTCGGCGACGGCCAGGGGGGGTATCCCAAAGGCGCCTACCTGAACATGGTTCTGCTGCACAGCATCTCGACCATGGCCGACATCGACGCCGCCTTCGAGGGCTACGACAAACCCGACCCGAAAGCGGAGACCATCGGCGCCCTGGCGACCCTCATCGACTTCCGCGACGGCACCAACCTCACCGGCCTCAATCCGAAGGAGGAAAGGCTCATCCGCCACATCGGCTTCTCCGGCCATGCGGCCCCCGACATCATGATGGAGATCATTCAGCGGGATCGACTCCGCGCGCTCGAAGGGATGCTCGTGGCCATCAACGCCAACGACCGGATGAATTTCAGCATGCAGTACAACGTCATCCCCGTGGCGGCGGCCAACAACATCGGCATCATCGCCATGAAGGTGTTCGCCGACGGCGCCATGTACAGCAAGCCCGCAACCTGGACCAGCCGTCCCGACATGGTGGTCCGGACCGTGGGAAGTCCTGCGCTCCCCAGCCGCCGGCTGGTGGAATATGCTCTGACCACGCCCGGAGTCCACACCGCCATCATCGGCACCGGGCATATCGATTCCGACTCCTCGGCCTGCCAGCTCGAGCAGAACCTGCTCGCCGCCCAGGTGCAGCCCGCCTCGCTCAGCGTCTCCGACCGGCGTGCCATTGAAAATTCGGCGCGAGGTGCCAAGGAAGGGAAAACCAATTATTTCCAGGCCGCCGCGCAGCCCCTCGGCGCTCCTCGCGAAGCCGGGGCTGCTCAGCGCCTCCAGGGGGACCGGCGGATATCCACCATAACCTGGCAGACCGCCTACGCGGGGGACGAGCCCCTGGCGCGGTACGAAATCTGGCGGGACAACCAGAAAGCGGGGGAGGTGCCTCACCGGCCGCAGGCACAACGGGTCCCGTTCTCCTTTGAGGAGAAGCTCGCTGACAAGGCGGCGCACCGGTACCAGGTGGTGGCGGTGGACGCGGCCGGACGGAGGGCCGAGACCGGCGACCTGGAACTGCCCTCCGTCTAGCGGACGTCTCCGGGCGAAATCGTGGACATCCACCTATTCCCCCAATTGTGGACATCCACCAATTGCGCAAATCAGTGGATGTCCACGATTGGGGTTCCGCCGCGGAATCCCGTTACAGACCCCCTCGGTTGAAGGATTCGGCGCAAAAGGTGGGTGTCCACTAGTTGCGAAAAAGGTGGGTGTCCACCATTTTTCCGCCAGGTGGATGGCCCCTATTTCAGGTTGATGCGGGTCCGCGCCTCCTTGAGGCCTCCGGAGCGGGCGATCACCGTAATCCGCCCCTTCGCCCCCGGGCGGGCGCGGACGATCGCGAGCGCCAGGCCGTTGAACGCTTTCCGTTCGGTGGAAGGGAAGCGCGTCATGTCGGTCGGGTCGCCGTTGTCGGTCGCGACGATTTCCCCCGGCCCCTCCACCTCGAAACGGATCGGGTTCATCGACCGGGGGACCGTCCTCCCGTCCCTGTCGGCCACCTTGAGGGTTACGAACGACAGATCCCTGCCGTCGCCCGAAATGGTCGCGCGGTCCGGTTCGAGCAGCAGCCGGTCGGCGGCCCCGGCGGTTTTGACCGAATCGGTCGCCCACTCCCTGCCTTCCTTGTAAGCCACCACGCGGAGCTCCCCCGGCTCGTAGACGGCGTCGTCCCAGCGCAGCCGGTACCCGGCCTCCCCTTTGAGCCTGCGTCCCAGCGATTTCCCGTTCAGAAAGAGCTCCGCCTCGTCCCCCGAAGTGTAGACGTGAACCGGTGTCACCTGCCCCGCCCGCTCCGGCCAGGTCCAGTGCGGCAGGATGTGGGCCATCGGGAGGTCGGGGCGCCAGTAGGCCTGGTAGATATAGAACCGGTCCTTTTTGAACCCGGCCAGGTCGAGGATGCCGAAATAGGAGCTGCGCGACGCGTCAAACGGGGTCGGCTCCCCCAGGTAATCAAACCCCGTCCAGACGAACTCCCCCCCCAGAAAGGGGTAGAGGTCCTGGGCGGCGAACTCCTTGTCGGGGGCGTAGGACCAGGGGGCGAAGTAGAGGTCGTAGGAACTGACCTGCCGGTTTTCCACTTCCTGTCCCGCCTGGGCCGTGGCCGGGGTTCCGAGCCCCGGGGCCACCGGGAAGGTGTAGACGCCGCGGCTGGACAGGGTGGAAGCGGTCTCGCTCCCCACGATGAATTTTCCCGGCAGGCTCTCGTGAAAGAGGGGGTACTGCGGCGGCCGGCCGTAGATGCCCACCCCCTGGTAGTTCAGCCCGATGGCGTCGACCGCGGCGGCGAACGGCCCCTTGGGATCGGCCGTGTTCATCCCGGCGATCGTGGGACGCGTCGGGTCCTCCTCGTGACAGATGGCCGTGAGCCGGGCGGCCACGGCCGCCCCTTCCTCCCCGGCCCCCTGCTCGCCGACCTCGTTGCCGATACTCCACATGAAGACCGAGGGGTGGTTGCGATCCCGCCGCAGGAGGGCGCGCAGGTCCTGTTCGTGCCAGTCGGCGAAGAGCCGGTGGTAGTCCAGCTCCGTCTTCGCCTTTGCCCACACGTCGAACGCCTCGTCCATGATGAGAAACCCCATCCGGTCGGCCAGGTCCAGCAGTTCGGGAGCCGGGGGGTTGTGCGACGTCCGGATGGCGTTCACCCCCATCTCCGCGAGCAACTCCAGCTGCCGCTCCAGCGCGCGCGTGTTCACCGCCGCCCCCAGCGCCCCGAGGTCGTGGTGGTTGCAGACGCCGTTGAGTTTGAGGTGCCTGCCGTTGAGGAAAAATCCCCGGTCGGGGTCGAAGCGGAGCGAGCGGATACCGAAGGGGGTTTCATAGACATCGACCGTCTTCCCCTCCTGCCGCACCGTGGTCACCGCCAGGTAGCGGTTGGGCTTCTGCTCCCCCCCCGTCCCCCACAATTTCGGGTTCCGCAGGGTCCCGTCCGCCGCGACGGCGGCGCTCTTTCCCGCGGGAACGCGCACCAGCACCGGTCCAATCGAGAGCACCGCGGCACCCCGGCGCCGGTCCTGCACGTCGATCTCGAAAACCTCGGTGGCCACCCTCACCCGGGCCTCCCTGGGGGAATCGTTATCGACCGAGACCTTCATTTGAATCCGGGCCGCAGCAGCGGATACCTCGGGCGTGGTGACGAACGTGCCCCACTGCCCCACACGCACCCGCCCGGCCTTCTCGAGCCAGACGTTGCGGTAGATGCCGGCGCCCGGGTACCAGCGCGAGGACCCGGACTGCCAGTTGGCGTCCTTCGGGACCGGGTTGTCGAGCCGGATGGCCAGCAGGTTGGTCTGACCCGGTCTGAGATAGGGGGTCAGGTCGAGCCGGTAGGAGGCGTAGCCGTAGGGCCAGCCCCCCACGAAACGGCCGTTGCACCAGACCATGCTGTAGGACATGGCGCCGTCGATGTCGAGGAAGATCGATTTCCCGGCGTCGCTTTTGGGAAGGCTCAGCCTCTTCCGGTACCAGGCCGCGCCGGGCGCGGGGAGGCGGCCGACGCTCCCGCTGACCGCATCGGTGAAGGGCCCCTCGACGGCGTAGTCGTGGGGCAGGTCGAGAGTGCGCCAGGCGCTGTCGTCGAAGGCGGGGGCGGCATACGCCGTGTTCCCCCCGGGATTCCCATCGGGCCGCGCCGGTCCCTTGGCGGGGTCGGACAGGAACGCGTTCCCCGTCGGGAGGACCCATGCCCTGACCGCGTCATATTCCAGGCCCGCCGGCGCCCCCGGAGGATCTCCCTTCATGAAGCGCCAGCCGTCGTTGATCAGCAACCTCTCCCGGGGCGAGGATTCCTGCGCGCTCGCCGCGACCGGGGCTTCCCGGACACTCCAGAATCCCAGCAGGGCGCAGACGATCCCGCACCCCGCAAGTGGTCCAAGACATTTTCCCGCAGACGATCGTTTCATGGCCTTGCCTCCCTGCGGACGAAACCCGCTTTCCTCGAACATTCCGGGCAGACGCCCGCAAAACCACCGTGTCGTGGATCGGAAGAAAACCCGTTGTCAGGCGGCGACGGGACCGAGGCCGATTGCGGCTCTGCCTCTCCCCTCCCGGCATGGCACTGCGGTCGCGGACGGAGGGGAACCTGCCCGGAACGCGCGGTCCATCCCCCCGTCGTTCGCCCGGCGATGATCGTCTCCCGCCCCTACCTCGTCTCCCCCCGTTTACGCGACCGCCCTACGAAGCGCTCCGGTCGGCTCCGGCCCCTCGGGCGCGAAACCGCACGCGCCCGCTACGGCTCCACGCAGCGGAAGTTGGCCGCGTCGTCGATGCTCCCCTCTCCCGTGTGGCGCGCCACCTGGGGGTAGGGGCAGAGGGGGCGGGTGCGCACCACCTTCCCCTCCGTCGTTCGCCTGGCGATGATCGTGTCCGGCGCCTTCCCCTTTTCCACCCAGTTGATGATGACGGTCATGGGATCGTGCTGGTCGGTGCCGATCCCGCCGCTGCAGTGCGACATCCCCGGCACCATGAAAAGGCGGAAGAAATCGGTCGTGCCGGGACCGTTTTTGCGCACCGCCGCCTCGAAATAGCGGATGCCCATCCGGGGCTGCAGGATGGGATCGGCCCAACCGTAGGTCATGAGGAGCTTCCCCCCCCGCTTGCGGAATTTCGCGAGGTCCGGGTCCTTGGCGTCGGCCAGCCTGCCCCAGCGCTCGAGCATTTTGATGTCCTTGTCGAAGTCGAAGGTCTTGTAGTCGTATTCGGGTTGGGGAGGCTTGTGCACGAGATAGCGCATGGTGTCCTCCGCCAGGCCGAAATCGGCCGACTTGCCGCCCGGCTGCGCGCTCACGATCATGTTCAGCCACCCGCTCGACACGCCGCCACCGAAGAAGTTGGGCATCACCGCTTCGCTCCCCGGCTCGAAGCCGGGGAAGAACGGTTTCCCCTTGCTCACGGGGCCGTTCTGGATCCTGGCAACGGTCGCGGCCTGGGCCGCCGTGAGGCAGCCCGGTCCGTCGGTTCCCGCCGCGCACGCCGGCACGTCGCGCGCCGGGTCGAAATCACACCGGCGCGGGTCGTCGATCAGCCCGTCCTTGAGCCCGTCCACCGCGTCGCATCTGGCCATGACCTTTTCAGCCAGCAGGTTCAGCTTGGCCGCCGACAGGGGGGCCTCGTCCAGGGCGCGCTGGTTCCACAGGGCGCCGATGGTAAAGCCGGTCTGATCCACCCAGGGGGCGTTGGCCACGACGCCGTCGAAATCGCCCGGGAAGCGTTGCGCCTCGATCAGTCCCTGGCGCCCGCCGTTGGAGCAGGAGTTCCAGTAGGCGTAATCCACGCTCCGGCCGAAGTACTCCCTGGTGATCGCCTTGGCCGTCACGGCCGTGAGATGTACGGCGCGGTAGGCGTAGTCGATCGCCTTCTGCGGGTTGCTCATGACGAAGGTCGCGCCCGGCTCCTTGCGCGAGTCGTGGCCGGTGTTGGTCTGCGCGACGGCGAAGCCCACCTTCAGGGCATCGCGGACCTGCGACACGCGCCCCGGATCGTCGAGCGCTTCCCCGGCGTGGCCGCCGTTGCCGATCATGTAGAAACGGCCGTTCCATCTGTCGGGGAGGCTGACTTCGAAGGCGATCTCCGGGTCGAGCAGGCCGGAGACCCGGCAATAGGCGGGGACGCCCTCGGCGGCGGGCACCGGGGCCGCGGAGAGCTGGACGAGGTCCTTCGCCTTGAAACCGCTCATGTTTTCGCAGAACTTTGCCGGCGTCAGGTCCGCTTTTGCATAATCGACCATTGCCGCGGCGCGATCGGCGAAAACCTGCGCGCCCGCCGTCGGGAGCGCCACCCAAAGCAATGCCACTGCCGGACACAATCCGGCCACGAAACGCACCCGGGATACCCGGTCGAACCGCATCATCGATTTCATTTCCATCGGCCCCTTCCATTCGGAAAATTGGCTCTATTCTGGCGGAAATTCCGGGGACAGACCACAAAAAAACGGGGACGGACCAGAACAAATCATTGAAGGCATTGGGGAAAAAACGGGGACGGACCAGAAAAAATCGTTGAGGGCATGGAAAATGTCCGGGGCTTCCCCTGGTTCTTGCGATATCGTTGCACGATGACGATCAGTTTGTGGTCCGTCCCCAAATCGGCCGGTCCTTGATTTCACGATCACCGCTTTCCGGCGCGAAGATGAAGAAAATCGAAGGCCTCTATCGCCTGCTCCGGTTCGAACTCCCGTTTTCGGCAGGGGTCTGCGTGGTGCTGGGGCAGCTTTTCGCCCTGGGTGCGTTTCCCCCCATGCGTGTGGCACTGGCCGCCTTCCTCTCCATTTTTTCCATTTCCGCATCCATCCTCGTGCTGAACGACTGCCTCGATGTCCAAACCGACAGGATCAACGCCCCAAGCCGGCCGATCCCCTCCGGCATGGTGACCCGGACCGAGGCCCTGGGGTTTTCAGCCCTCCTCGCAGGCGCGGGGCTGCTTCTGGGCTTTGCGCTGGGCACCGCCCCGCTCGCGCTCGCCTTTCTCCTGCTTCTTGTGGGATTTCTCTATAACCGGTGGTTCAAAAAGAGCGGCTTGCCCGGAAACCTGATGGTCGGTTTCTCCGTCGGCATGATCTTCGTCTTCGGCGGAGTGAGCGTCGGAGAGCCCTGGAACAGCACCGTCTGGTTTTTCGCCCTGATCGCGGCACTCCTGGACCTGGGGGAAGAGATTGCGGCCGACGCGACGGACATGACGGGGGACCGGTTGATTCAGTCCCGTTCGCTGGCGCTCACCTACGGCAGGCGCGCCGCCCTGCGGATCAGCGGCGGCCTGTTTCTTCTGGTCATTCTCCTGACCCCCATTCCATTTTCGCTGCGCTGGTTCGATCCCGTGTATGCCATCCCGATCGCCCTCATGGACTTCGCCATCGCCCGCCCCGCTCTCCTCCTCGTGCGTTGCGGCCCCGGAGAGATCGACGATGACGCGGCACGCCGGCACATCCGCCTGCTTTACCTGGGTGCCTCCGGCGGACTGCTGCTGTTTTTGGTGATGCGCCTGGCCGGGGCGTAAGCGCAACGGCGATCGCCGAGAGATCCTTTGTCATCGCAGGGCGAAAACGTTTATAGTAAGCCTATACCGTCCTTCGATCGGACATCTGCCGGGGAGCGCGCCATGGATGCAAAGATCCGAACCGGATTCATCGGGAAATGGGAGAAGTACTTTCCGGGGAGTGAATTGCCCATCGCCTGCTTCTATTCCGACAGTCTGTGCGGAGCGGAACCGGCC
>CAZWXG010000060.1:0-14605 GCA_964637825.1 uncultured Acidobacteriota bacterium
TGACAGCCTCGAAAAGTTCCTGGTGGCGAAGATGAAGACCCTGGGTACCGCCGCCTGCCCTCCCTACCACCTGGCCTTCGTCGTCGGCGGCACCAGCGCCGAAAGCACCCTCAAAACGGTCAAACTGGCCTCCGCCGGCTACCTGGACACCCTCCCCTCCACGGGGAACCAGGGGGGGAGGGCCTTCCGTGACCTGGAGATGGAATCGAAGCTCCAGCGCGCGGCCGAACGGTGCGGCATCGGCGCCCAGTTCGGGGGGAAATACTTCGCCCACGACGTGAGAGTCATCCGCCTGCCGCGCCACGGCGCCTCCTGCCCCGTCGGCATGGGGGTCTCCTGCTCGGCCGACCGCAACATCAAGGCCAGGATCAACCGGGACGGGGTCTGGCTGGAAGAGCTCGACCGCAACCCGGGCCGGCTGATCCCCGACCGCTACCGGGGCCGCCACACGCACGGCGTCGTCAAGATCGACCTCAACCAGCCGATGGAGAAGATCCGCGCGGAGCTGACGAAACACCCGGTGGCCACCCAGCTTTCGCTCGACGGGACGATCATCGTCGGGCGCGACATCGCGCACGCCAAGTTCAAGGAGCTGCTCGACGCCGGCAAGCCCCTGCCGGAATATCTGAAAAACCACCCGATCTATTACGCCGGCCCGGCCAAGACCCCCCCGGGGAAGCCCTCCGGCTCCTTCGGCCCCACCACCGCGGGACGGATGGACTCCTACGTGGAGCTGCTGCAGCAGAACGGCGGGTCGCTGGTCATGATCGCCAAGGGGAACCGGTCGCGGCAGGTGACCGACGCCTGCAAAAAGCACGGCGGCTTCTATCTCGGCTCCATCGGCGGGCCGGCGGCCCTGCTGGCGGAGGAGAACATCCGGAAGGTCGAATGCCTCGACTACCCCGAGCTGGGGATGGAGGCGGTCTGGCGGATCGAGGTGGTGGATTTCCCCGCCTTCATCCTGGTGGACGACAAGGGGAACGATTTCTTCCAGTCCCTGATGTAACCGGCCCGCGGCCGGATCGCAAAGGAGCGCCATGAGTCAGATCGGCAACCCCGTCGTCGCCCGGACCCGGCAGGGAAAAGTGGAGGGGAGCGTCGAGAACGGACAGTTCGTCTTCCGCGGGATTCCCTACGCGGCCCCCCCGACCGGCCCGCTGCGGTGGCGGGCTCCCCGTCCGGCGGCGGCCTGGACGGGGGTCCGGAGCGCGCGGGCGTTCGGCCCGGTGTCCCCCCAGAACCCCCTCCCCGGCTCGGACGTGATGGCCGCGCTCTCGGCCGCCGAACCGCAGGACGAGGACTGCCTCTATCTCAACGTCTGGACGCCGGGTGTGGACGACGCGGCGCGCCCGGTCATGGTCTGGATCCACGGCGGGGCCTTCATCATCGGCTCGGGCTCCGAGAAGATGTACCGCGACAACACCCTGGTCCCGCGCGGCGGCGTCGTGCTGGTGACGCTCAACTACCGCCTGGGCGCCTTCGGTTTCCTGAACCTCCGGGAACTCACCGGGGGGAGGATCCCGGCCACCGGCTGCGAGGGATTGCTCGACCAGGTCGCCGCCCTGGACTGGGTGCGGGACAACATCGCCGCCTTCGGCGGAGACCCCGCCAACATCACGGTGTTCGGGGAATCGGCCGGCGCCATGAGCATCGGGGACCTGATGGGGATGCCCGCGGCGCGGGGGCGCTTCGGGAAGGCCATCCTCGAAAGCGGCGGGGCCAACACCGTGGGGACGCTCGAGGACGGCGTCGGCGCCGCGCGGGAGCTGTGCGGGATCCTGGGGCTGACGCGTCCCGACCCCGACGCACTCCTCGCCCTGTCGAGCAGGCGGATCCTCGACGCCCAGCAGCAACTCGCCCTCCTCATGCGCCGGCGCGAGAACCGGCTCACCCCGCTGCAGCCGGTGGTGGACGGGGAGGTGATGCCCGACATCCCGCTCGAGGCGATCCGGAAAGGGTCCGCCGCCGGGGTCCGGACGCTGGCCGGCACCAACCGGGACGAATTCAAGCTCTTCAATTTCATGGACCCGGCCTTCCGCCGCATGGACGAAGCCCTCATGCTCCGGAGGCTCCGGGACCTGATCCCCGCGGGGCACGTAGACGGGGTGGTCGCCGCCTACCGCAGGGGGAGGGAGGGGCGGGGGGAAGCCGCCGGCCCCGGCGACATCCTCACCGCGGTCCAGTCCGATTTCATGTTCCGCATCCCCGTCCTCGGGCTGGTGGAGGCGCAGGGGCGCAACGGGCAGCCCGCCTTCCACTACCTCTTCAGCTGGGAGTCCCCGGCGCTCAAGGGGGCGCTCGGCAGCTGCCACGCCCTGGAAATCGGGTTCGTGTTCGGCAACTGCGATCCCTCCTTCTGCGGCAAGGGACCCGAGGCGGACGCGCTTTCCCGGAAGATCCAGGACGCCTGGACCGCGTTTGCCCGCACCGGCGACCCCTCCTGCGACTCGCTGGGGACCTGGGCCCCCTACGCCCCCGCCCGTTCGACGATGGTCCTCGACCGCACCTGCCGGATGGAGGATGCCCCGCGCGAGGAGGAGCGTCGCGCCTGGGACGCTTTCGAGATGCCCCTGATCAAGCCGATCTGACGACGTACGGGGCGTCGGGCCTCATCCCCCGGTGCCTCGGGCCCCGTATCCTGCTACAATGCAGTCAATGGTGATTCGAGCGCTCTTCCTTTTGCTGTTTTTTCCCCCTCTCGCCCCGCGGACGGGTCCGGCCCAGGGGGAGCCCCCGACCTTTTCGGCCTCCGTCAACCTGGTGAAGGTGCCGATCAGCGTGTTCGACGTCGACGGGCGCATGGTGGACGGCCTCGGGGCGGAGGACTTCCGCCTGTGGGAAGACCGGGCGCCGCAGGAGATCCGGAGCTTCGGCCTGGACACCTACCCGGTGTCGGTGGTGCTCCTCGTCGATTCCAGCCCGAGCAGCCGGAACGAACTGAAGCGGATCCGGGCGGCGGCCACCGCCTTCGTCCAGGGGCTCGACGCCGGGGACCGGTTTTCCGTCATCTCGTTCGACGACGAGGTGACCCGGATCCTGGACTGGACCGACAGCCGGAAGAAACTGGACAAGGCCCTGGGGAAGCTGCGCGCGGGAGTGCGCACGGCGCTCTACGACGCCATGTACCTGGCCGCGGCCGAGCAGCTCAAGAACGTCGACGGGCGCAAGGCCATCGTCCTCTTCACCGACTGCCTGGACAACCAGAGCCGGGTGGGGTTCGAGGAGGCCGCGCGCGCGATCGCCCGATCCCAGGCGTCCCTCTACGTGGTCTCGAAGACGGCCATTGTGCAGAAGGACGCCCGGCGCGAGCGGCACGTGGTGATCCTCGACGACATCTACCGGCGGCTGTTCGGGGAGGATGAGGACTACATCGAGGCGTTCTTCCGGAAAAGGGAAGGGGAGATGACGGGGCTGGCCGAGGAGACCGGGGGGCGCAGCTTCTTTCCGACCGATTACGACCAGATCCGGGATGTGTACGCCGGGGTCGCCCGCGAGATGAAAAGCCGCTCCTTCCTGACCTATGTCTCCAACCAGGCGCTGGAGCCCGACTCCTACCACCGGATCGCCGTCGAGTGCCTCAGGCCCGCCGCGCGCGTGGTCTACCGCAAGGGCTATTACCACCTTCCCCGCATGCCGCACAACCCCCGCCTCTCGGCCGGCTCCTTCCGCGAGCCCGAGTGAGGGGCAATTCCCCCGTTGTCCGACGCTCCGCCGTTTTGTTACAGTACCTCCTTTTGGGCATCGAGCGGAGGAGGGGATGGTGCTGTCCAGGATCTTTCACGCGTGGGAAGTGGCGCTTTCCCGGCGCGACACCAACCGGAAGGTGCGGGAGTTCGAATGGGGGCTGGAATTCCTCCCCGGTGCGCCCGCGGCCGGGGACCCCAAGGCCGCCCTGCTGGAGTACGCGCGGCAGGCGGTCGAGGAGAGCGAGCGCTATCACGCCTATGCCCCGGTGCGGGACTACCGCCTGGACGGGCAACACCTGACCTACCCGAGCCCGCTCGCGACCCGCTATGAAAGGAACAACACGGTGCACGGGCGGTTCTTCCCCGCCGATTCCCGCGGGCGGGCGGTGCTGGTGCTTCCGCAGTGGAACGCCGACGCCGGGGGGCACCTGTCGCTCTGCCGGCTGCTCAACGCCTTCGGCCTGTCGGCGCTGCGCCTGAGCCAGCCTTACCACGACCTGAGGATGCCCGAGGAGCTGGAGCGGGCGGATTACGCCCTTTCGCCGAACCTGGGACGGACGCTGGAGGCCACGAGGCAGGCGGTCATGGACTGCCGCGCCGCCATCGACTGGCTCGAGCGGCAGGGGTACAGCCGGTTCGCCATCCTGGGGACGAGCCTCGGGTCCTGCACCGCCCTGATCACGGCCGCGCACGACCCGAGGATCGGGGTGGCGGTCCAGAACCACGTCTCCCCCTGGTTCGCCGATGTCGTCTGGAAAGGAATCTCCACCCACCATGTTCTGGCGGGGCTCCGGGGACACGTCGAACTGGAGGAGCTGAGAAAAATCTGGATGCCGATCAGCCCCATGGCCTACTTCCCGAAACTGCGGGGGACCGGGAAGCGCTCCCTGCTCGTACACGCGATGTACGATTACACGTTCCTTCCCGAGTTGTCCGAGATCGTCCTGGGGGAATACCGCCGGCTGGGGCTCGACCACTCCACCTTCCGGCTGCGCTGCGGGCACTACACCTCGGGCGTCTTCCCCTTCAACATAGTGCTCGGCCTGGCGATGTGCCGGTATATCCGCGCGAACCTGTGAATCCGTTCCCCGCGGCGCCGGCCGTCCCGGGAAAAACCCTGCGGCAGTCGGGCGCCCGGCTATTCCTCGGCCTTGGTGACGTTCTCCGCCTGCAGCCCCTTCGGGCCCTCGGTCACCGAGAAACTGACGGGCTCCCCCTCCGCGAGGGTCCGGAATCCGTCCATCTGGATGGCGGTGTGATGCACGAAGACATCGCCGCCGCTGTTTCTCTCGATAAAGCCGTAGCCTTTGGCGTTATTGAACCACTTCACTTTCCCAGTCTCTTTTTCCATGGGAACCCGCTCCTGTCGTTGTGCATTTTTCCCTGACCGGTCATGGCCGCAAAATAAAAAGCCGCCACACCGTCTGGCGGCCGCCACCCGATCCGGATGCCCCCTATACTAAGGATTCGAATCCGGATATGTCAATCGGAACCTTGCGCTTGCGGCCTGCGGGTCTATCCGGAAACTCCCTCGAGGAGGTCCGATTCGGCTTCCGCGACCGAGGGCTGCGATACCGCCGCCAGGTGATACAGTTCCTTGTCCCCGAACCGGCGCATGGCCCGGGCGAACGCTTCCCAGAGCGGGGCCTGGGTGGCGTGGGCCCGAAACGCCGCGATCTTCTCCTCCACCCAGGGGCCGATCGCCAGCGTGGCCGAGCAGGGGGGCGGGGAGACCGGCGGCCGTTCGGGGAGGGTGAAGGCGGCCGTCGAGTAATAGAGCTTCTGCGTCCGGTGCGGCTCGAGCCCGGCCTCCAGCTGCTCCGGAAACCGGTCGCGCCGGCCCGCCCACTGGTAGGCCAGGGTCGCGAACAGGGAGGCCATGGAGTGATCGGGGTGTCCCGTGACCGCCCCTTCCGGGCCCATGGTCAGGATGACGTGGGGCCGGATCGTGCGGATCCGCTCCGTCAGGTCCCCGACCACGGCCAGGAGGTCGGCGCGGACCAGCCCGCCGTCCGGGTAATCGAGGACCTCGCCATGGTCGACATGGAGGATGCGGCAGGATGCGGCAAACTCGGCGCGCCGCAGGGCGGCGAGCTCCCCGTCGGAACGGGCCGGTCCCCGGTGGGTGGCCGCCTGTCCCGGGGTGAGACAGATGACGGAGGTTTCCACCCCGCGCGCGTGGTAGCAGAGCAGCGCTCCCCCGAAAGCCCCGGCCTCGTCATCCGGGTGAGCGGTTATGGCCATGAGTTTCATCATATCCACAAGGTAACGTGCGCGCGCCCCGGCATCAAGAAAAACTCCGGGCCGGCACGCCGCGGAAACCCGCCGGGGCGGGGGGGATCCCCGGGCCGGGATGGGGTTTCCGCCGGCGGGGCCTGAAACATGCACCCGCCGCGGGCGTATTGCAGAGCATCAACCAACGGCGAAAAACGGCGACGAAGGGCGGGAGTGAATGAAAGATCATCGCTTGGGGCTGTATTCCGGGGTCGGGATGGTGATCGCCAACATGATCGGCGCGGGAGTGTTCCTGAGCACGGGCTACATGGCCCAGGACCTCACCCCCGGGCAGATCCTGCTGGCCTGGGTGATCGGCGCGCTCCTCGCGCTGTGCGGGGCGCGGGCCTATGCCGGAATCGCCCGGATCGTCCCCCGTTCGGGCGGGGAGTACCGGTTCCTGTCCACCCTCGTGCACCCCGCGCTCGGGTACCTGGCCGGGTGGGCCTCCCTGCTGCTCGGGTTTTCCGCGCCGATCGCCATCGACGCCATCGCCGCGGGCGCCTTCGCGCATACGCTCGGCGCCTGGGTGAACCCGACGCTGTTCGCCGTCGCGCTGATCCTCCTGATGACGGCGGTGCACGCCGTCGGCCTGAGATTTTCGGTCACGGCGCAGAACGCGCTGGTGGCGCTCAAGATCGTCCTCGTGGTCGGCTTCATCGCCGTCGGCCTGGGGGGCGGGAACAACGCCTGGCCCACCTGGCAGCCCACGAACCCCTCGGAAGGCTTCCCGCTGGGGGCCTTCATGCAGAACCTCTTCTTCATCGCCTTCGCCTTCAGCGGCTGGAACGCGGCCGTCTACGCCGCTTCCGAATTCCGCAACCCCCGGCGCGACGTCCCCCGGGCCCTGATCCTGGGGTGCTCCATCGTCGGCGTCCTCTACCTGTTCGTGAACTGGGTCTTCGTGGCCAACCTCACCCCCGAGCAGTTCCGGGTGGTGAACGACTATGAAACCGCCCGGATCACCCTCGGCCACCTGATCATGCGCGACGTGGTGGGCGACTTCGGCGCTGCCTGCATGTCGGTGCTGGCGATCATCGCCTTCATCTCGGCCGTCAGCGCGATGACGTTCCTCGGACCCCGCGTCTATGCCGCCATGGCCCGGGACGGGTTTCTCCCCGCGGCCCTCAAGGGGAAGGAGGGGCGCCCCCCGGTGGGGGCCGTCATGCTCCAGGGCGCCATCGCCCTCTTCCTGGTCCTGGCCTACCAGCTCGGGGAAGTGCTCAGCAACGTGGGCGCCATCCTCACCCTGTTTTCGGCGCTGACGATCTTTTCCCTCTTCTGGGTCCGGTTCCGGCGCAAGGAGTTCAGCCGGCCGCAGACCGCCGCCCTGGCGGCCGCCCTCGTCTACCTCGCCTTCTCCGGGGTGATGCTCTATTTCGGCTTCCGGCGCTCTCCGACGCTGAACCTCTGGGTCGGTTCGAGCATCCTGGCCGCGCTCGTCGGCTACTTCCTGACCCGCGCCCGGCGGTCGGCCCGAACGGAACCCGAGGTGCCGGAGGAGGCCGCGCCTTAGGGCCCCATCAGCCTTATTGCACTTTCCACGGGGCGGCCGTATGATTGGGGCGGTCGCGGCGGCCGCGTGTGCCGCCCTTTCAGGCACCAGGAGGTGTGATGAGTACCATAAACCCGGATCTGCAAAAACCGGCGCGCCAGGAAAAGGGCCTGGTGCCGGAGGCCGTAAAGCTCGCCCTTATCCTGATTCTGCTTCTGTTGGTGATTTACCTCTTCTACTCCCATTCCCGGTACCGACGGGCGCAGCAGGCCGAGCTCGATCAGATCGGCGCCCGCATCGCGGAACTGGAGACCCGCAACAAGGTGGCGGAAGCGTCCCTGACCAGCCAGGTTTCGGATCTGAAGTCCAACCTGGAAGAGGCCGTGGGGAGCGCCGAGGAGACCTTCAAGAAAACCGCGGCCCAGATCCAGGCCGAGGGGAAGAAGACGAAACAGGAACTGTCCCAGGCTCTGGCCACCAAGGCCGAAACCTCGCACGTGGAAGCCCAGGTGCAGGCGGTCAAGAGCGAGGCCGAGAGCAGGATCGGCCAGGTCAGCACCGAGGTCGGAGGCGTCAGGACCGAGGTGGGGACCGTCCGCACCGACCTGGAAACCACCCGCAGGGACCTGGAGGGAACCCGGCGCCAGCTCGTGGATGTCAAGGATACCCTGAGCGCGGCCGTGGCGAAGAATTCGGGCGAACTGGCCCAGCTCCGGCTGAAGGGGGAGCGCGATTTCTTCGAGTTCACCCTCCCCGACAAGAAAAACCTGGTCAAGGTCGAGGATATCCGCATTCAGCTGACCCGTACCGACCACAAGAAGGGGAAGTTCAACCTCAAGATCTTCGTGGACGACAGCCAGCTGGAGAAGAAGGACCGCCTCATCAACGAACCGATCCAGTTCCTGGTGGGCAAGAACCGGGTCCGCTACGAGGTGGTGATCAACTGGGTGCAGAAGAACAAGGCGGGGGGGTACATGAGTATCCCGAAGGACAAGGCGCTCTCCGCGGAACGCCCCCGGTAGGATTCCGTTCCATCAGCGCACGAAGGTAACCAAGAGAAGGGCGGCCGGTGACGGCCGCCCTTTGTCGTTCCGGGTACGACTGCGCCCCGCTTCAGACCCGGGCCAGGTCTCTCAGAAACAGGAAGAACAGCTGGGCGTCCTTCAGGAAATTGAGGACCACCCGGTGCGGGCGGGCCAGCAGCCCGACCGGCCGGGCGGTGGCCCGCTGCCAGAATTGACGGAGATCGGAGCGGGAATAGGTCAGGCGCTTGGCCATCCCGAAATTCAGGTCGCGCAGCGCCAGCGCCAGCCGCGACGGCACCCGCAGTTCCGGGAACTGCAGCCGGGCGCGCATGTGCGCGAGTTGCAGTTCGGCGGCGCGCAGGTTGCGGTTGAGCTGGCCGCGCAGGCTCTCGATCTCGGCCACCAGCCGCAGTTCGGCTTCGCTGCGCTTGCGCGTCTGCAGCCAGAGCTCCTCCATTTCGAGCGTCAGGGCCAGCCAGCTCCGGAGCGTGGCGCGGATTTCGCGGCTGCGCCGGAGGAGATGGCGCCATCGGGACTCCACGACGCACCCGGGCCGGCGGTCGACGCGGTCCTTGAGCCGGAAGAAGCCGTGCAGCATCGGGTGCCCCCCCTCGATCAGCGCCGAGTTCCGGTACCAGATGAAATCGAAGAAGATGTTCCGGTAATTTTCCGGGTTGGCGCGGCGGAGCACGTCGCGCATGTAATCGAAGGAATAGAAATTCTTCCAGGCCTCCCGGTAGGAGGCCGCCAGTTCCCCGGGGCGGAAGTTCGGGTGCCGGATCGTCTCGTGGAACGAATCGTAATCGTTCAGGTCGGGGTGCATCGGCTCCCCGCTCTGCACCATGCGGGCGTGGTCCTGCGAGCCCGGTATCGGGGTCAGCATGAAAAACGACGCCTGTTCCACCTGCAGTTCGTTTTGCAGCCGCGCCACGTCGGAACGGAGCGACTCCGGGGTGTCGAAAGGGAAGCCGAAGATGTAGGCGACGTGGGTCGCCACCCGGGCCTCGTGCCAGGCGGCGATCAGCCGCGCGTAGTCCTCTACGTGGTTCTGGGTCTTTCCGACCGCCTCGAGGTTCCGGGGGTTGATGCTCTCCATCCCGATGAAGACCTGGGTGCACCCGGCCCGGGCCGCGAGCGGGATGAAATCGGGGATGCGGTAGGACTGCGTGTCCACCTGGATCATGAACTGGATCGGGATCCGCTCCTCCTCCCGCAGCCGGATGAGCTCGAGGAAGATTTCGCGCCAGTAGCCGTTGCGGGCGAAATTGTCGTCGGTGAAAAAATAAAAATTGACCCGGCTCCGGGCGTAGTTTTCGCGCAGGGACCGGAAGAGCGCCTCCGGGGAGCGTTCGCGCATCTTTCTCCCCTGGACGCTGATGATGGAGCAGAAGCTGCAGTTGAAGGGGCAGCCGCGGCTGCAGTCGATGGTCCCGAAGTTGGAGACGATGAATTTCCTGAGATAGTCCCCGTGGATCATCGGGATGGGGCGGTCGTGAAGATCGGGCTTGCGGTCCATGAAGTCGTACAGCGGCTGCAGCCGGTCCTCGGCCGCATCCCGGAGCAGGTCCCCCCAGGTTTCCTCCACCTCTCCTTTCACCACGGTCACGCCCAGGTCGAGCAGTTCCTGGATTTCGGGCGAGACCCCCTCGAGCATCGCCAGCATCCCGCTGACGTGGAAGCCGCCGATGAGGACCTCGAGGCCCCCGGCGCGGAATTTCCGGGCCAGGTCGGCCGCCCGCGGAAACTGGTTGGACTGCACGCCGGCCAGGGCGATCACCGTCCTGGTGCGGGGCGGGCGGTGCGACCGGAGGATGCGCCGCACGGGGATCTTCTCGACCGTGTCGTCCAGCAGCTCCACCTCGACGTCGATGTCCCCGAGCAGGCGCCGCTCTGCGACATCGCGGGTGAGGCTGGCCAGGCAGGCCAAGGTGTTGCTCGGCAGTACCCCCCGGAAATGCCGGATGACGTAGCCCTCGTCGTCGTATTTCGACGGCTTGATGAGGACGACGCGGAGGGTTTTGCCCGTGGATCGGGCCGATCTGAAAAGGCTTCGGGTCATCTGCTGCATCCTATTCAAGGTTATACCCGATGATTTTAGGGCCTCGAAAAGGGATGTGCAACGCCCCGGGGGCTCCTTTTACAGAGCTTTTACACAAAGGGACCGCCGCCCGGGGTTCAGCGGTTGAAAATCCAGGTGGGGAAAGGTTTCGCCGAGGTGGAGATCAACGAGAGCTTGCGGGCCTCGGCCGCGTTCGCGTCCGTCGTGCCGATGTTCATGTGCCTGCCGGTGGCGAGCGAGCGGTAGGCGGTCTCGATGACGCGCACGGAGGCGAGTTCCTCCTCGGAGGTGATCTCCGGGGTCTCTTCTCCCGCAATCACATCAATAAAATGATTCAGTTGTACGCCGAGGGCCTTCTGGGTGCTGTACCCCTCACCGAAGTGGATCCAGTCGGCCGCCCCGGTGGGGCGGTAGAGCGATTTCCGCCAGCCGATGCACATGTTCCCCTGGGTGCCGTAGATGCGGAAGTAGTCCTCGCCGTTGTTCTTGAGCGCCCAGCTCAGGTGCAGGGTTCCGAGAATGCCCGGCTCGGTGCTCAATGTCAGCCGGACGGTGTCCTCCACGTCCCTGGACTGGACCCGGCGCCCCTCCTCGGCCCGGACCGCCTGGATGGGGCCGAACAGGTAGCGCACGACATCGACGCCCTGGGGACCGCCGTCCATGAGCACCCCCCCCCCGCTGATTTCGGGCCGGACGTTCCAGCGCGAAGTCATGTCGACCGTTTCGCGGAAATCCCCCTCGAATTCGAGCACGTGGCCGAGGATGCCGGCCTGGATCAGCCCCTTGGCCTGGATGACGTCGGCCACGAAGCGGAATCTGGACCCCATCATGAGGGTGGCCCCGCACCCGCGTGCCGTCTCCTGCGTCCTCACGGCCGACTCCGGATCGAGCGCCAGCGGCGGTTCGCAGAGGGTGTGGATCCGGTTGCCGAGCAGGCGCGTGGCGATCTCCGCGTGGCTGACCGGGGGAGTGCAGATCACCGCCCCTTCGGCCGGGTGTCCGGCGGCCAGGTACTCCTCCACCGAACCAAAGGACTTGCACCGGAAGGAATGCCGGAACGCCTTGGCCGCTTCGGGATTGGGATCGATGACGGCCTCGAGACTCATGCGCGGGTGGTTGTGGATCACCGTCGCGTAGCAGTGGCCCATCCGACCGCATCCTACCAGCACGAATTTAAAGGATTTAGCCCATTTCTGGAATACATCTGCCCGCAAGGTACCCTCGCTTTTCCACTGCCGTCCGTCTGCGTGCGCGGTTCCCCCATGATATCGGCATCCTGGCGTCCGGCATTATGGCAAAATGGCCCGGCCGGGACGGAAATTCCGCCGCCCGAAACCCTTTCCGGTAGGAAAGGATGGATCCGTATAGTACTGATAGAATGGGTTTTACTGGATTGATCTATTCTTCGGCGATGTAGGCGACGTGCTCCTTGCGCAGCAGGAGGCGGGGGCCCCGGGCCGACAGCCCGATGCTGAAGCAGTCCCTGTCGTAGTAGCGGATGTGGCCGCGGAATTTTTCCCCGTCCGTGAGCACCACCGTGACCTTGGCGTGCGAGTCGACCAGACCCTGCAGGTAGGCCGCCTCTTCCCCGGTGCTGCCGGGGTGGACCAGTTCCTCGATGTCCCCGGGATCCTCGGGCAGGCCGTTCGGCAGTTCGTTGGGGTGGGGCGCGGGGTGAGGCTGGTGCGTGCGCCGGGGGTGATGGGGCGCGTGGTCGGTCCTCGCGCCGTGCGGCCGTCCGTGCGGCCGTCCGTGAGGGTTCCTCCCCTGCCTGCGATGATGCCCGTCCGGAAAAGTCATGGTGGCCCTGCCGCTCGATCCGCCGCCGCTTCGGGGATCGAGGCTGGTGGGGCGGACGGCGTCACGATATCAGATCCGGTTTTACAGCGAAACAAAATTCCTCTATGATCCTCCGGCGGAACCAACCCCGGCCCCCTAAGGAGAATCGGCAGATGCGCACGGGTCTGATCAACACCAACCGCCTTCGGCCCCCGGTGGCGCCGATCGCCCTGGACTACCTCGCCGCAGCGCTCGACGCGGCCGGGCACGCGGTGTCCATCCTCGACACTTGCTGGGAGGAGGACCCGGAGGCCGCCATCGGGCGATTCCTGGCGGAGGAAGAGTGCGGCCTGGTGGGCATGACCCTGCGCAACACCGACGACTGCGCCTATCCGAACCTCGGCAGCTTCCTCCCCGGGTTCGCGCGGATGGTCGGTGCGGTACGGCGCGCGAGCGACGCTCCGATCGTGCTGGGGGGGGTCGGGTTTTCGGTGATGCCCGGGAAAATCCTCGAACTGACCGGGGCCGATTACGGCATCTGGGGGGAAGGGGAATTCGTCCTGCCGGAACTGGCCCGCCGGCTCGAGCGGCATCTGCCGGTGGAGGGCCTCCCCGGCCTGATCGTGGAGCAAAAAGGGGTCTGGAGGCGCAATCCCCCCCGCTTCGGCCGGCTCGACCGGCTCCCCCGGATGCGGCGGCGCTGGCTCGACAACGGCCGCTATTTCCGGGAGGGGGGGCAGGCGGGATTCGAGACCCAGCGGGGGTGCTCGCGTCGCTGCATCTACTGCGCCGACCCGGTCGCCAAGGGAAAGATGGTGCGCCGCCGGCCGCCCGAAGCGGTGGCCGACGAAATCGGGCACTTGCTCGAGCTGGGGATCGACGTCCTTCACACCTGCGACGGGGAGTTCAACCTCTCCGAAACCCACGTCCTGGAGGTCTGCCGGGAGATCGCGCGCCGGGGGCTGGGGGGGAAGCTGCGCTGGTATGCCTACTGTACCCCGGCCCCCTTTTCGCGCGAGCTGGCCCGGGCGATGCGCACGGCCGGCTGCGTCGGCATCGATTTCGGCGCCGACCACGGGGACGAGTCCATGCTGCAAAGGCTGGGGCGCGACCACGTTCCCGCCGACGTCATCGACGCGGTCCGCCACGCCCGCGGGGAGGGGATGGCGGTGATGCTCGACCTGCTCCTGGGCGCCCCGGGGGAAACGCTTTGCGGGATCGAGCGGACGGTGGAGATGGTCCGCCGGGCGGGGGCGGACCTGGCGGGGGTTTCCCTGGGCGTGCGGATCTTCCCGGGGACGCCGCTGGCGGCAGAGCTGGGGCGGAACGACGGCGTGGAGCCGGAATTCTTCCTGGAGCCGACAATCGCCGGTTCCGTCTTCGAGCGGCTGGACGCCCTCATCGGGGATGACCCGAAGTTCCTGTTCTTCGACCCCTCGCGGCCGAAGCGGAACTACAACTACGATTCCAACGAACGCCTCGTCGAAGCGATCGGCAGGGGCTATCGCGGAGCCTTCTGGGATATCCTGCGGACCTACGCGGGCTGATCCGCTATCTCCCGGGGCGGCCGTTGGAAAGAAAACGCTCCACGTTGGCGCGGAGCCGGGCGACCTCGGCCGGGCTGAGCCAGGGATTGGACAGGTGGCGGATCACCTCCTCCTCCGTCATCCCCAGCCGCACCCCCTCCGCCACGGCGACGGCGTACCCCTCGATTTCCGTGGGGCGGTCGACGTAGTGCAGATCGTGGTCCCACAGCTCCTTCCCCTCGTAGAACTGGCGCAGGTGGGTCAGTTCGTGCGCCAGGTCGAGGTAGAGGTCGAGCCCGCTCCCGGAGCGGTAATAGGACTCGAACAGCGCGATGGCCGGCACCTGGATGTCCACGAAGCAGAACCCCTCCTCCGGCCGGATGTCGACCCGCGCCTGCTCGAGCAGCGGGCCGAGGGGGGTGGCCGGCGTCTCGACCCGGCGCGCGACCGGGCTCTCCTCGAACCTCGGCAGCAGGGTGCGGTAGGGGTGGAGGCCACAGGCCAGGTCGCGGACCACTCGGGCGTATTCGGGCAGCTCGATCTTCATGTTCCGATTGTGCCAGATTCCGCGCGGCACTTCGAGCCCAACCGTCCCGCCCCCACAATGGTACAATGGGGCCATGACAAGAAAGCAGGCTGTGGCTTCCCCGGAGGCCCTGTTCGGTTTCGCGGTGCGCGCACGCATTCTCCTGATCGGCCGGGACAATATCCTGCGCGCCCGGGGGCGGCTCCACTTCGTGCTGATCACCGGGGACCTCTCC